>NZ_JBEYJA010000053.1:0-58699 GCF_040703815.1 Streptomyces sp. NPDC006743 | reverse complement strand
GCGTCAACGTGCTGTGGGCTCTGATCCGCGACCGACGGTGCTATCAAGTCGTACCGCCCGTCACCGCAGCGGCTTGACAACTTCATTGGGAAGCCTCCGCCAGGTTGGTGGTGCGGTGGGCGGCGTCGTAGGCGTCCAGGACGGCCTTGGCCGGGTTGCCCCGGTCGGCGACCTGGTGGCCGTTGGCGCGCGCCCAGGCCCGGATCGCGGCCAGTTCCTCCTTGCTGCGTTTGCCGTTGGGCTCCGGGGCAGCGACCACGGCGGCGGTGGCCTGGTCCTCCGTGCCGGCGCGGCCGCCGGACTTCACCTGGCGCAGCTGTGCCTGCGCGGCCTCCAGTTCGGCCTTGGCCTTGGCGACCCGCTCCTCTGCCGCCCGTTGCGCGGCGTCGGCGGTACGGCGTTCGGACAGCTCGGTGAGGTCGCTGCGCACGCGGGCGGCCCGGTTGCGGATGGAGGCAGCCTGGTGGCTCCCCGCCCACCCGAGCAGGGCCTCGATCCCGTCGGTGTCCATCGTGCTGCCGGGCTCCGCGGCGGCCGTCTCCGGGGTGCTGTCCTCCGTGTCCGCTTCGGGGGCGGGCAGCCCGGTGTTCTGGACGACTTCGGTGATCTTGGTGTGCTGGAGAGCGTCGGCGAGTTCGGCCTCCGACAGGCCGAGGGTGTCGCGGACGTGCTCGGGGCTGTCGCCGTTGTTCAGCATGGAGACGGCGGTAGCGGTGAAGGCGTTGACGGGCATCGGGACTCCAGCCGTCGGAGTGTCGGGGGTGGCGAGGTGGGGGAGCAGAGTCACCAGGTCGTCCTCGCTGCAGGGCAGTCCGAGCGCGCCCAGCAGGTCGGCGAGGTCGGCCTTGTCACGGGCGTGGTGGGCGACCACCAGGGCAGCAGCAGCGTTCTGGCCGCTGTCGAGCGGAGTGAGTTCGAGATCCTCGGCTGCGAGGGCCTCTTTCATGTCGGTGAACATGGCCGGCCCTCCTACGCGGCCCTGGGGCGGGGCTTGCGCTGAGCGCTGACCAGCAGCTCGCGGTTGCGCTTCTGCTGGGCCTCGGTGAGCGGGCGGGCCTTCGCGCCGTGGCGGTGCCACAGCGGGGAGGCGGGCGGCTCGGGGTAGGCGAGGGAGTGTTCGACGTCGCGTTGGGTGTCGCTCATGGGCGCCTCCTGGTGGAGGGGTTCAGGCGTGGTCGTCGTCGCGCCGGCGTTTGGTCTGGATGTCGGAGGCGAACCGACCGAGGCGGCGGGCCTCAACGGGGTTCGCGGCGATCCAGTCCTCAGCGCACGCCTTGTGCACGGGCTCCCCGTAGTGGGAGCGCATGGGCGTGGGCTTGTCGCACAGCACGCAGGGGCGGTCCTGCCAGCGGTCGAAGTGCTGGCTGTCGCGCCATTCGAGGAGAGCGCCGGGAGCCGGGACCAAGCCCGGCTCGAACAGCGGCTTCTTGCCTCGGGTGCGGGTCAAGGCCGGAAGTCGGGCAGCTGCTGGAACACCTGCGTCAGCAGGTCCGGCGTCGGCTTCCAGGCCGGAAGCGCGCCCGTGGCGGGCACGGGCAGGGCCAGCTCCTGGACGTCGGCGAGGACCAGGTGGTGCGCGCCGCGCTCCGCCCAGGGGCTGGTGCACGTCCCTGGGCCCCGGTCCGGGTGGCAGTCGGTGAGGCGGGCGACGCCGATAACCGCGCCCAGGTGTAGTTCGCGGCCGCGGATCGCGGTGGCGACCAGTGGGTCGCGCAGCACGGCGGGCTCCGGCTTCTTCTTGCCGGCGTGGATGAGGACCCAGCCTTGCCACGGCCAGTTGACGGGCCTGTTCTCCGGGTTCTTCCCGGCGAGAATGCAGGTCGCCCAGGGCTGGCGGATCGTGATGCCGCGGATCCAGTCACCTTCGGGCAGGGTGGCGATGCTCATGCGGCTCGCCCCCACAGGCTCGTGCCCGGACGGCTGGCCCGGCGCCCGTTGACGGACGGCACCGTGGCGTGTGCGGAGGTGGCGAGCACCGCGCGGCCGGTGTGCTTACCGTCGTACAGCGCGGCGTCGGCCGCCCTCTGTAAAGCGGTCAGGTCGCGGGTGCCGATCACGTCCGGGGACGCGGCGCCGACCGAGGCAGCGACGGCGACCGTGCGGCCGTCGTCCAGGGTGACCGGGGTGTGCAGCATCCGGACCAGCTGCTCCAGGTGCTGCTCCCGGCGTTCGGCGGGCAGCTCCAGGACCACGGCGAACTCGTCGCCACCGAGCCTGCCGACCGCAGCGCGTGGACGCGCCCAGGCCGTGAGCCGGGCCGCGATCGACGCGAGGACGGTGTCGCCCGCCGCGTGCCCGAGGCCGTCGTTGATCTCCTTGAACCTGTCGGCGTCGACCATGACCACGGTCGTGTCGTCGTCGTGGCGGGCCAGGAGCCGGCGGGCGCGGGCGGTGTAGGCGTCGCGGCGCAGGAGTCCGGTGAGCGGGTCGCGGTGGGCGGCTTCCAGTCGGCGGCGCAGGCGGACGTCGTCAGCGAGGACGGCCAGGGCGAGGGGGAGCGCGGTGGCGGCGATGACGAGGGTGCGCGGCGGCTGACGTAAGAGGGTGGAAGAGGGCATGATGGGGGTTCCGTTCTCGCCCGTGCGGGCGGAATGAGAGAGGCGCACCCCGAGCTGTCCAGGCGTGGGGGTGCGCCTCTTGCTGTGTGGGTGCCTGCCGCCGGGCGGTGCCGGGCGGTTCAGGCATGCTGGAAGTGCTCCCGGTCTCGTGAGGGACGGGAGCGGTCCGGGATGGTCGACCTCTGCCGATGCTGCGGCCGTCCCGGGCCTGCCTGCCTTCGGCCGGTCAGGCTCGGAGCGGGGCGGGGACCGTGGTCCTCCGGAGGGTGGCGTGCGGGTGGTCGTCGGGGCCGCCGTGCACGGTGCAGCAGGTGTCGGGGTGCGGGCGGGTGGCGGTGTAGGCGGCGAGCAGGTCACTGGCGCAGTGGACGGGCTGCCATGCGGGGGCGGTGCACGCTTCGTCGTACGGGCAGGGGACCAGCAGGTCGAGGACGCCGGCGCGGAGGGCGAGGATCATCCGGTCACCGCCGAGGCGGATCTCACCGATCCGGTCGCAGCCGGTGAACGCGGGGGCCTCGCGCCACTGCCACAGCGGCAGCAGCTCCGCTCCCAGGACGCGGCGGATCAGCGCTTGACCCGCATCGCCGTCCCAGCCCGACTCACGGCGGCGGGTGTCGGCGGCGCGCTTGAGCAGCAGCTCCAGGCGGCGGACGCTGTCCGCGAAGACGACGCGGTCGAAACCCTCGTCGTGCAGCTGCGGGAAGGCGGCGACGGCCTCGGCGTGCTGGCGCCGCACGACGGCCTCGGGCACGGCCCGCTCCGCACTGCGCCCGGCCTGACGCTGCACGCACACCTCGGCCAGGGCGGGGACCACGAACGCGACGGCAGGAACGCCGTGGCGGCGGGCCGCCTGCACGAGCCGGGTCCTGACGCGCTCCTCGGTGTGGGTCGCATCCACGACGGTCGTCCTCTTCCGGGCGAGGCGGGCCTCCAGCACGGTGTGCAGCGCGGCGACCGCGTCCGCGGTGGCCGCCTGGTCCCCCGCGCAGTCCGAGACGAGCGCCCGGAAGTGGTCGAGTTCCAGGACCTGCGTGGACGGCCAGGTACGCGCCCAGGTCGACTTGCCGCTCCCGGCGGCCCCGATCAGGACGATCAGCGAGGGGTCGGGAAACGTCGTGTGGAGTGACTGTGCGGCGCCGAATGCGGGGGACTGGGGCACGGTTGCGTGCATGCTGGGATCTGCTCCTTCTTCTGTCGGATTGCGCTCTGGTGGCGGAAGGGGTGGCACCGGGACGGCCGGGTTCCTACGCCGACGGCCGTCCCGGGTGCCCTGTCTGCCTCCGGCTCGTCAGGCCGGCGGGGCGGCGCGGGCGGTCAACTCACGGATCCCGGTGAGGTCCTGAGCACACTCAGCGGCCGGGTTCTGGCGGGCGACGGCGGTGGGGGTGTCGAGGCCGGTGCCGCGGAGCGCGTCCAGGACGTACGCGTCGAGGCGGCCGTGGTGCTGGGCGGCGACCGCATGCCCGGTGGCACGGCCGTAGGCGTAGCTGTAGGCGTACATGCTGGCGTCGGTGTCCGTGAGGGCCTGGTCGACGGCGCGGCGCGCGAGATGCTCGATCCAGGTCTGCGCGGCCGACTCCCGGCGGGCGTGCGACGTGGTGAGAGCCACCGAGGTCGCCCACCGCCCGCTGCCGCAGGTGCGGCCGCCGCACTGCTCCCAGTTCCACTGCCGCTGGCGCATGCCCTCGGGGTCGGCGTCCCAGTCCGCAGCCCAGCACACGGCCCGCTCGGGGATCTGCTGCTGGATGACGTCCAGGACGTCCCGGCCGGCGGCGCCGAGCGCGCGGTGGGCGTCGGTCTCCTCGAGGACGCGGATCCGGTGAGCCAGCAGCCGGTAGGGGTAGTGGCGCTGGTTCCAGTTGCCGGTCTCGCCGAGCGGCTGGACGATCCACAGCCGCACGGGCCAGGTGATAGGCCAGATGCCGGTGTCCTCCAGCGCCTCGCCGACGCGCTTGACCATGCGGAAGTACGAGAAGGGGCTCTCGTCGAACCACCGGTTGGTGCAGGGCTTGGGGTGGTCGAGCCGATGTTGGCGGCGAGGTTCACCGGGGTGCCGGCGTGCCGGGACATCTCGATGATGCCGTCGGTAGGGGTGGCGATGTACCAGGTGACAGGCTTGCGGGCCATGCGGTCCTCCACGAGGGGGTGTTGGCGGCCGGGGCCGCTCGGTAACCGGGTGTTGGTCGGGGTACGCACGTCGGCGGTCAGGCGCGGATCGCTGGTGGTGATCGGGCGCTCAGTGGCCGGGCGCGTGGACGGCGGTGGTGCGGACGGTGTCCGCGAGCAGCACGGCCAGCTCGTGGCCGTGGCCGACGGCATCCTCCAGGCGCTCGATGAGCTCCGGGGGCAGGCCGCGGTTGCGGGCGCCGGTCAGGACGCCCTCCAGGTAGAGGACGTCGGCCAGGACACGGCCGCGGACGTCCAGGACACCGGGCTGCACGGCGAGGACGTCGGCGTTCTTGGTGGTCGCCAGCTGCGCGTGGTCGGCGGCCTCGGTGTAGGCGGTCTCGGTCTGCTCGGTGAGCAGCGTGTCGACCTGTGTGGTGTCGCTGTAGGCGCGGCGCCAGCCGAAGCGGGCGGCGGCGGCTTCCATGAGGGAGCGGCGGGCGAGGGGCACGGTGACCTCCGGGGAGGGCCTGTCGTCGGGTCTCGGCTGACCGGGCGGACACCGCACGGTCCCGCCGTCGCCCGCCAGAGGCGGTGCGGCGGGGCCGTACGGAGAGCGTCCGGTCAGCGCTTCGGGCGGCGCAGGATCGTGAACTCGGTGCCGGTTCCGTAGGTGCGCGGCTTGGTGGTCAGGAACTCCGGTTCCTCGTCCGCGAGGCGCTGCAGCTCCTCCTCGATCCACTCGGTGGAGCGCTGGAGGGCGAGGCGGTCCAGGTGGAAGCTGGTGAGGTAGACCGTGGAGTCGTAGTCGGAGCAGCGCTCCGCGTTCAGCCGGCTGCGCACGATCTCGCGGGCGGCGGCGTCGTCGGGGCGGGGCGGCAGGTCGCGGGGCAGCGCTCGGCACTGAGCGGCGTGGGCGTTGGCGATCTCCCCGCCCACGTGCTCGGAGGCGATGTAGTTGTCGCGGTCCGTCTTGGAGCGGGTGCGGTACGAGCAGCCCAGGCAGGCGACGGCGTAGTAGGTGCCGTTGACCCCGGCGTCGGCGGTGTAGACGAGGACGACGGCACCGGCCAGCCCGAGGAAGCGCTGGGTGACGATGACGCCCTCGGGCTTCCAGGTCTCGCCGATCTCCGGCCGCGGCTGCGGGGTGTGCTCCGGCTCGGTGGCGGGGCGAGTGCGGGAGAAGAGGGTGAGTGCCATGGGATTACTGCTCCTTCTGGTTGGCCTGGGCGTGGATGCGGGCGATGGTGCGAGGGCCGGCAGCGATCGCGAACGGGGTGATGAGCGCGCCGGCGAGGCTGGCGTAGGTGGCGAAGAAGATGGCGGGAGTGCTCACCGGCTGTCGTCTCCGGCGCTCGCTGGGGTTGAGCCGGTCCCACACGGCGTGGGCGTCACGGTGAGCACCGACGGCCTTGAGGTGGTCGTCCTCGGTGGTGGCGGTGTGCTCGATGCCGCACCGCCCGCCCCGGAAAACGGCCTGGCCCCAGCCGCAGGCGGGAGTCACCGGCGGTCGCCCTTGCGTAAGGTGATCCAGGTGGTGACCAGGGCGGCGGCCACGCCGATCGCGCGGTGCGCCGCCTGGTCCAGCTCCATCAGCGCGGTGCCGGGGCCGGAGACGTCCTGGACGGCCTTCGGGTACTCGGTGCCCTCGCCGCCGGTCTTGCGGACGACCGTGGCGTGCTTGATGTAGTCGGACTTGCCGGCCTTCTCCGCGAGCCAGAGCAGCGGTTCGCGCCGGTCCAGGATTCCGTGGGTGATCGCGTTGATCGCGGCGCCGGTGAGCAGGGCGCTGGCGGGGACGCGGTAGCCGAGGGTGCGGGTGACGGCGAGGGTGGAGGCGAGCTGTACGGCGCTGTAGCTGGCGACGTGTCGGCTCACCGAGCGGCGGCCGTACGCGCTGGCGGTGCAGGTGCGGCCTTCCTTGCCGTGCCGCCAGGGGTTCTCTTCCACCGCAGAGCCGTCGTTCTTGTAGACCAGGTGGGAGCCGTGCATGCCCTTGGTCGTCGCGTCGTGCGAGTTCTGCACGAACTGGTCCCCCAGGGCGTGGACTCCGTCGAAGACGGCGGTCAGGGCGGCGACCAGGGCCAGGCCCTCGATGGCGCGGAGGCGATCGATCATGCTGGGTGTGCTCCTCATCTCGGATTCGGGGTGGGGTGCGGGGCGGCCGGCCTCTTGCCGATGCTGCGGACGCCCCGTGGTGCCTTCGCCCCCGGCCGGTCTCCGGCCGGGGGCGGTGGTGTTCAGAACGGCGGCTCGGTCTCTCGGCTCAGGCGGCGAGCAGGTGCTTGGCCGGGGGAGTGATGTAGGAGGCGGGGGCGGCGGGCGTGCCGTCGTAGCACTCCAGGCAGGACCCCAAGGTCTTCAGAGGGAGGCAGTGGAAATAGCGTCTGCCACAGGTGCCGCATGTCTGGCGGGCCGCCATCGCCTTGTCGAGCGCGGCTTCCTTCGCGAGCGTCATGGGGAGCTTCGGCTTCGCCAGGTCGATCCGGTACAGCCACGCCCACCGCTTCCCGCCGCGGCATTCGAGCCGGGCGACGGGCTCCTGGCCGTCGGGGCGCAGCCCCATCTCGCGCAGCTGGCGGCGGGTCGCGAGCCCGGCGCCGGCCTGGCGCCACCGGAAGACCGGTAAGGAGCCGTCGCCGGGGTCGTGCGGGTCGACGTCGACCAGGTCCTGGTCCTGCTCGGCCATCACCTGCTCCAGGTCCCGGGGAGCCGGTCGGGGCGGTGCGGATAGCGGGGGCCGGGGCGCTGCGGGCGTGGCCGGCCGATCCGGCGGCGCGGGCGGGAGATGAGCACGAGCGGTTCCTCCTGATGTCGGTGGACAGCAAGCGCCGCGCCCGCCGGCTGTTCGTCGGCGGGCGCGGCGCGAGGTGGCCGGTCGGCCTGTCCAGCCCTCGCCCACCCGAAGGGTGGGCGAGGACCAGGCGGAGCGACCGGAGGTCAGTCCCGGAAGGGGCAGATGCTGCGCGGGTGTTGGTCGTCGGCCGGGGCCGGGGCGGGCACGTGGACGTGGATCTCGGGCTTGACGGAGACCTTCGCCGGGCGTCCGACGACGCGGCGGCGCAGGGTCAGGCCGCGCATCGCGAACGCGGACAGGAGCGTCCAGGCGAGGACTGCGAGGCCGGCCGCGAGGGGGCGGCTGGTCGCCGGGGTGGCCGTCCAGACCATGAACACGGAGGCCGCGCCCCACGCCGACCACATCGCGCGCACCCCGTTGTTGCGGGAGAAGCAGCCGAGGACCAGGCCGGTGATGCCGGTGAGCAGCCACAGCGTGTAGACGGTGGAGGCCGCGACCGGGAGGCCGGCGGAGTGCTGCGCGATGTACGTGCGCACCGGCTGGTCGACGACGGCGAACACGCCGTGGGAGGTGTCGACGCCGACCTGCACCTTGGGCGCGGCGGTGAGCAGCTGGCGCAGCCCTTGGAGGACGACTTCGCCGGCGGCCTGGGCCATCAGCACGACGAAGGACACTCCGGCCACCATCAGAACGGCCCGGAGCCAGGGCGCCATGTGGTGCAGACCGTCCTTGGGGGCGCTGAGGACGTCCTCCCACATCGCGTGCAGGACGCCGCCTTCCTCCCATGCCTCCTGCCACCAGGTGCGCAGTGCGGTGAACCGCGGCTCCTTGGGCGGGGCCTTCGGGAAGGGCACGGGAAGGTAGGCGAGCTCCTGGCGGCCGCGGCCGGTGTTGTCGTTGGTCTGCACGGGGCAACTCCTTGTTGTCGATGCGGGGTTCACGGAGCGTGCGAGTGGGCCAAGCTGTGAGCGACGGGATTGAAGAGAGGGGGCGGCTGCGATGGGGTGGTTCACCCGCGATGAGCCGGAAGAAGTCGTCTTCGAAGAGGTCGTGGACACGGACGGGACGATCTGGCCCGCGTTCACCGACGACGACGGCGTGCTGTGGATCGACGTGGACTACGACGTCGAGGTGACGATCAACGGCGCGATCGTCGACGGGCAGATCCGGGGTGCCGAGGTCGATGAGCACGGCCGGATCTGGATCGACTACGACTGACCGCGAGGCCGGACGGCCTGTCCCGCACCCGAAGCCCCGGCCCTGTGGGTGAGGTGTCGGATACGAGGCAGGGCGCCCGGAGTTCAGCGGACGTCGTTGCGGGTGCGGGAGAACATCCCGCGCTGGTTGCTGGTGTTGTTGATCTGCGTGTTCTGCACGACCGGGCCCTCGTAGACCGTCTTGGACACCGACTTGCGGGCCTTGCTGATCGCGCCGCCGATCGCGGTGGCGACCATCGCGAGGCCCGCGAACGGCAGGGTGACCATGAGGACGCCGTAGAGCGTGACGGAGGCCAGGCCCTGGAGGACCAGCCAGGTCCCGCAGCCGATGCCGGTGATGCCGGCGCCGACTCCGATGGAGGCCACCGCGATCCCGGCCGCCCACGCGGGGACGATCCGCTTGTCGTCCTGATGGACGGGCGGGGTGTCGCCGTAGGCGGGCAGGGGGGTGTCGTCGCGGAACGACGTCGGGATGTGCCGCACGAGCGGCATCTCGGGCCGGAAGGACCGGGCGATGATCCGCTCGGCTTCGGCCTTGGCTTCGTCGTCGGTGAGCGGGCGGGTGATGGGCTCGAAGTCCACGGTGATCTCCGTTTCGGGGCAGACGCGGGGCGCCCTCCCCGCCGTGGTGGCGGGGAGGGCGCAGGGGGCGAGAAGGGGCGGGCGGGCTACTGCTGGTCGGCGGCGTCCTCGAGCGCGGCCGGCGTCGGGTACTGCAACGGCCGGCGGGTCTTGGAGCGGACCACCAGGCCGCTTTGGCGGCCGGTGCGCAGGAGGTCGGCGACCAGGGCGCGGGCCTCGGGGCTGGCCGCGAGGATGTCGGTGGCGTCGTCGACGACCAGGACCAGGGGACGGTTCATGGGGGTGTTCTCCTTCTCGTTCGGCGGGGGGATCGGGGGTGGTCAGAAGCTGCTGATCCATCCGGTGAGGGAGGACACGGCGCTGGTGATCGTGGGGGCGATGCCGGTGCTGGCGAGGAAGAAGCCGAAGAGGCAGACGGCGATGCCCGGCATGATCCGCTGGTAGCCGGTGCGCACCAGGATGACGACGATGATGCCGAGCAGGAGGACCAGGGAGATCGACAGGGCCATGTGTATCGGTTCCTTCGGTGAGTGGTGGGTGCGGTCGGTTCAGTTGTCGGTGAGCTGCCACAGGCCCCGCTTGCGCGAGATGGCCAGGCCCTTCGCCTTGAGCTGGGAGCAGGCGTTGCTGACGCTGGAGGGCTGGAAGCCGGGCAGCGCGGCACGCAGGTCCTTGAGCTGCTTGGGTCCGTCGGTGAGCAGTTCGAGGATCTGGTCCTGGAGGCCGGGCTCCTCCCCGATGTCGGGGCTGCCGTCGCCGAACGGAATGCCGAACGGCGCCTCGAACGCGGCGGGTGCTTCATCGCCGTCTCCGCCGTCGGCGTCCGGGGCCGGGGCGCCGGCCGCCGGGGTGCTGCCCGGGGCGTCGGAGAACGCCTGGGCGAGGGTGTCGCAGTCGGCGTACGGGTTGGTGTGCCGCACGCCGTAGATCGCGGCCCCGGCCTGCGCGGCCTTGGCCTCGCCCTCGGTCAACCCGGTGGCGGGTTCGTCGCCGTACAGGGCGATCAGGTCGGGGTAGACCCCGTCCTTCTTTTCCGCGAAGAAGGTGCGCATGAACTTGGCGCGCCCGTCGAGGAACATGTACGCCATGCCCGCGGTGGACTCGCCGTCCTCGTCGTCCTTGCCGGAGAACAGCGCCTCGATCTGCCCGTTCTCGTAGATCCGGGCGGGGATGTTCTCCATCTGGAAACCGGCCGGGGCGATGCCGTCCAGGCCCATCTCCTTGGTGGAGGAGGAGGCGGTGCGCATGAGGAACAGCGCGCCGACCTTGCCCTGCTGGCGGATCGCGTCGTCGTCGCCGAGGTCCTTGAGGTGCAGGGACTGCACGGCGAGCCGGATGCCGATGCCGACCTTGCGGCCGGTCTTCTGGATGTCGGCGATGAGGTAGGCAGTCGCCTTGCGCATCGCTTCGTCCGGGTGGGACAGCAGCCGGTTGATCTCGTCCAGCGTGATGTTGATGAGCGGCCACGGCTTGTTGAGGGCGAAGTCGCCGCGGCCCATCTCGTTGGAGATCCGCTCGCGATACTTCATGACCGCGTGCGCGGCCGTGAGCATCAGGAGCGTCTCCACCGGGCCCTTGGCGAACCAGTCGACCCGGCCCTCCGCCTCCGGCAGGCTCATGCCGCCCTGGACGTCGCCGACCCAGGAGACGACGCTGCTTCTCTTCTCCGCGGCGAGGATCAGGTTCTGCAGGACGGACTTGCCCGCTCCCGTGACGCCGGCGGTGATGCCGCGCAGCGCACCCTGGCTCGGGTCCCACAGTCGCATCCGTGCTGGCTTGCCGTCGTGGCAGACGCCGATGGTGACGCGGCCCTTGGAGTCCATCGTCAGGTCATCGGCGGTGGCCTTGCGGACCTTCATCAGCGGGTTCGTCTTGTAGATGGAGACGACGCCCTGGCGGATGCCGTCCGTTTCGATGACGAGCCGGGAGGGGTCGTCGATGCCGAAGGCGGAGCAGATCGCCGTGTGCGGCAGGTGGATCTCCTTGCCCGGAGGGGAGGCGACCAGCAGCACGATGCGGTGCGGTTCGGCCCGGTAGTCGAGCAGCTCGACACCGGGGGCGGCCTTGCCCGGGGCGGCGACCGCGCTCTCCCACAGGCCGCGGATGCCTTCGGCGACGGCCTCCACGTCCTCGCTGGTGGGGCGAGCGACCAGCCGCATCCGGCCGGGCCCGGACCCCTGGATCGGACGGATCTTCACGGTGCCGACCGGGAAGTCGAACGCGGCGGCCAGCTGCACCTCGGTGAAGGTGGGCACGGCCTTCCCGGCCTGGGCGACGACGACGGCTTCGAAGTCGGGCCGGTCGGCACTGAACGGGGTGATGGACACCAGTCGGGTGCCGTCGCCGGTGGCCTGCGCCCATTTCGCGGCGAGGAACTCGGTGTATGTCAGCTCCCGGGCGGGGCCGGTCTGCGCCTGGTGCTCGGTGAGCTCCAGGACCAGGCCGGCGCTGCGGGTGAGCGGCGCCATCCAGCCCATCAGGGACGCCCAGGCGGCCGGGGCGACGGCCTCCCACCAGTTGAAGCCGGGGGTGATCAGGTTCGCCACGTAGGTGCCGGCGGCCGTCAGGAACGGGATCGCCCGCTGGGCCCGGGTCAGGACGCTCAGGCCCTGGTCGGGGTCCTTGGTCTTCGTGTACAGCCAGGCGAGGGTGCCCAGTCCGATCCCGCCGGAGGCGAGGTAGGACCAGGCGCTGTCGTCGAGCTGCGGGCCGACGGCCATGCCCGCGGCCGCGAGGGCGTAGGAGGTGCGTTCGGCCAGGACGCGCCGGTAGATGACGTGGCCCGGGACGCGCTTGGTGGTGTCGGCGGCCGGCGCCGCCTGGTCGATGGTACTCAACACTGCCTCCGTTCAAGGGCAGGCAGCGGCAGGGGCCGCACCCGATCCGCTGGGTGCGGCCCCTGCTGCTGCGGGGTGAGGGGTTGTTCAGCTGCGGCGGCCGGTGCGCCGGTAGAAGCCGGGCTTGGCCTGCCGGACTCCGGAGCCGTTGGAGGCTTCGTAGCCGGGGCGGTACTCCCGGTCGTGCGCGGAGTTGAAGCCGCGGGCGTCGGTGTCGACGGCGTCGGCGGCGTTGACCATCTCGCCGGACGCCTCCGCAACTCCGGTCAGGGCGGTGGAGGTGTCCTCGATCATGGAGGTGAAGCGGGGCTCGACTTCGGCCTGGCCGCACATCTCCGACAGGCGCATGGCCGCGTTGGCGTTGGCCTGCATGTGGGAGCGGAGCAGGTGCATGCCCTCCTTAAGGAAGAGGGCGGAGGCGGCGAGCTTGGCGGTCCGGCCGGCCAGGGCGAGGAACCCGTTGCCGCTGCTGGCGCCGCCGGTGCCGACGACGCCGTTGTTCATGCCCGGGATGGCGGGGAGGTTGTCACTCACGTGATCTCCTCTCAGTTCTCGTTGTGGATGCGGGCGGCGGGCACGGCCAGGCCCGCGTCCTCGGTGGCCTGCTGGAGGGGCCGGTAGGCATCGAACATCGCGTTCTCCGCGCTCTCGGAGAGTTCCGCGGCCGTCAGGGACTTGGTGGACATCTCGTCGGCCTTGCGGGCCAGGAGCTCCATGGACTCCGCGAGCTTCGCCATCGCGGCGCCGGTCATGCGGCCGATGACGTTGTGCGTGGAGTGCAGGTCGGCGGCGAGTTCGTCCAGCTCGTGCCGGATCTGCCGGGCCTTCTCGGAGAGCTTGCGACAGGTCTCGTGCGCCTTGAACGACTGCTCGGTGAGCTCCTCCAGGACGTCGAGCGTGTCGTCGAGGGTGACCTCGGTCTCGTGCTGGGCGTCCATGTCCGCGACGCTGCCGCTGCCCCACTTCGTCAGCCAGGCGTCACTCACGCTGTTCTCCTTCGTGCTCGAGCTCGAGGTGCCGGCATCCGGCCCGGCGCCAGACGTCGCAGGGCCGGATGCCGGGGAGTCGGCCCGCTCGACCGTGATCGGCCCGCTGGGAGCGGACGCCGCCGTCGCCATGCCCATCGCCTCGAACGGCGACAGGCGCGGGGGTGCGGTGTCGGTGCCGGGCACCGTGCCGCCGCCCGGCGGGGCCGGGGCGGTGGCAGCTCCGGCGACCGCAGCGTCCGGGGCCGGGGCGGGCGTTGGGGCGGCCGGAGCGGCGGGGCCCGGCGGTGTGGCGGTGCCGGTGGGCGGCGCCGGACACGGCCCCGGAACCGTAGTGGTGCGCATCCGGGCGCGCTTGCGGGCCCTCGCCTTGGCCGTGGACCAGGGCGTGCGGCGGGCCGGCGCCTTCGCAGCCGGTCCGGCCGGAGCCTTCGCGGCGGGCCCCGCGGGGGTGGTGCTGCCGGGCTTGATGGTCTTGGTCTTCGGACCGGTCTTCTTCTTCGCCTTCTTGACCTTGACCTTCGTGACGATGGGCGGCCCCATCTTCTTGCGGCGGCGCTTGAGCCGCTTGCTCGCGGTCTCGTGCACGGCCTCGCCGAAGGTGGTCCGGCCCCGGACGGCGGACTTGCGGGCCGCGTCCATCTTCTTGCCGTACTCGCGGTCGAAGCGCCGGCACTTGCGGCAGCGGCAGCCGTACGTGTCCGACGCCGCCATCGTGCCGTGCGCGATCCCCGGCGTGAGCTTGAGCTTCTTGCCCTTGCGGGACTTGCCGCCCGGCGCCGTGGGCACCGGGGCCGGGATCGTCCCGCCCTTGCCGGAGCGGGTCTTGCCCATTTTCCCGCCGCCGCGCTTGCTGCCGGGCGCCGTGGTGCCCGCGCCGCTGCTGCCCTTCCCCTTCGGCTTCGTCTTCGGGCCGGTGCCGGAGGTGGTGGTGCCGGGCTTCTTGCGCAGGATCCCGGACGGACCGGTCGTGCCACGCGGCGACTTCTTCGTGCCGCTCTTCGGGCCGGTCGTCGTGCCCTTGCCGGTGCCGGGACCCTTCGAGCTGGTGGTGCCGGGCGGATTCTTCCCGCCCGACCCCGTGCCCTTGCCAGGGCTCTTGGCGCCGGGGCCCGTGCCCTTGCCGGTCCCCGTCCCGGAGCCCTGTCCGCGCTTCTTGCCCAGGCCGCCCGACGAACCGCCGGTCCCGGCCCCGGTGCCGCCGGGACCGCGCCTGCGATTCGTAGTGGACCCGCCGCCACCGGAGGAGCCGGACCCGCCGCTGCCGGGGCCGCGGTTCTTCTTGCCGCCACCGCCGCCACTGTTGTTCGGGCCCTTACCGCCGCCGGAGCCTCCCGTGCCGCCCGAGCCGCCGGACGATCCGGGGCCGCGGTTCTTCTTGAGGTTCACGCCGCCGCCCTGCGAGGTGCGCTTGAGCGGGGTGATCCCGGAGCTGTTCTTGTTCGGCGAGGGAGTGCGGCCGCCGCCGCCCAGGCCGGTGCCCGAACCGCCGCCGCGCCCGCCCCGCGAGCCGCTGCCAGAGCCGCCGGAGCCGCTGGGCGAGCGGGTCGTCGACCCGCTGCGCCCGCGGCCTCCCGAGCCGCTGTACGGGCCGCTGCCGCCCCGCCCGGACCTGCCCGGACCGAAGCCGCCCGAGCGTCCTCCCGGGCCGCCAGGACCGCGCTGAAGCGTCTTGCGGCCGTACTCGTGGCTGGGCTGCACCTGCTTCTTCGAACCGCCCCCGCCGGGGCCGTCCTTGGCGGTGCCCGCAGTCTTCGCAACCGCTTCGCGCTGCTCCCGGTTGGCCCGGCCAGCCGAGACGGCGGAGTGGATGCCGCGCATGGCCGCCAGGGACACCGCGAGGATCGCCGCCAGGGACAGCGAACCCAGGCGCGGCGCGGCGGGCTGCGCACCCTCCGAACGGAAGGTCGCGGGCACCATCGCGCCGCCCGCCGCGGGTGTCGCGGCGGGGGCGGCGGCGGGCTCCGCGTCGGCGGTGAACGGGGTGCCGAGACCGGGCTCGGGCAGGGCCGCCATGACGTCCATCGGGTCGGTTCGCGTCGCGGGTGCAAACGCTTCGGGTGTGGCCGGGGAGGCGTCTGCGGGGGCGGCGAACGGCACGTCGGCCGGGGCCGAAGCAGGGAGTTCCGCGGGGGGTTCGGCAGGGGCGGTGTAACCCACGCGGGGGAAGTAGATCAGGTTGTTCGGGCCGTCGTCGTCGGCCATGACGTCTCCCTCTCGGAGTTGACAGACGGTCACCGCCTGGGGCACCCTCGCGCGCGCACGTCACGCGCGCGCCTTGGGGTTCTCCAGGCGGCGAGGAAGAAGCGGTGATGAAGAAGAACTTCGTCACCCTCCGTTGCGCTTGAAGAAGTCGTGCAGCTCCTCGGTGAGCTTGCGCCACACCTCGGGACGACCTTCGCGTTCGGCCTTGATGGCCAGGGTCCGGCACGCGTCGTACCAGACCCCGGCCCGCTCCTTCTCGGTCGTGGCTTCCGCGATCCGCGCATTCCAGTGCTTCGCGCGGTTTTGCGTCTGCCGAGGCGTGCTCAACCCTGCTCTCCCTTCGGGAAGTAGTCGTTGATCGAGGCGTTCGGCCGCTCACCGCCGGCCGCCATCGGCCACTGCTGCCAGGGGTTGTCCGGCGCCACGAACTCCGCCGGCCTCGCCTGCCCAGCCGCGCCCGGCACCTGGCCGGCCGGGGCGTTCAGCGAGGTCACCGTCTTGTCCAGGGACTTGGCGACAGCGGCGCCCAGGGCGGCCTGCCTGCCCTGCTTGCGCTCCAGCTTCCGGGCCTCCGCCGCGGCCCTGCGCTGGGGCAGCTCCAGGACCTCGTTCTTGTAGGTCGCGTACAGGGCCTCCGCCTTGCTCGCGGCCTCGCCGGACGCCTTCTGCATGGCCTTGAGCTGCCGCGACACCTTCCAGGCGCGGATCTTCTTGGCCATCCAGCGGTCGCCGTCGATGGGCGTCTGCTCCAGGCGCCGGCGCACGATGTCGGCGATCTGCCCGTACTGCTGGGCGTCGCGTACGTGCTGGTCACGGACGGTGGCGGTGAAGGCCCGCAGGCCCTCGTCCGTGAACAGGGCGTTGATATCCATGAGGTGGGGTTCTCCTTCTCGGGACGGGGGCGATCTGGGAGGCTTTGTCGTGGCGTTTCGGCGCCTTCACCGCGTCCCCGAGGTGTTGACGGCATCTCGGGGGCCGGTGGAACCGTCGAAACTACGGTTCGTGCAGGTCAGCGCCGCTTGCGCGGCAGCAGGCGGGGGTGGCACCACCAGCAGTCGGGCCCGTGGTCGTAGGGACTGCGGGAGTGGACGATCAGGAACGGCGTGGCCAGCACGGTGGCCAGGGCCACCAGGGAGAGAACCACGCCGACCACGTACATCGGGGTACTCATCTCGAACTCCTGACTTCGGTGAATGCGCAGGTCACTGCTGGGGCCGGTAGCCGTCGGCGATGAGCGCGACGGCCTCCTGGCGGTACTTGGAGGCGGTGTCGGTGGACGACACGTCGAGCTCGCGCTGGACGTCGGCGATCGAGACGACCCGGCACAGCTCGCGGTGGATCCCGTCGGCGTCCAGGGCGAAGAATCCCGCGCCGGCCGCGAACGCCATGCGCGCGACCTTGCGGACCGCCCGCTCGCGCGGCGTCAGCTTCGCGGCGTCCTCGATTTCGACCGCGCGCCGCTCGACTTCGGCGGCGGCGAGCCGCCTTTCGGCAGCGGCGTACTCGGTTTCGGCTTCACGCTTGCGGGCCGCCTGCGTGTTCGCGTCGGCGGTCGCCTTGCGCTCGTTCTCCTCCGCCGTGAGCCGGTCGGCTTCGGCGGCGCGGCGGCGGGCTTCGGCAGCGGCTTCCTCCGTTTCGGCGGCGACCCGATCGGCTTCGGCAGCACGCTGCCGAGCCTCCGCGATCTCCGCTGTCTCGATGGCCTGAGCCTCCGCCGCAGCTACCCGGTCGGCCTCCGCCGCGAGCCTCCGCTTCTCCGCCGCCCGGCGCTCCAACTCCGCCGCGCGGACGTCCGCGGCGGCCTTGGCCTCGCGCTCCTGGGCCTCCTTACGCTCCGCCTCCGCCTCGCGGGCACGGGCCTCAGCGATGACGGCCGTCTCCAGCGCGGCCTCCTCCAGCTCAGCGGCCCGCTCAGCGGCGCTGACCTGGGCTCGGGCATGCGCACGGGCCTGGCCGGTCTCGCCCTCCACCCGGGCGCGGACGGCTTCGAGCTTGCCCTCCGCCTCCAGCCGGTCGGCTTCGGCCTGCTTGCGCGCGAGCTCCCGGCGCGTCTCCGCGTCCAGGCGCCGGCGCTCCGCCTCCTCCGCGCGGGCCTGAGCAGCACGTTCTTGCTGCTCAGGCATCGCGAGGGCCTGCGCGACGGTGTAGCCGTGGGCGGCCATCTTCATCGGCAGCAGTTCGTCCTCGGTGGCCTTGCCGAGGACGCCGTTGTACTTGCGCTTGAGCCACTGCTCGTAGCCGATGAGCTCCTGCTGGCGCCGGATCATCTCCGGGTAGGAGGTGACGTTGTGCAGCCGCATCCGGCGGTAGAACCGCGGGGTTGCGATGGGGGAGAGGATCCAGCGGTGCAGCGGGATCCGGTCGGTGACCGTTCCCGCCTCCAGCCTGGCCTTTTGGATGATCAGGCGGCGGGCGGCCTCGACGCCGATCACGAAAAGGATCGGCATGACGCCGTGGCTGGCGGCCTGCACCGGGTCGGTGCCGATGTGTCCCTGTGAGCTGGCGTTGAACCAGATCGTCGCCCCGGTCATGGCGTGCGCGGCCATCCGCAGGAGCGGCCACGGGGTGCCCTTGCGGATCAGGTACAGGTCCAGGGCGAGGAACGCGATGATGCTGGCGTCGACGCCGACCGGGAACCAGGGGGCCAGTTCCTGGCTGAATCCCCAGCTCAGGGCGACCTTGGCCAGGGTGCTGTAGGACATCGCGAAGCCGATGACGCCGACCAGTGTTCCCCCAATCGCGGCGACGAGGGACAGGGCGGTCATCAGCCGGTCGCGGGTGGGCTTGATCGTCTTCCGCTTGTCCGGACTCGAAACGCCCCGGGCCGTACCCGAAACCTTCTCGGGTGCGCCCGAAGCGCGGCCCGGCGGGTGCGAAGCAGGGGTGTCGGGAGCCGCGGTCTGCGGCATGCCAGTGATCGTCATGGGGGCCTCCGGAAGGGGTCGTTCAAGGCGGGGTCGAAACGGCGGCCGGTGCTCCCGAAACGCGGGGGGTGCATTCCCGAAACGGCGGCCGGTGCGGGCGGTTGATCACGAAACTGGCACCGGCTCTACCCGCTCCGGGCGCACGAAAAGGCCGGCCTCCCGAGGGGCGGGCGGCCGGTGCGGGGGAGCGCTGCGGGGCGGCCCCGAAACTGCCTGCCGCGCCCGCCGGGCGGGAACGAAATCAGCTCTCGGGCAACCGCGCGCCGTGCCGGATGAGGTCGGCCGTGGTGATGCCGAAGTGGCGGCACCGGTCGATCAGCGGCTGGAGCCTGTCGCTGTCGGCGCGTGTCTCGGGCGAGCCGACGCCGTACCGCTGCTGCGTGGCGAACAGCTCGTTGAGCGCGGCCGCGGTGCGGGCGGCGTGCCGCTCGAAGCGGCCCTCGCCCACCCACTCCTCCGCGATGACGTGGAGGGTGGTGCGCCAGCTGCCGCTGTAGTCCTCCGGCCCGGTCGGCGGGATGTCGCTGCCGAAGATCGCGAAAGCGGCGGCCTGGGCAGCGGCTTCCGTGCCGGGCTGGAGCGGGGTCATCGTCGTGGCCATAGGGGCCTCCCTCGACTGTCGGTCCGGGCTGTCCGGCTCCCCGTCACCGCCCGTCCCAGCCACCGTGGTGCAGCGGCCGGGACGGGCGGATCAGGCAACCGCCAGAACGGATCAGGCAGCGCGGTTACGGGCGGCACGGCGGCGGGCAGCGCGGCGCCGGATCCGGCGGCGCTCGTCCTCGCTCATCCCGCCCCAGACGCCGTGGGCCTCGCCGGTCATCAGCGCCCAGGCGGCGCAGCGCTCCAGCACCGGGCACCTGCGGCACACCGACTTGGCTTCCGCGATCTGCTGGAGCGCCGGGCCGGTGTTGCCGATGGGGAAGAACAGCTCGGGGTCTTCCTCCTTGCAGGCGCTGCGATGGCGCCAGTTGGTGTTGACCGGCAGGTCGGCGGCGGGGGCGTAGCTGGTGCGTACGATGGAGCGGTTCATCAGGGCCTCCCAGAAGGTCCAGGTACAGAGCGAAGAGACAGCCCCGGGGCGGCCACCCCGGGGCTGTTGCGTGGTGCGGCGGCCGGAGCGGGATCAGCCCCGCCGCTTCCTCTGCTGAGCGAGGTAGGCGTCCTGCAACCGGACGAAGCGGTCATAGACCCGCTGTCCGTCGGAACAGCGGTCGGTGACGGTGCAGGTGGTGCAGGCGTCGGTGTGCGCTCGCTGGGCACGGTGCGCGGCCATGTAGCGCTGGTAGAGGTCGTCAGGCACGGGATCGTCTTTCGTGGTGCCGGCGGGTGGGGTGGTGGAGGTCGGGCACCCGGTGGCCCGCTTCCCAGGCGGCTGCGGCGGCCAGAGCGGCGGCGGCGAGCAGCAGCCGGGTCAGCGGGTGGGCGGGGCCGATGACGGACGCGGCCCGCGCGGCGCGGTGCTGCGCTGCGCGGGCCGTGTGTATGAGGTGCGGCATCCAGGCCTTATCCGCGGCCGAGGGCCTTGCAGGCGGAGCAGACGCCGCCGTTGAAGTCCTCGAACCGGCCACCGCACTCGCTGCACTGCCCCGAGGCACCGGCCGGTGCAGGCACGTCCATCTGGGCGGGGGCGGCGCTGGACGGCGGGCAGTCAGTGCCGTTGCACGACCACCGCAGGCACAGCGGGCAGGCGTCGTCCCGCATCGTGACCGTCTGCGCGGTGCGCTCGGCGAGGCGGGCGCGCATCTCCGCTGCCGTGCGCGGGACGCCACGGTGAGCGGGGATGCGCGCGTCCTGGGCGCGGACCACGGCCAGGAGGTGCTGCCCGAGACGACGGGCGGCGTCCCCGTCTGCCGGGCAGGGGCGGGGGCGTGTCATGCTGTCGATCACAGGGACTCCTCTTCAGTTCCTGTACTGACGGCCCCGGAGCTCTCACCTTCCGGGGCCGTCGCCCTTTGACCAGCCGGACGGCCGACCACGGCCCGTCTCCACCCCAGCCATGCAGCGGGATGGAGAGGGACCGTGGCGGATCGTCAAGCCTGAGCCGTCCTGGACTGACTACGACGGCGGGCAGCAACGACGGCCTCAGCCGTGTCCATCCCGGCCGCCTCAACGGCCTGCCGGGCCGCGTACGCGCTGTCAGTGATGCGCGCGATGTCGTCGTCGGTCATGCCAGCCGGGTCGTGCAGCGCCCCAGCACGGACGATGTCCGTCTGGAGATGGCGCACAGCATCAACCGCCTTGCATTCCAGGGACGTCACGTCGAGCACCACCGCTGACGGCGTCGGCGGCTGTGCGAAGCTGATGGTCATCAGGTCCTCCAGTCAGGTCCTGGACGGCCCCGGGGGCGCAATCCCCGGGGCCGTCGCCGTTTTGGCGGGTCGTACGACCGGCCACGACCAGCGGCCACCCCTCGGCGTAGTGGGAGTGGCCGGTGATCGTGGGCGTCCGTCCGGACCGACTGGTCAGGCGGCGAGTGCGGACCTGTGGTTGCGGGCGGTGTACGCGGCGGCGGTCTCGCCCGGGGTCGGGGCGGGCAGCGCGTCCTTGATCGCAGCCACCAGGGCGGTGTGCGCGGGCTGGTCCGCCGGGGTCAGGGGGCGGCGCCAGATGGTGGCCAGGTGCGTGTAGGCGGCGCGGGCGAGGTGCTCGTCGAGGACGTCGCTCGCGGAGCGGTCCCGGGCGGCGTCGGCCAGGGCGCGGAGGGTTCCGGTGGCCAGGGCGCGGACGGAGCGGCGGTCCCCGGCAGTCTGCGGGGCCATGGCCAGCGGGGCGCCGGCGGGTCCGTCGACGGCCGCACCGCGAGTTGTGGGGATCGCGTCGGCAGGAACGCGGGCGGCGTCGGCCCGGCGGGCGGCGGGAACCGCCCGTTCCCACTGCGCTCGCCGGTCGGCGGGGCGCTCCTGGGGGCGGCTGACCTTGAGGGTCTGGACGGTGGCGCGGCGGTGGCGGGTGAGGTCGACGGCGAGGCGCTCCTCGCGCGCCCACTCGTTGTACTGGCGGCGCCAGGCGTAGTCGGTGATGTCCACGTCGACGAGGCGGTTGCTGGAGGGGCAGCGGATCGCGTCGGCGACGCCGGCCTTGCCGGTGTGGTGCGGGACGAGCTTGAGCAGGTAGGTGCCGCGGTGGGGGGTCACGGCCACCCAGGTGCCGCAGTCCGGGCACACCAGCGAGATCCGGCGGGTCTGCGTGGTTTCCACGGTCCGCATGTCGATGTGACCGGGCGACAAGGTCGAGAGGACGATCGCGTCGAGGGGGCTGACGCGGGAGGTACGGGTGCGGCCCTTGCGCTTAGCGGCCTTGGGCAGGGCGAGCTCAGGCATGACGACTCCTCGGCAGGAAGAGGGAAGGAGAGGTACTCGCGGGCGGATGCTCTCTCCACCCACCAGGTCCACGAGCCAACGCCCGAGTCCCGGCGGATAGACAGCGCATCAGCGCTGAGGTCGTACAAGCAGTCCTGCCGGCCGGGGGGTTTGGTCGTGCTACCGCCTCCGACCACCTGCTCGTCTCAGGAGAGACGGGCTGCAGAAACCGCGGTGGTGCAGTGGTACGTCCAGCAGGGCTCCGAAACGCATGAGCACACCACTGGCTACGCCCTGCAGTCGGCTACTCACCGCTTGCTGGGCACTTCGATTAGAACCCTGCTATCCACCCTCGGTCAACCTGTCTAGCTAACTTCCTCTTCACACCCCCTCTGACCTGCTAGTTTCTAAGCATCATTAAACGACGGAGAGTCCCGGCTTTCGGGAAACAACTAGTCATGTCATGCTGTGCGCATCGGGTAGCGAGATCCGCTAGCCCGCACGATGCGTACGAGAGGGGGAGCGGTGGCCGCCAAGCAGAAGGAACCAGGGAAGGTCGAACGGATCGCAGCCGAGATCCGAGACAAGATCGCGCGGGGCGTACTCGCGCCTGGGTCACGCCTGCCTGGTGTGCCTCAGCTCCAGAGGGAACACGGCATCGCCTACCAGACGGCCCGCGATATCTATGGCCTGCTGGAGAGCGAGGGCCTGCTGTTCTCCAAGCGGGGGAAGGGCACCTTCGTCTCGCTAGTGCTCGGCAAGATCGTGAGCGAGCGAAACCGGCGCTACCTGCCATCGCTGCGGGAGGCCGGCGGAGCCGTCGGCGCGTTCGAAGCCGAGATGCGCGCGATGGGGTTCGAGCCGCGGCCGGTGGTCCTCACCATCGCTAGGGACGTACCTCCGAAGAAGGTTGCCGAAGCCTTCGGGATGCACCATCGCGCGAAGACCCTCAAGCGCGAGCGGATCATGCCTGTTGGCATTCCCGGCAACGATGAGGCCGAAGAGGTCGTTCAGGTTGCCACGTCGTGGTTTCCACAGGACGTAGCGGACGCGTGCCCGGTACTCGCCGAGAGCAATACGGGTACTGGAGGCAGCAAGTCCCGCATGGCGGAGGCCGGCTTCAGGCAGGTCCGTCTCCGAGAGGAGATCGAGGTGCGATCTCCAACTGCGGCAGAGGCAAAGGCACTCGGCATACCAGCCGAGCAGGCCGTTATGGAAATCACGCATAAGGGACTGACCGCTGAAGGTCGTGTTGTCGAGATCGGCCTACATGTCCTGCCTCGGTCCAAATGGAGATTGGCGTACGAGTGGGTGATTGAGACGCCCGACGCGACCTGATCGCGCCCTCGTGCGCTGATTCAGCGACATACCGAAGACCCTGAGCAACCAATAAGGAGCACGCACTACATGCCCAACAACAGCATCGACAGCACCGGCACGATCCTGCGTGACGCGCGCACTCGCTACACCACCGGCCAGCGTGAGGAAGACGGGGCACATGGCGCCTTCGACGCCGAGCTGCGCCGCACTGGCCGCACTCCTCGCACCGAGGTTTCCGTGAGCCGCGTCGCCGCGCCCACCGACGTCGCCGAGCTCCTGGGCTCGAACGACGCGGTCGTGGTTCGCAGTCGGGAGATGTTCGACGGCGACCGCCTGGTCCAGCTCGCCAAGACCTACATCCCGGTCGATGTAGCCGAGGCGGCGGGCATCGAGCAGGTAGACACGGGCGTCGGCGGCATCATCAGCCGGATGAAAGAAGCTGGCTTTGGCCAGGGCGACACGGCCGTCGAAGACGTCGAGCTCCGCTCCGCCACGCAGGAAGAGGCTTCCCGCCTCGGACTGGCCGAGGGCGAATCGGTCATGACCATCACCCACGTCGGCCGCACGGCTGAAGGCCGCGTCGTCGAGGTCACCCAGCACGTGCTGAGCAAGGGCTGGAAGCTCCGCTTCGCGGTTCCGCTGGCCTGAGCCCCAGGCGCCCCGGCCGGATGGCTGGGGCGCCTGTTCGTATCCCTCTTCGAGCACCAGGAGTTCACTTCCATGACCGCCGAGAGGCGCCTGACCAGCGAGGAATTGGTGCGGGAGCTCCGCACCGCCTTGAACGCTGACACCGGTTGGCTTCCCGCCCTCTGTGCGCCCAACGGCCCGGCCGGCCTCCCTGCTAATGCGGGACTCGAAGCGGTCGTTGAACGACTCCTGGCGTTCGCCTCTGCCCCAGAGGTGCCGGCCGCCCTGGCGTCGGTCCTCCAGCGCGCCGCAGACGCTGCGGACATGGCACTCGTGACCGAAGGTGCAGCCCACTACCACCACCTGGGCACGGCTTACGCCTACCTGACGCAGGCTCAAGGGCTCATCGGTCGGGATGGCCAATGAATAACTTCCCGCGTGACGGGCAATTCACTTCGCGTTTCCCGTCTGACGAGATCGGCATCCCGCGCACGTCGGACGTTGCGCGAATTCGTCCGACAGCTGGGTCGGATTGTAGGGCTAGGCTGTGGAAGATCGAAAAAGACGAAAGCCCCAGGACCGTGCAGGGTCCCAGGGCTCTCGAACGGGGCGAAGCCTCGTTTGGGCGACACCTGATGGGAGGTGATCGCGGGATGAAGAGTACCCGCCTCGGCGGAACTGCACGCGTATCTACGCCGTTCCTCTTCTGTGATCACGCCATCGGACTCGCTTTTGGGTATGCGCCGACTCCGCTCTCGCATTCGAGGGGGTCGGCCATGACCTAGCGGCCATTGGCCGCGCGCGCCGATAGGTGGATTGGCATCCACTGGCCTCGCGCGGCCCGTCTTCCGACCAGACGTAGCGTCCAGGTCGGCGCTCAGATCCCGGTTGGCCCCGGTTCTGGGCTCCAGCTCACCGAGCTGGTCTTTCTTCCATCCAGCACCACCCCGCTTTGGCAAGCGGGTTGCTCCACCCGGTCCGCTTTGGCAAGCGGACCACCTCGGCTCTCCAGGAGCCCCTTGGCAGGGGGCCTCTGTTGAGCCACCAGCGTCACCCCCGGGTTCCGGCGGCTTTGGCAGGCCGTTCGGTGCTCGGGGCTCCGTCCGTACAGAGCGCTCGGCCGTGGTCGAGCCCCTTGGCAGGGGCCTGGTCACGGTCGGGGCGATCCATATGAAGGTTGGTGTCCCCGCCATAGTGCACGACCTGGTGTCCCCTTGTCAGCTCGACCATGTCCGATTCACGCCGGTTCGAGCCCACCCCGCTTCCCGCGTGACGGGATTCGCACGCCCGGTATGCCCTGTTTACAGCATTAATCACGAAGATTCTTCGGCGTGGAGTGTCACACGCCCCACGATCCGGCGCACCTATACCGAGAGGGGGACCCCTGTCCTCCTGGCGGCGCCGGCCGCCACGATGCTCCCGAGCCCCGTCCCGTGGGGCGGGACGCGATCAAAAGTTTCTTCCCGCCGGGCGGGAGGGATCGGGGGTCTCGCCACTTCACGGACTCTGTCCACAGGCGGCCTGCGTAAGGCTGCCGAGATGATCTCTCTCTCGTCCGTCCGGGTGGGCCGGTGAGCGCCGTGGCGGCGTCAGCCGCCGTGCTCCCGCGCCCGCGCACGAAGTTCGCCAGCGGGGCGTCGCGTCGCCAGCTGGGGTCGGTTCCGGCGCAGGCCGGTCCGGTCACGCAGCTGGAGCTGGGCAACCCACTTCAGCTGTCGAAGACGATGCGGGCCCGGCTGCTCGCCGCGGTGCGCGCGTTGGTGACGTCTCCGGCGCTGGCCGGGGCGTCGGACGGCGCGCGGCTGGCGTCGGTGGTGCTGACCGCGAAGGCGGATGTACGCAAGGACTTCGAGACGTCGATCTGGGCGGCGGAGCTCGGGCGGTGGCTGGGGGTGTCGCAGTCGACGGTCGCGCACACGGTGCTGCCCGAGCTGCGCGCTGCCGGGTTCCTCGGCTCGAATGTCGCGACCAACAGCTTGGGGCACGCGACGGGGCTGGAGTGCTGGGTGATCCCGATGTATCGGGCGCAGAAGGCCGGCGATCGGCGGCATCCGTTGGCGTTGTCCCGTGCGGAGCTGGCGGTGCTGCTGAGTCTGTGCGAGGTGTTGTTCGGTCCGGGGTGGGCGCCGAAGGACAAGCCGGTCGTCCCGGCTGGGCTGCTCGCCGGTCGTACGGGCCGGGGTGCGGCGACGGATCGGCTCGGGCTGTTGTTGATGGTGCTGACGACGGGGTCGGCGGGCTGGCTGCAGCTGTGTCCCGGTTCGGTGGACACGTCTCGGGGGCGTCCGGCGGCGACGGTCGCGCGGCTGCTGGGCTGCACGGCGGCGGCCGGGGCGAAGGTGCTCAAGCGCCTCCAGGAGCACGGCGTCGCGGAGGTGGTGCGCAAGGAGACCGGCTCGGGCCTGAACGCGCAGTCGCGGGTGCGCCTGGTGCCGGTTGCTAAGGCCCACGGGGTGGCCGTGCGGGAGGCCCGCGGGGCGGCGAAGTCCGTGCTTTCAGACCTCACCGGTACTGCATCCGGAGATCTTGAGGCCGGCGAGTCGGGCGAGACCGTTGTGGTTACTGGGATCGAGGGTACCAGACAGGGCGAGTCGGGCGGATCGTCAGACCTCACCGCAACTGCACAGCACCACGCTCTCCACGCTTCTGTGGTTACTGCCGGTGGTTCTCTCGCGCTCTCTAGTGGCTTTTCCGGCGCAGGCCGTGGTGGGAACCACGGTCTGCCGGACCGCGCGTGCGTGCGCGAGGACGGCGGCCCGCTCCGCGGGGAACAGCGGAAAAAGTCCCCGGTCGTCAAAGGCGGGAACGACGGCCGCGGGCCGGTGGCCGATACTCCGATGCGAGTCCTGGGCGGCGAGGGTCAGAGCAGGCAGCAGCGGGGCAGGGTGCCTCTGCCGCCGGAGGACCTGCGGGCCGTCCTAGCCCCGGTCGACCTGGTGTGGGCGCGACTGGAGCGTCCGGCCGCCCGACGCCTGGTGGAGGCCGTCGCCCGCAGCGAGCTGGCCCGGGTGATCGGGTTCGCCGGCCGTACAGACGCACCGCAGGTCCTCGCCGACCGGCTCGCCCGGCGCCTGGAGGAGCAGATGCGACTGGCCAGGCCGATCAAGGACCCGGTGGGCTGGCTGATCGGCCGGGGCCTGCCGCAGCGCCAGCTGTGCGCGGAGCCCCGGTGCGACGAGGGCGCTCTGCTCGACTCCGGCCGACACTGCCCGCGCTGCGAGGACCGGCAGGTCGACCGCCGTGTCCAGCGCCGCGCGGTCGCGACCGCCGTAGACGCCGCGATGCCCGGCGCCTCCGAGAACGAGCGCCGCGTGGCCGTGGCGGAGCAGCTGCACCAGGAGGTGACGGCCGAAGCGTGGGCCAAGGCGCGCCGGTGGGAGCAGGTCCGGGAGCAGCAGGCCGCCGTTACCAAGGCCCGCGCCGAAGCCGCGGCCGCGCAGACAGCCGTCGTCGTCATCGACGAGCCGGTGGCCCCGGTTGTGCTGCCCGCGCCACGCCCGGCCGTCGTCGTCCCGGCTGCACAGCCGGAGCCCGCCGACGTCGACGCCGACCAGGAGTTGGTCCTCGAGGAGCTCACCCGCGAGCAGGTCCTGGACTGGCGCGATAGGGCCGCCACCGACCACCAGCTGGTGTTCGATCACATCGACCGGTACGGCGAACTGTCGGCGCAGCGCCTGTTCACCCGGGCGTTCGTCGCCCAGGTGCAGCGCCTGGCTGGCCTGGGGCACTTGTGCCTCGGCTACACCACCTGGAGGCAGGCATGAGCGGCGGCGAGAGGTCCGGCGTCGACCTGGCCCGGGTCGCACTGCGGGCCGCGATGGAAGCGGCCCGGAAGAACGGCAACGGCCAGCGGGTAGAGGTTCCCAGCGAGCGAGCCCTTCGAGCCGGGTGTGAGCGGCGGGACCGCGGTGTGCTCGCGAGGACGGCCCGCTTCACGGACGTCAGCCAAAGAAGTCTCACTTGATTGGCGGAGGCCGGCTCGCCCGTGACGGGAGGGAATAGTCTCATCGCCTGTCTAAGCTGCAGGTCACGAAGTGTCGTCCCCGCGCTGCGAGGGGTAGCTCCGTCTCGGAGTCGGTTGCCGACGCCGACCTCCGGTCGTCCCCGCGCCTGCGGGGGTAGCTCCGACTCCCACTTCTTCAGGGCGCGGGCGTACTTGTCGTCCCCGCATGCGCGGGGGTAGCTCCTTTCCCGTCGTCACGCGCCCCCACATCCGGGCCGGGACGGCGGTCGAGTCGTCCCCGCGCCTGCGGGGGTAGCTCCTCGGCGACCACCTTCCTCAACACGGACAAGTCGTCGTCCCCGCGCCCGCGGGGGTAGCTCCGTACTGTCGTATCTGGTTCCTCGATGCAGGCCGTCGTCCCCGCGCCCTCGGGGGTAGCTCCGTGTGCCGAAGGCTGAGGAAGTGCTCAAAGACGTCGTCCCTGCGCCCGCGGGGGTAGTTCGACCGGCGGTCGCCGGAAGCTGAACGTCGTGGGCCGCCGCTTCCAGCTGGCCCGCGAGCTCACCCAGGAGCTGGACTGGCTGCGCGGCTGCTCGGTGCCCCGGATCGCCTGGGTAGCCCGGAACGTCGCTGATGCCGGATGGACCGTGACCGACGTCAAGGGCTGGCTGCACCTGCGCGGCGAGGCGGCCCGGGTCCGCCGTGGCTCAGGACTGCTTGCCGTGCTGCTGGCCGGTGCGGAGACGGTCCTGGACACCCCGGAGAAGCGGGCCGACGCGATCGAGCAGTGGCGCGGCGCCCAGGAGGCCGCCCGCCGCCACCGCAACCAGCAGGTCCGTGCCCGCACCGAGCGGTACGAGGGCGGCTGGGACGCCCCCACCAGCCGCGCGGTCCGGGGTGAGGTGGAGGCAGCGTTCGCGCAGGTCAGGGAAGCGGCGAGCAGCGGTCGCCACCAGGACCTCGGCGACGTCGCCGACGACCGGACCCTCGCGCTGGAGCCGAGCGAGCAGGAGCTTGCCGAGCTGCGCGCCGCCGCCGCGGGCGAGCTGATGCGCGGCGAGACGACGCTGATCCGGTCCCTGGACCCGGAGATGTCGCTGCGCATCTTCGGCGAGCGCCTGGTGCGCCGCGCCGACCAGATCGAGGACGGCTCCCGCAGCTCGCTGATGACCTACGGACACCGGTAGGAGGCCGACGTGACCGAGCAGACCACCACCACCGACCAGACCGGCAGCGACGCCGATGGTCCGGAGCTGTCCGGCGTCGACCTCGCCCGGGTCGCTCTGCAGCAGGGCCGCCTCGCCGCGCGGAACAGCGGCGGCGAGGCCCGCGCCCCGCGCCGGCGCCGGGCGACGGCCGTGAAGCGGGACGGGCGGGAGCCCTCCGGGTTCGCCGCCGTGCTCCAGGGCCTGATGGCCGACCGGGCATGGGAGCTCCCGGCCGCCGGCGGCAGCATCCTGGACCGCTGGCCCGACAGCGCCGCGACCGTCGCCCCGCAGCTGCCCCACCACGTCGCGGTCGTCGCGTTCCACCCGGAGACCGGGCAGCTCGACCTGCGCCCGGACTCCCCGGCCTACGCCACCCAGCTCCGCTTGATCGACCCCGGCACGGCGCACAAGTGGGCCCGGTTCGCGCAGGACAGCTGGGCGGACTACCTAGCTGCCTGCGCAAACGACGATGCGAAACCGCCGGAGAGATCTTGAAGGACCAGTGACGGGACCATCCGCGAGAAATGCTGCGACACCTTGATGTGGCAGGCCCGACAATCGTTCGATGACTGCCAAGAAGCGTTGCCTCACCCTCCATGTTGTCGTTCCTGCTCTTCCGCAGAGGGGTGCAAGCGTGGAGGTCCGACCGCTGGTCGACAGTGAGGACATCTTGGCTGAGGTGTTCACAGAAGGGCCGGGCGAAGATCCCAAGTACCTCTTGCTGCCGGACGGCCCTCTTACGGCTGGTCCTGAGCCGCGCGAGGTGCGGCTGGCCGAGGCCACGTGCACCGAAGGGTGCTGCGGCGCTCTCTATGTGACCATCCAGTGCGACGGCGACCACGTGATCTGGAGCGAGTGGCGCAACCCCGACGAGGACAACGTTGACCTGCCTGAGTTCTGGTTCGATGCTCGGGAGTACCAGACAGAGGTAGAGCGAGCCGTTGCGGACCATAGCTGGGAGTGGCCAGCACGCACCGTTGCCCGGCTGCTGGAGCTGGACCTCAGAGAGCGCGTCGGCTGGCTTGCACGATGGGAATGTGAACTCGGCGGTGTGTCCGCCTGGCTTTGGGAGCCCGACCAGATCAACCTCTTCCTCTTCCATCCGGGCCGCTCGGCCATCGGGGAAGACCGCCCATGGCTGCAGTTCCGGATGGTGCTTGACGTCTTCAGTGACGACCCTGAAGGTCAGGCCGAGAGACTTGCTGAGCAACTCGTGGCGGGTGACCCACGTCAGACAGCCGAGGTCTGTGGCGGATCACCGGAGTACGCCAAGCAGCTTGGTTATCCATGGCCGCAGCGGCGGAGGGCCTGAACGCGAGGAACACCGCATGCAGGTAGGAATAGTGCAGGGTTGGAACACTGCCTCTTCACCAGTCGCCTGGTTCGGATAGCCCCGGTGCAGGCGCTCGACCCCGGCATGTAGCGGCCAGGGAGGGGACATCGCCAGCGTGACGGGAACGCGGTCAGCGACCGTAGTAGCCGACACCGAACCCGTTGATCCGGGACGGACCGGATTGCCGGAATTCCTTATGACAACCCGGCATCTGTTGGATTGTCAGTGCCTGGCTCTACCTTCGAAGGGAAGTCCTCCCAAGCGAAGGCGGTGCACGTTGGCGAACGGCGTCTGGCACGAGGAACTCCAGCAAGTCCTCGCACTCGACAAGGACGACCTCGGTCTCCCCCGCGACAGCAGACACCTCGTGCCCGACCTGATCGACGCGCTGCTCCGCCCGATCGCCGAACGCGACCGGTTCCTGCTGCAGTGCGTCGAAAGCCAGGCGGGCCGCGTGTGCAAGGCAGAGGAGAACGGCGTGCAGAGCCGTTTCATGTACGTCCGGAAGCATCGCGGACCCGATGGCCTGGTGCGTTTGCGGGCGGCGCACCTGCCCACGTCCCACGAGATGACGCCGGAGGAGAGCGACCGGCACAAGGCCATGAAGGAGTTCGTGGCCCGGACCTGTGACGCGGCCGGCATCCGGTACGACGTGGAGAAGGCGACCAAGTTCCGAACGTCCCGGCCGGACGTGACCGTCATCGGCGATGGAGGGCTGAACCTGGGATGCGAGGCGCAGTACTACAACGCCAGCTCCGGGACGGTCCTGCGCCGGTCCCGAGCACACGCCAGCGCCGGGCTCACCGCCAACTGGATCACCGACAACGACAAGTTCCACCTCGTCGACCGAGCGAACTGGATGCTGACCCGGCCGGCAACGTGGCGGCAGATCAGCAATGCCACCGATCTTCCCCTGATGGGCGGGTACCGCGTCCTCGTCGAGTGGGCCTGCACAGCGGCGGCTGAGCGTCCATGCCCCGACGGGCTGGCGAAGACCGGCTGCGGCCGGGTGCACCTGCAGTGGGACACCCCCCGACGGCTGGACGACGAAGGTACGGGCTGGACCGGAGAAGCCGGAAACACCCGGGGCGTCACCGTCGGCCAGACGCTGATCGGCGCGGCCACCGGAACCGTGGTGCCGCTCTTCATCCCCTCACAACGCAGCCCGCGGGCTGGGACATACATGTGGGTGCCTGCCCGGGACCGGGCCACGTGGTCCGGGTACCGGCCGATCGAAGAGCCGCCGGCCGAGGGAGTCGTCGAACCTGGCGACGCGATCCACTTCTCCGGTGAGGAGGCGGAGCTGTCCTGCCGATTCGGAGAGGAAAAGTGGACGCCAAGCGCACCGCTGCCCCGACGCGGCCTCGCGCAGCTCTCCATCACCGTCGACAGGCCCCAGCCTCCCGTGCACCCAGCCGCGGCGGAGCTCGCGCCGCAGTGTGCCCCGCCGGTCCTCCGCCAGCCGCAGCCTGGGGAAGGCGAGACCGAGGTTCTTCGGCATGACCAGGCGGCGCAGCCCGCCGGCCCGCCCTTGGCTGCAGAGCCGGTCAGTGCTCCCGCTGTAGAGGACCGGCAAGCCCCTCATGACGCGCCCGGTACAGGCGCGCCGAACACCGAACCGGATTCGAACACGCGTATCGTTTCGGGCATGGCTGAGACGTCCTTTCCCAGCGACCTGCTCGCCGCCCGGACCCGCCTGAACCAGGCCACCGCGGAGCTGTCGGCGCTGCTGCGGTCCCTGCCCTGGTCGGTGGAACCCGCGGAGGGCTGGCCCGGCATCGAACACCCTCATACCGGCGAGGTCACCGGAGCCCAGGAGCCCAGCCCGGGATGGACCAACGAGCAGAAGGCCGCGGTCACCCGGCTGCGCCAGGAGTGCCTCAAACTGTCCGCAACCATCGTCACCCACTCGTACTGGGATGCCTTCCAGGGCGAGGACGTGGTCAAGGAACGGATGCGACTCAAGGCCGCCTCCCGCCCGATGACCACAGCGGGCCTGAGCCCGGCAGCCTGAGCCGCACGGCGCCGGGCACGCCCTATATCCACCCACCCCCGGGAAGGGGAGCGCCACAACCGCGATCCGTCGTCCCCGCCGCCCGACGAACCGCCGGCGGTCCCGACCGTCGCCGCGCTGCGCCGTGTCGTCGACGACCTCGCCGCCAGCACCCACGCGATCGGGGAACTGATGCTCGAAGTCGCCCCGGCCTGCCTCTCCGACTCCGAGGCCGCCGACGTCCTGGCGCTGCTGTGCGAGCAGATCGGCGAGCCCCTCGAACACGGCCTCGCCGCCCGCCGCTACGCCATCTCCGGGGACCGCCGCGCCCTGCACGGCACCTTCCTTTGACCACGTAAGAGCTGACGAGCGCAGCATTTGCATGCCGAAGAGGTCGTGGGAAGCCGCCGTGGTTTTGTCCATGAGAACTCGTGAACAAAGCCACGGTCGGTGCGCAGCTGGAGCCGGCCGACGCCGGTGCCCAGGTCCGGCTGCAGGAGCGCGCGGGTGGCGAGCCGGGTCAGGGCTGTTACAGTCACCCGCTCAGGGCATCCGGGTGACGACTCCGGAGGCAAACCACTGCACCAGGGTCGCGGCAAGGTGGACACCGGCCCGGGCAGCCTCCAGGGTCTCGGGAACGGTCGCGGTCTTGGCGCCGTGGCGCGATGTCTGTCCGTCCCACAGTGCCCGCATCATGGCCTCGGCCGGGGCGATCGGGTCACCAGCCGGGGAGGGGATGGCGGCGGTGAACTTGTGCCGGGCGTTTTTGATCTCGCCCAGCATCGTGCCGAGGGTCGCCTTCGGGTTGTTGGGCTGAACAACGGAGTGCGCCGCACACTCCACCGCCTTGATCGCCTCGCTGTACGCGCGCACCGGATCCGGGCCGCGCCCGTAAGCCGCCCGCCAAGCATTGGCGAGGTGGTCGGCGGCGGACCCGGCCGCCGCGTCGGCGATCGTCTGGTGGACCGCGTCGCGCACGGCTGGGGCGACCCGCTCCTCAAGCCCATCTCCGGCCCTGTTGACCCGGTAGGCCGACCCGGCGTCGTCGAGCATCTGGCCGAGGGTCTCGACCTCCCACGCGTCCGCAGCCCGGGAGTGGAGGACCTCGTCCACCACATCCAGCAACTGGGCGCCTGCGGCCTGTGCGAGCGGCTGCACGTAGTTCGGCGAACCGTAGCGGTTCAGCGACGGGGATATACGCAGGCGCAGACAGATGGGACGGGCCTTGTGGTCCTGCGGGCTCCCTTGGTACGTGAGCGCGCTGTCGACCCACCTCTGGAGAGGGACGAGCAGGTACTCGGGCACGTTCTCGAAGGAGCCGTCGTGTTGGGGCGCGGGGGCGAGTCCGGTGCGAACGGAGAAGCGCGGGCGGGAACCGGTGGTCATGACGAAACGGTAGCCGAACAGGTGATCACATCGGATTATCCGACGCGACAGAAAAAGACATGACGGCCCGTCGGCCGGGCGTCGGAACCAAAGTGGTATGAGCTATGGAGGGCCAGGTCCTCGGCGCCGCTGACCTCCGCACCGGGCCCCGGTTCGCGGCGTCCTCGCTGATCGGCGGCATCGCCTGGTCGCTGTCGCCAGCCCAGGGCTCGCGGGCAAGGAAGCGCTGGGCGCCCAGTTGGCCGGCGACAGACGTGACAGCCTCACGACGTCATAGAACAGCGCACGCCGCCTGGTCGTTGGATCCCAACTGGTCCTCCTTACCACTTGGTTGCCTCGGGTGCCGGAGATTGGCTTGCAGCGGCGAATGTTCCGGGCGGCTGGCGACGGAACGCAAGGCTGTGGCCCCGGCGACCTGCGGGAAGGGTTGTTTTGCCGGGGATTGACGGCATTCGTATTTCGCACAGCGTGTCGCTAGGGTCACGCTCAGGCGCGCGCAGGTCCTCACACGGTCGGCAAACCACATCCGAGGGCCTGCGCGCGTTCCCTGAAAACAACTCCAAGGAGATGCGATGTCTCAATCCCCTCGGCGCCGTGGCGTCAAACCGGCAGCTGCCCATCGGACGCCTGGAAGGCAGGCTAACAGGGGCGACGAAATTCGCGCCCGTGTTGCCTCGGTGGGCAAGGCAAGGTTCGTTGCGTTCCTCGCCGTTCCTGCCCTGGCCATTGTGCTCATCGCCGGCTCTTCGCCCGGCGCCCGAGTGCAGGCCGATGCGGCCGTACAGGTGCTCGGCAGTGTGCTCGCTGCGGGAGTTACAGCGGTATTGAGCAGCAACAGGCGGCGTACGCGACGCGGTTAGCCGTGCGGCGGGCGGGGCGGAGCGAAGCGCGCCCCGCCCGCCGAATGCGTGTTCCCACACAGTGACGAAACCCCGTCCGGTCCGGATCCGGCGACGAAATGCACCGGGTATTAACGGCCGGTCGGAGTCACGAAACCAGCGAACGAGTCCTTGACCAAAGGAAGATCCTCCGTGGACCGCTGCGCCTTCTGCCATGTCCCCTTCGTTTTGTCCGGCTCTCGGGTTGGACGCCCTCAGAAGTACTGCTCTGCCGCCTGCCGGAGGGCGGCGCACCGGGCATCCCGCCGCCAACCCGGCCCTGTGGTGTTGCCCGGCGCCTCCCAAGCCTGCACGGATCGCCTCCCGGCATCGGCGTCGCCGAACTCTGCCCTTTCGGCCCGCAGCACGCCCGGTCGCCTCGACGAGATTCTCGGTGAAGTCATCCGTGACCTGCAGGACGATGCCCGTGTGCTGCTGCGGCAGCTGGAGCCTGATGACACCGAGCAGATTCTGGAACAGGTCCGGCAGATGCGTACCCGGCTGGACTGCCTGACCGCGGGTCTGGTCGGGCGAGCCCGGCTGGGACAGGTGACCTGGGCCCGGATCGGCCTGGCACTGAGCGTCAGCGAGGACACCGCCCGGCATCGATACACCGATGACTACATCGTGCGTCGGCTCAAACAGGTGGGACATCTGCCGTCCGTACCCACATCGCTGCGCGCTCTGTACGAGGAACCGGCCCGGCACGTGGCCGGGGGACCTGCCAGTACGGGAGGAGAGCTCCCCGACCAGGTCGAGGCCGCAGGTGCGGCCTATAACCGTCTGGCCCCCGTGCTGTCCATGCTCGCTCGCGCCTCAGAACTCCCGCTGCACGAACTGGCCCGTCAGTCCCGCTGCTCCGCCTCGTACCTCAGTCGTATGCTCAGCGGCCACCGGGTTCCGTCATGGAAGATCACTGAGCGTTTCGCGCGGGCCTGCGGTGCGGACCCGGTCGTCCTGCGCAAGGTGTGGGAGACGGAGCAGCTGCGCCGGCGCGAGCCCCGGCGGCCGGCCGCGGATCCGTCTGAGATCGACTCGCTGGACGGCATCAGCACTCAGGCCCAGGCCATCCAGCGCCTCATGGCGGCCCTGCGGACCCTGCATGTGCGGGCCGGTCAGCCCTCGGCTCAGCAGATCTGCATCGCCTCTCGCTGGCGTCTTCAGGCATCCCAGGTCACCGACATCCTCGACGGTGCCGCCACCTGCGACTGGCCCACGCTGTTTCAGCTCGTGCAGGCCATGGGGGGGTCCGCCGACTACTTCCACCCCTTGTGGCAGGCGGCGAGTGGACACCGGGACCGGCCAGCGGAACCGCAGTCCACGGGCGCCGAGGCCGTCCCGCCGCAGTCCGCTGACGCGCAGCCGCCAGGACATGCGGACAACGCCCACAACCTGATCAGTAAGTTCGGCGACATCCTCGGCAGCGCTCCCGCACTCGACCTCGAGCAGCGGGAAGCGATCCGGCGGCGGATCTCGCAGCGCGCCGAACGACAGGGCCACTGCCGCTAATTAGACCTGCGTCCGGACTGAGCGGCGCCGCTCCATGACGATGGCGTGCCACCGGCTGCGGACGGCGTCCTCACTGTCCAGCCAGCGGGTGGTGGAGGGTTGGGGCAGGGGCTGGTCGGCCATGAAGTGGGCGATGTCGGCGTAGTACGCATAGTCGCCTCTCTGTGCAAGCTCGTGCAGGCGGCCGAGGACCGTTCTGATCTCTTCCTGTTCTCCGACGACGGCGTGGTGAAAGGCGAGAGCCAGCTCAAGAACGGCCTGGGCCGCGGTGATACCGGCGTCGCGCGCCTCGGTGCGCAGATCACGGCCAGCTTCGAGACCGCGCGGGGTGCCGACGTCGCGGATGAGTGCGGCGATCCTCACAGTGAGGTGGGTGGCACGCAGGTCGAGACCGGTGAGGAGTTGCTCCGCGAGGTGGAGTTCGTCGTCCGCGGTGACAGGGTCGGTGAAAGCCACCACGAGGGCGCGCTGGGCCTGGCTGGTGGCGCGTTCCCCGGCGATGCCGTGCTGCTCGGCCTGGTCGCGGGCGGCGGCGTAGGCGGCGGCCGCGCGGTCCATGTCGCCGTGGGGCCAGAGGATGTCGCCTTCGACGCGGTGCTGGCGGCCGGCCCAGCCGAGTGTGCGGGCGGTGTCGTAGGCGGTGGGGAAGTCACCGGCGAGGCGAGCAAGGTGGGCAAGTCCGCGGCGGGCAGCGGGGGCGAGGCGGCCGCCGCCGTCGGCGACGAGCTGCATCCCGTCGCGGGAGGCCGCAGAGTCCCCGAGGTCGCGGTGGGCCTTGGCGAGGTAGTAGACGCCCATCTCGTGCAGGTCGGCGGGGAGCAGGTGGCTGCCGGTGACGGCAGCGAGGCGGGATGCGGTGACGGAGCGGTGCTCGTGCTGGCGGCGGGCGAGGGCGGCGAGGAGTTCGACGAGGGCGTCGGCCGACGTCTCAAAGCCGTCGGTGTGGCCCGGCCGGACGGGTGGGGCGATGGGCTCCCACACGGAGTCACTGACGTAGGCCCAGGCGGCGTCGGTGAGCCAGCCCAGATCGAGGCCGAAGTCTCGGGCGAGGGTGAGTCCCTGGCGCAGGCAGCCGGTCAGCAGTATCCGGCCCTGGCCGCTGGTGCCGACGGCGGTCCACTGGGTGCCGAGGGCCGCCAGAGCGCGCTCGGCGGCCTGGTGCCAGTCCCCGTTCGTCCAGCGGTCGTCGGTGGCGTCATCGGCGCTGCGGATGGTGGAGCGGATCAGGCCGTGCAGGTGGTAGGGCCACAGTCCGAAGGCGTTCTCGCGGACGAAGGGGCGCTCGATCAGCCGCTGGGCCGGTGCCTGGTGCGGCAGGCCGGCCGCGGCGGTGGCGAGGGTGAGGTCGAAGGCGTCCAGCAAGGACACCGACCGCAGGACGTGGCGTTCGTCGGGGGTGAGGTCGGACAGGGTGCGGGCGATCAGGGCGCCGAAGTCGTGGTCGAAGTCAGCCGGGGCCGGCTCGCGGCTGCGGCGGATCTCCAGGAAGCGGAGCACCGACAGGTCGAGGTAGAGGGGCAGGCCGTGGGACCGGCCGGTGATGACCTGGCGGATCTCGCCGCTGATGAGTGGCCGGCCGTCGCGGGAGAGCCGGCGGGCGAGGTAGTCGTCGCAGTCCTCGGGTGAGAAGTCCCCGACCAGTACCTGCCGCCCACGTCCGCGCACGGCGCCTGCCGGCCTTGCGGCGGGGATCGCTGAGGCGGGTGCGGCCAGGCCGGGCCAGGCGATGGGCCCGGTGTAGTCGAGCTGTCCCTGCAGGGTGGCATCGGCCCACTGAAGGCGCGAGCGGCCGGTGATGACGAAGAATGCGTTCGGCATGAGCCACACCACCCGCTGGATGAGGCGCTCCAGGTCGCGGTGGGTGCGGTCGCCGACGTCGTCGAAGGTGTCCAGCAGGATCACTGGCATGACGCGCTTGTCCGCAGGCAACTGGGCGAGCTCCCACGCCAGCAGGTGCGGGTAGTAAGACAGCGCCTCCATGTCGGGCTCGGCCTCCAGGAGGTCGGCAAGCCGCGCGCACCGGGCGAGCGCGCGGACGGTCTGCCGCCGCTCCCGCAGCGCCCGTACGAGAGAGCCAGTCAGCTGCCCGACAGCGGTACCGACGGTGCCGGGCAGAAGGAGGGCCTGGGCGACGTCGCCCATCGCCGACTGCAGCTGCTGCGGCAGCGCCTTGCCGAACCGGCCCGCCAGGCCGCCGCGGCGCAGGTACTCCTCCAGACTCTCGCCGGGGTGCTGGTGCTCCCAGTAGCGGCGCAGCGCAACGTCAAAGGCGGGCAGCGGCCGTCCGAGCGTGCTGAGCGAGGCCCGGATCGTCAGCACCAGGTCCTCGAAGGAGGTGCCGACCGAACGGGCCAGGTCGATCCGTACGGGCAGGATCCGCTCACCCGCCCAGCTCGGCTCACCCCACTGCGCCGGCCGCTGTCCGGCGCCGGCCAGCGCTGCCTCGATCTTGCGGGACAGCGTCGTCTTGCCGATGCCGCCGACCCCGTGGAACACCATGATGTTGTCGCGCGGCGCCTCCAGGTCCTCCACGTCGAAGCCAGCGGTGGCAGTGCGCTGCAGGTGACTGGCGAGCGCGGCCGCGACGAGCTCCCACTGCACCTGGCGGTTCGTGAACGCCTCCCCGGCCTGCAGGCCCGCATCGTTCGTGCTGAACAGCGCCCGCAGATCCCGACCTGCCACGTCCCACCCCCGAAACGATGATCACCTGGGCCCAACCTATGCCTACCCCAGGCCTCTTGGAGAAGCATCTCCGGCAGACGCCGGGGTGAGAAGGAGCGCTGCCCCTGCTCGTGGCGCGTCGCGGCGCTGGGCCGCTGGTTTCGGCCAGGGAGACAATGGCCGTTTCGAATCAAGATCAACACGAAGGTGGTGGGCCGTGTCCGACACTCCCAGCTCTGACTTCTCCGGCTTGGAAGGCGGCGAGGAACAGGCGGCCGAGGAGACCATCCAGGAGGTGGTGAACTGGTACAACACCCAGCTCCTCGAGGAGCGTCGCGCGCCGGTGCCGGACGAGGAGCGGGTCGAGGAGCTGAAGGCGGGCCGGGAGGCCGCCCTTGCAGACAGGGCCCAACTGGCGACGGCGGAACCGGAGGAGGCCGACCGGATCGCCGCCGTCTACGCCGCCCGGCTGAAGGAGCTCAAGAAGACGTAGTCGGTGGACCTGCTCAGTACGGGCAGGGGCCACACGGGCGGGTGCGGCCGACCGAGGCGAGCCGGCTGCACCCGCGCGGGCATCAGCGGCCGGGCGAGTGCAGCGATCTCGTCCAGCTCCTGGCGGTGCCGCGGGAGCGCCCGGCGCAGGCCTTGATGGAGGCGAAGGAATGCCTCAGCCTCCTGCTCGGTGTAGGGACGGGCCCGTTCCGCGGCCAGGGCCCACGAAGCCCGTCCGGCGCCGCCACTCTCGTGGCGCAGCAGAGCTTGGCCGTCCCGGCGGATCACCGTGATGGCCGCGACTTGCGGGTGCTGCTCGGCGACGGCAACGACGTCGGCGAGCGCGCGGAAACAGGTGTCGTGTCCGGAGCGGCTGGTGAACCGGCCGGTGCCGCCGCGCTGCAGGGCACGGGCGTAGCGCAGTGCGGTTGAGAGCCGGCTGTCGGTTTCCCGCACGGCCAGGACGACGAGTTCGACCGCGTAGCCGCCGGTGGCGAAGGGCAGCGCGCTGGCGAGGAACTCCTCCACGCTGCCGGGAGCGGCCTCGATCAGGACGTCGCCGCGCCGGTCACGGACGTACTGCTCGGCCCAGGCGGACCAGGCCCGGTAGTCCGCGCGGATTGCGGCTCCGGCGCTGCGGGGGTCGTCGCGCAACAGTTGGAAGTAGTCGGGGTGCTGGGCCTTGAAGTCGTCGCCGACCAGCCGGGTCGTGCCGGGCCGCATTGCACGGCGGACCATCCGGGCGGCCAGCAGTTTGCCCGCTCCGGGCTGCCCCAGGACGTAGACGGCGCGCGGATCGTCCCTGGAGACGATGCCGTTCAGGTAGGACGGGACAATCAGCTCGTCGAAGACCCACCGGTGCTCGGCGGCAGAGAGCCGGTGGTAGTCGACACCCGGCGCGCGCCGTCGGGGCTGGGCGATGCGCCGGACCGGCTCGGCGAGCGCCGCGGCCCGCCGCGCATCCCGTACGACGGCCAGCCGCTCGTCCTCGCCCGGCACGTCACGGTGCACGCGCACCTCGGCGCGCGCGATCTCGCGGTGGAACACGGCCGTCTCCCGGGCCGTCCAGGCGCGTGAGCGACCTCGGGCGACCGCCTTGTCGGCGGCGGGCCGGCGTCGCCACGCGCCATCGACGAGCTCGTTGTCGTACAGCACCGTGCCGTCGCGGGTCACCACGGTGATGCGGTCGGCGAGCTGCTCAGCCTCGATGGCGGCGAGCGTCGCGAGCATGCTCTTCGCGCAGAAGTCGTGGTTCGCCCAGGTCACGAACCGGCCGCCCGTCCCGGCGGCGGCCTCGGTGAGGAAGCGATCGAGGATGCCCAGCTGGCTCCATGCCTCCGGGGTCGCGAGCGCGATGACCTCGATTCGGTGCCGGGAGCGGCGGTACGCCGCCGACGACGCACGGAAGTCGTCCGGGTCGGCGAGGGCGGACTCGACGACCGCGTCCAGACTGTGGTCGCGGACGTACTCCTCAACGGCTGCTTGCCAGGACCTGGTGTCCGCACGGACCTTCGCGCCAGCGGTCCGGACGTCGGCGGCCAACGCCGCGGCGTAGTGGCGGTGGGCGGCCTTGTAGAGGTCGCGACCAATTCGTACGGAGCCACCGCGCCGTCCGAGCGCCGCCTGGACCAAGTCGGCGACCTTCGTCTTTCCAGCCCCCGGCTGGCCACCGACGAACGCCACGACCGGACGGGCCTGGGGTACGGCGCTCGCAACGGCTGCGGGCAGGATCACCCGCCTCAGCACGGCCCTGCTCTCGTCGGCCGGAAGTACGGCGCTGCCGTCCATGTCCTCCACAGGGCCTCCAGCGCTGTCAGGGTCTAGACCGTCTCGGCAGACCATAGCCGCAATGAGCAATCCATGTGAAATCCGATGTGAAATCCGACGAGCAATTGAGGTATGGTGTGTTGTGGAGGTGAGCTCTGTGCCCACTGAGAACGAGCTGTTCAGCGCCGTCGATGCGCTGCTGGAAGAGGTCGCTCAGGACGATCTCCCGACACCCGAGGAGCGCAAGCGACTGCGCGAAGCCGCCGGTCTGAGCCAGGAACAGATCGCCAAGGCCCTGAAGAGCCGGCGGGAGACCATCGGGAACTGGGAGTCAGGTGTCACCGAACCGCGGCCTCCGAAGCGCGCCGCGTACGCCCGGCTCCTGGAGGGCCTCGCCGCCCGCTTCCCCGCCCCGGCCGCCGACACGCCCGCCGCCGCCCCGGCGCCGACGGTTCCGGAAGCGTTCACCGGTCCCGTACCCGTTCCCGCCCCGGCGGCCGAAGCGCCCGCGGCCCCGGCCCCGGCTGCTGCACCCTCGCCCGCCGCCGTCCCGGCGTCCCGCCCCAAGGCGGCAGCGAGCAGCACCACCCGTCCTGCCCCCTCGTCGCGGCGCCCGGGTGCGAAGAAGGCGGCGGCGAAGAAGACCATGGCGGCGCCCGCTGTCGACCCGCGCTTCGAGAGCGGGCCGCTCGCGGTGATCGACTGCGAGGACGGGCAGGTGTCGGCCTACTGCGTCGGCGGCCTGGTCCTGGACGTGCCCGCCAAGTCCATCCCGGCGCTGGTCGACTGGACGCTGGCAGAGGCCCGCCTCGGACAGGCCCGGCTGCACCGCAACGGCCGCGACGCCGACCCGATCCTTGTCCTCACCGCGTCCGCGCTGGAGCGCTACGGCCTGCCCGCCGCCCTGTCACAGGAGGAGCAGCGCGCGGGACGGCTGGCAGCCGGCCACAAGGTGGTCAAGCAGATCGAGAAGGCCGGACTCCAGCTCACCCAGCGCGGATTCGGACCGTGGGCCCGCGTCTACCGCGAGCCCGAGGGCTCCAAGCGGCGCTGCGTCCAGCTGTGCATCCTGCCCTGGAACGCGCTGGACGCCCGCGAGTGGGACAAGAAGGACGACCCCCAGCTGCCGACGATGCACCCGGCCGACCTCGCCCGCTACCTCGGCCTGTACGCGGCCCGGGTGACGACGCCGCGCGGCAGCACCGCGACGACCGGCCTGGAGCTGATGACCGCGCTGCGCCCGCCGACCCGCGCGGAGAAGGACCCGGTCACCGGCGAGTTCAAGCGGGCCTTCAACGACGACGCGCTCACCCAGCTCTACCCCGTGGTGGAGTGCGAAGTCCCCGACGAACACCCGATCCTCAAGGACAAGTTCGCCCGGCACCACCTGCGCACCCCTGCCGAGATGCTGATGGAGGAGCCCTACGACTGGTGCCGGCCGCTGACCGATGAGGAGTGTGCCAACCCGTACCTGGTCGTCGTTGACCTCAACATGAGTTTCGCCGCCGCCGCGAACGGACTCACCGTCGGGCTGAACGGGCCCACCCATCTGACTGGCAACCCGCAGTTCGATCCGGCGCTGCCCGGCTCGTGGCTGGTCGACCTGTCCCACGTCGACCTGTCCCGGGTCCAGATCAACGGCCGCACTGTCGACGGGGACCGGCTCCCGAGCCCGTTCACCCCGAAGGGCGACCGACCCGAGGGCCCGGCCTGGTACGCCACGCCCACCGTCGCCTACGCGGTGGAGCTCGGCTTCGACGTCGCGCCGATCGAGGCGTACGTGCGCACCCAGACCGGGCGCTACCTGGACCCCTGGTACAAGCGGCTGCGCGACGCGTATGTGGAGACGATGGCCGACATGGGCGTCACCACCGACCTCACCGGCCAGGAGTTCCTCGAGGCGATGGCGCGGCGCAAGCAGGTCGACCCGACGATGGCGCTGCTGGAGACCGCGATCAAGGCGACGGCGAAGGGCGCCATCGGCAAACTGCGCCAGCGCAGCCGGGGCCAGGTGCCCTACTACGAGCCCTACCCGGCGCTGAACCGGGAGACGTGGCGCCCCGACATCCGGGCCGCCGTGCTCGCAGCCCAGCGCGTCGGCCTGCACCGCAAGCTGATGAAGACGGCGGCCGCCGCCGACCTGTACCCGGTCGCGATCGGCACCGACGCCATCGTCTACCCCTCGACCGGCCCGTCCCCGCTGGACGTCCTGCCGTACACACCCGAGGGCAAGCCGGTGCCCGGCACGTTCCGGCTCGGAGTCTCGCCCGGAATGGTCAAGTGGCAGGGCACCCAGACCGTCCTGTGGGCGGAATCCCTGTTCGAGGAACGCGGCGAGGTCTTCAACATCGCCAACCTCATCAAGACCGACCAGAGCGCCGGAGAAGGGGAGTAGCAGGCCATGGTCGATTCGCTCGGGGACAGCCTGGACCGCGCGCTGGAGGGGGCGTTCACCCGCCGCATCCCGCAGAGCGCTCAGGCGCAGATGAAGTACCTGGTCAAGCAGCTCAAGGGCACCAAGGCCACCGCACAGGCGCTCGGGATCTCCCAGCGCACGGTGGAACGGTACGTCTCGGGCAAACTCAAGCGGCCCCGCCAGGACCTGCGCGGCCGCATAGAGCGTGAGGTCAAGAAGCGGTGGCAGCCGCAGGTGCGGGCGAAGGCGAGGAAGAAGGCGGCCTCCACCGGCGGCCTGGTCGTCAGCACGCGCGCACGGTTCGGGTTCACCGCGGCGCCGGGCACCACCGACGACGCCCGGATCCGCGACATCACCCAGGCCCTGCCGCCCGAGTACGCCGACCGCCTGTTCACCGCCCGCGAGCAGGGCGCCACCGAGCAGCAGCTCCAGCAGATCGCCGCCGACGGCCTCGCCCGGATGTACTTCCGCGCCAACAACTCCCGGGCGCACGGCCTGGGCGTGGAGTTCACCGACGTGGAGCACATCGAGATCGAGCTGTAGGCCAGACCAGCCCCTGAGCGGGGCGGCGGGGGGGACTGAGCGCTTCAGTTGGCGGTTGAGCACTTCAGCTGGCGTGCTTCGCCATCATGGCCCGATCTCAGGACTCCTTGATCCCGTGCTCGGCCGCCTGCTCGGGCGGGTAGAGGTAGAGGCTCTCGCGAAACGCGTCAGCGAATGCCTCGAAGGCTTCCCCGTTCCGCGGCTGAAGGGGTGGGGGGAAAGGTAGGTCGCTGGAACGACGGGGCCAGATCCGGGCGACGGACAGGTGAAACTCACGCGCGTGCTGGATGACGACGTCCACGGCCGGGAAGTAGACATAGATGCACAAATGCCCGATCTTCATAGGGCAGAAGAACCCGACTGGCTGGGGTGTGTCAGGAGCGGACACATCCGTGAGGTCGATCTTCACGGTGTGACTGGTGACGGTGGGGTTGCGTTCAGGGCAGGACCCCAGCCAGACGCGCGTGCCACCAGGTATCGCTCGGTGAGTACGCATTCTCCGAAGCTGATGGGACGGCAGGATAGGTTCCTGCTGAGTCTGGTCGGCCATCATCGCTGTCTTTGTGGCCCAGAGTGCGATCTGGCGTTGCTGCCGGAGGGATATGAGATCAAGGTCCTGCCGGACGATCAGTGGTTCGAGGGCGTCCTTGGATGATGTTTCAAGCTTCGACATCCAGCCGTTGTTGCACGGGGCACACACCTTCTTGACCGTAAAGTCCAGGCTTACGCTCTCTCGAGTCACCTCGTAGGCGCCCGCACCATAGCGGGCCTGTTCAGTCCGCTGTCGCCCTGGCGGAAGATACTGGTTGAGCCACTGAGGAAAGACATGTTCCTTGGTGACGGGCGAACCGCCGCAGAAGACACAGGACATCAGCAGATCGTAGCGAATGCGGTCCGAAGGACTCCGCATCGCCCAAGGTCGCTACACTCTGGTGTCCACCCGATCTCACCTGAAGTGCTCAACCTGCCAACTGAAGCGCTGAGTCACCCCCGGACGTGACTGAGCGCCACAGTTGGCCGGTGGGCGGTCTACTTGGCCAGCCTGAGTGTTCGCCGTCGGCAAGCGCTTGAACTGACACGATCATCGCAATATCGCGGTGAATCATCTGAGGTGATGCTGCGGCGGCGCGAATGGTTGCGCCGCCGCGCGAGGTCAGCCTCGGGTAGCAGCCACGAGCACGCCTAGAACGGTGACCATAAGCGTCATCGCAACGAGCGCCCCGGCCAGCGGCGCGGACCAGGCGGGGCGGTACAGGAGCAGAGCCAAGACGCAGGCCCCTACGAGCAGGGTGACGACGGCGAGCAGCAGGATCAGTAGAAGAGCCGTGAGACTCATGCGGATTCACCGTCCTTCCCCATCTGCCACAGTTCGGACGCTGGAGCTGCACTCTGTTGCGTGTCGCGGCGACGGTGTTCGGCGACCAGGCGACGGACCTTACGCCGCACGCGTTCTCCGAGAGTTCGCGGATCGACGGCGCCGACATACTCGGCGGCCTCCGACCAGGTTTCGACGCCGCGCAGCCCGAGCGCCAGGACCACCTCTCGCTCACCGGGTTCGAGGGTTGTCAGGATGCGGGCGAGACGCCGATCGCCGGGGATCAGATCGAGTAGCGGATCCTCCGGGCAGGTTTTGCCTGAGAGGAGGTCACGCAGAGTGAGACTCTCCCCGCACTGCGTTTCTAACAGCAGCACCCGGCGGCCGCCATAGGTTCGGCGCCGCCACAGTGGTGTCATATGTCGATGGACGGCACGGATGTCATACCGCAGTTTTTCCAGATCGGCCGGTCCCAAGGCGGCGCATTCCGACAAGGGACTTGCCCAGTCGCCCAGCAGAGCAGTAGAGACCGCCTCGTTCCATCCCGACCACAGCCCCAGCACCTGAGTGGTGAAGTGGTGCAGGTGACGCTGGTCGTCCTGCAACGCAGCTTCCCTGGCAAGCAACGCTCGAACGACAGGCGGGAGTGTGTCGGGGGAACTCGCTCCGCAGAGGCCGACGAGGGCTCCTCTGATGGCGGTAAGAGTGATGGGTGCACGCTTCCCCCGAGTCCATCCTGAAGCCCCAGTAGCCACATCCCGCGCCGGAACGAGTTCATGGGTGTTCAGGGTGCCGCTGTGCAGGAGGCGGAGACTGCCTCGATTCGAGCCGGCACAGTCCGAATAGTCGATGCTCCATTGTTCTTCCGCTCCCCACGGTTCCTCGCCTTCGGACACCGGCAGCGCTACGACGGCAGACGTACTGGTGACAGGCACCGGGCCGTGCGGTGTGTGCGGAATGTCGTGCGGGGTGCACATCGAGAGGCTCCTTCGGGAGGTAGCGACAGCAGCTTTACCCGTAGGCCCTGGGGAAGCCCTGAACCGGCAAAGAATCTCCACTCCCGCGCTGTGACGCTTGTCACCTCTGGTGAGTCGCCGTGTTCACGCTGGCCAATTGCGATGCTCAGGCTGGCCAACTGTGGCGCTCAGTCACAGGGGGGGCGGCCCGGATGAGCGGCTCGCGTACGGCGGCAGCGTTCTGCTTGCTGGCCACCTGATCCCGGCTCAGCAGTTCGGCCGCGCGCTCGAAGCCCACCAGGCCGCTCTGTACGTCTGTTCCGCCAGCGATCCGGGACTAGGCGGCGCCGCCGGGCCACGGCCACGGCGTCCACGAACGAACCAGGTGACGACAGTCAACCGGGCAACTCAACCGGCCACCGCAGGCGTCGCTCATTGGATTGAACGCACCACCTGCGCAACACCTGTCCCCGTGCGCCGGTCGTTGAGGCGGTTCGACGCATCCCGCCCAGGGATCGCGCCTGAGTTGATAAGGGACGCCATGGCGGGCAAATTCGCCTTCTTGACGGAAGAGTTCCTGATCGAGGGGGAGTGGGGTGGGGTCGACCTCGAGGGGCCGGTGCGCCACCTGCGAGCCGGTATCGGGTCCGGCGGCAGCACGATCTCGGAGGCGGCCTTCGCGGCCCTGGGAGCCACCAGCGTGGGCCTCAGCCCTGTGATCACCGAGCAGTGCGAAGCCATCCGGGTCGAGTTCGAAACGGACGAGGGCATCTGGACGGCCACCCTGGACCTCGCCGCCCAGCACGTGACCTTCCTGAACAAGACCACCGGAGAGGTCGAAGAACCGCTGCCCGTACGGCCCGAGGCCGGCGAGCTGGCCGCAGGCTCCTTCTCACTGGAGCGCATGGGGATCACCGCGATGGAGACCCCCCGCGGCAACGTCACGCTCGACACGGTGCTGGTCCTCATCTACGAACAGCAGCACCATGCCGGCCGGAACACCTTCGGCTCGGTCAGCGCCGCGGACATGAACCTCACCCTGGAAGTCGTCTTCGGAATCCTGGGTGAAGACACAGCCCGCCTCAAAGCGCAGGCGAAGGCAACGCGACGCGAGGCGACCAGGGACGCGGCCGCCCTGCGCAAGGCGAACGAACAGCGGCAGAAGTACGGGCTACCGACCTCGTTCGAACTCGACATGGACCAGGAGCGATACAACAAAGACGCCGACGCCCACCGGACCGTAGCCCGGCGCCTGGCCGAAGAACTCAAGGACCACCAAGGTGTACTGACCAGCCGAGAAGCCGAAGCGACACGAGGGCTGCAAGCCGTCTCCAGCGCGGCCGCGACGGCGGACCAGGCGCACCAGGCCGTCGTCGCGCAGTACGAGCGCCGCGGACTGGCCCGCCAGCGTCTCGCCGCCGCAGAGGAAGCGGCGCGGCCGCGTACGCACTGTCCCGAGTGCGAGCAGTACTTGCAGTCCCGGTCGGGTGAGGGGCCCGTGTGTCCGCTGTGCCGCCAGCCCGACGCTGGCCTTGCCACCCGCCAGGGCCGGCGTGCCCAGGAGCTGGCACAGGCCAAGGAAGTCACCGCGGCGGCTGAATCGGAACTGGCCAAGGCCCAGCGCATCGCCCGGCAGGTGGTCGATGCCCGGCGCAAGGTCGAGCAGGACGCGCAGCGGCTGGCCGGCAGGGCCACCGCGTACCGGGCGCAGGAGATCGCTCCGCGCGAGGCAGCGCAGGCCCGTGCCCGAGCGGCCGAGAGCGAGGCGCGGGCGAGGCTGGAAGCGGTCAAGGCACGGCGCCAGGAACTCGTCCGGATCGCTGAACTGGAGAAGAAGGCGGCCTCGTCATCCATGAGGGCCGACGGCGCGGAGAAGGCGTGGGCCGCCGCCGAAGGGGACGCGCAAGAGCACCGTCAGCAGACCGCGAAGCAGCTGTCACAGATCTTCGCGGACATCGCCATCCCCATGGCACCCCACAAAATCCGCAGCGCCGTGATCGATCCCAAGACCTTGGCCCCGAAGATCAACAATCGGTCCCTGAAGCAACTGGCCCGCTCGGCTGGCCTGGTGAGCCTCGCCCACATCGCCTACCACCTCATGGCCCTCGAAGCTGCCCGCAGCATGCCGCTTGTCCAACTGCCCCGCTTCCAGTGGCTCGACGCGCCCCTCGACGGGCTGGGCGGCGGCCCGGAGGGCGAACGCCTTGCCAACGCCATCCTCACCGTCTGCGCGGAGATCACCGGCCCCGACGCCCAGCTCATCCTCACTACTCCACAGGCACTCCCCGCCCGCCCGCAGGGTCTCCACACCACCCAGCACGACAGCACGAAGCCGCTGATCCCGCACGCCCGACCCGAGAGCGACGATCAGTGACCGACACTCGCAGCGCCCCACCCGCCGGATCCGCACAGGTCCAAGAGCAACATCCGCCCATCGTCGAGTGCCTCGGCATCGACGACATGATCCTCACGTACAGCAGCGAACACTGGATCGATCCCCTGGGCGAAGACGGAGTGCAGTACTGGGACATCGGCATGCACGTCAAAGACGACGGCGGGGCAGGCGAAAGCTTCGGATCGATTCGAATCTGCGTGGCCGATGAATACCGGGTCGCCAACATCGTGCACAGCTTCGACGTCCTCAGCTCCGACCTCTACCGGATCGGCAAGACCCTCTACGACGAGAAGACAGGCAGTCTGCGTGACGACCTGGAGGAACTCCTCGCCTTGCCCGGCAAGACGACCATCGTCGACAAGGTAACCATCGACCGACGCCTGCGCGGGCATGGCCTCGGCATGTACCTGACGGGGATGGCCCTGGACTACCTCAGCCACGGGACCGGCGTCATCGCGCTTTTTCCGGGCCCCCTGGAACGCGACGACGACACCGACTACGAACAGGCCTGTGCCAGCCTGGGGCGCGCCTGGTCACGTATCGGCTTCACGCCGTACAGCGACGGCACCTGGATCCTCGACCCCGGGACAACCGCCCTCGATGACGCCCTCCGCCGTGAACGCGAGCGACTTCGACATCACCGCTGGAACATGACTTTCTGCTACGAAGCACCCGGCCTCAGCACAATCAGCGAGATCACCATGGCCAAGTCCGTCCCCCATCCCCTCCCCAAGAGCTGCCCTGACACTGGCGATGTCTCGGGGGACGTTGATACCCGGTGACACCAGTGAGGCCCCGCCCTGCGCTGATGCGCCGGTGCGGGGCCTCACACGCGTATCCGCGGGGGGTCGGATGTTCATGCACGCGTCGCCGTGCCCAACGGCCCGCCCCCGGCGCCGGTTACGCGCCCAGGTCGCCCGGCGCGGGGACAGAGCGCCGGCGGACGTCGTCCGCCAGCTGGCGCGAGCAGGCGATCGGGACGAAGAAGAGGCCGACCATGCCCAGGGCGGTGACCACCCGGCTCAGCAGCCCGTCCGACACCGACGGTTCGTCCGCCCCGGCCACGCCGCCAAACACGGACGCCACCGCCGTGAACACCAGGGTGCACCAGCACCCACCGCTCCCTCAGCGGCGAGCCGGAACGCACCACCACGCTCGTCCACCAGGTCCAGCCAGCCATCACGCAGAACACCACGGCGGCCAGCGGCACCAGCACCACCGGCACCCACCGCGGCGTGTCGCCCTCGGGCAGCCGGTGCCCGGCCCGGTAGCCGACCCAGGCCAGCCACCCCAGGTACAGAGGCACGGCGACCACAATCAGCACCCACAGCACGGCCCGCAGCCCGCGTAACGCTACCCGCCCGCCCTTTGACTGAGTCGCCCTCATCTCGTACGGCCACGGGGAACATAGCGGCCCGGCGTCCACACCGACCAGGGCACCGTCACCCGCAAGGGCGGAGATCAGCCGCGCTCTGTCCACAGGGGAACGGGCGTGTCATGGGCGGCATGGACGACACCACCCCGCCGCCGGCCCCGCGCCCTGGCAAGATCCGCGCGGCGCTCGAGCGAGCCGAGCGCGCCCTGTTCACCCGCCCCGCGCCGAAATCCCCGAGAGCCCAAATGAAATTCCTTCACACGCGCGTCAAGGGCTCGACCAAGGCTCTGGCCGAGCACCTGGGCGTCTCCCGCAGCACGGTGCACCGCTACCTCACCGGTGCCTCCACCAAGCCCCACAAGCGCCTCCAGGAGGCCTTGACGCAGGAGACTGAGGAACAGTGGCAACCGCAGGTCAGAGCGCAGGCGAGGCAGCGCGCGGCCACCTCCGGCGGGCTCGTCATCACGTGCCGGGCCACCTTCGGCTTCACCGCGAACGGCACCTCCGACGACGGCCGGGTGCGGGACATCATCACCGCCGTCTCACCCTCGCACGCCGCCCGAATCTTGGAGGCGAAGGAGCGCGGTGCGACGGATGATGAGCTGCAACCGCTGCTCGCTGAGGCCATCACCGAGTCTTATTTCCGCGAGGGCGGAACCGTCCGTGCGGGCCTGCGCGCGGATTTCCGGGACGTCGAACACCTTCAAATAGATTTTTAGCCGCCTGGAATTCCCCGGCTGCTATAAACCTGTCCAGGGCTGCCGCACCACCGTGCGGCAGCCGGTTTTCCCGTCAACGTTTCCGCGACGATTGGGAGGCTCGTGTGAGCACCCCTGTTCCCCGATCCCGCCGCCTGCGCGTCCCCGCGCCCGGCACAGCCGCCGCGCCCCGCCCGCCGGTCGACTGGGCGAAGGCCGGCCGCCGCTCGGTCCGCCGGCGCGCCACTGGCATGACCGCCACCGAGGCCGCGGTCGCGCTCGAGGAAGCCGAACTACAGCGGCACCTCGATCGCGACCGCGAGGACCTGGACGAACGCGGCCCCGCCGAAATCCGCGAGTGGCAGCGCATCGCGCAGCTGCTCGCTACGACCGGCGGCGTCTACGACCCGGCCTGCGACGCCGTCGTCCAGGACGAGCTCGCCACCGACGCCGAAGCCGAACGCGTGCAGCAGTTGCAGGACGAGCAGCGCCGTCAGGAGCAGGAAGCCGAAGCCGACCGCCGCGCCGCCCTCGCCCCGGACGTCCTGCGCCACGCCCTGCTGGGCACGCTGGCCCGTACCGGCCTGCTGGACTCGCTCAGCGAGGACGAACGGGCGGCCGTGGGCCGACTGCCCGAGTCCGACCCGGCGGCCGCGCTCGCCTTCAACGCGCTGCTCGCCCGGGCGTACGAGGCCGGCACCGCAGCGCGCGCGGGGACCACGTCATGACGGGCCGGGAAGAACTGGTGGCCGCCACGTGGGCGCAGTCGACAGGCTGCGGCACCCGCTACGAGACGCTCACCGCCGACGGTCAGGTCCACGTCGACTACACGCCTCCGCTCGACGAGCCGTACTTCGAGGGCCACGACGATCCCGACTACAACCCGATCTGCTCGTGCCCGCGCGTCCCCAAGCAGTTCTGCCTGGAGTGCGCCGGCTGCGCTGCCTGCGGGCAGTGCACCGGCCCGCACGTCTGGCCACCGCTCTCGAACTGATCACCGGCACCCGTGCCCGGGGCAGCACCCGCCCCGGGCACGGCATAGTGCCGGGGTGACCACGACCCCGGACCGTCTGGAACTCCCCGCCCGCCGGCGCCGCAACGCGCGGCTGATCGCCGCCCTGACTCAGCTGATCGGCGCCTGTGCCGAAGCGGCGGGCGCGGTCTACCGGCCGATCGCCGCCGCTCCGCCCGACCAGGCGGGCGTGGAGGTGAACCTGCTGCCGTGCCTCCAGGTCAGCCTCAGCGCCGCCCCGCTGCTGGACATGGCCCGAGCCGAGGACGACGCCCGGTGGCCAGCCGCCGTAGCGCGGGAACGGGCGGCGGCCGCCCGGACCTTCGCCGCGCGCTGCGCGCTGGCCGCGGCCGGAGAGGTCTTCGAGCCGGACGGCCCGCTCGGCCCGCACGAACAGACCGCCGCCATGGAGCTGGCGAGCTCCGGTGAAGACGTCGCCGCTCGCTGGCGACACGACCCGGAGGACGCCGCCGCCCTGGTCCAGGAGCTGGTGGCCAGCGGTGAGTTCACCGAGGACGAGATCCTGGACGACGCGGTCGACTCCGCAGTGCTGACAGGTCTCCTGACATTGCAGGAGGTGCGCACCGCATCCGACCCGAGCGCGGCCGCGGAACTCTGCCTGCACGCGGTCCCCCACATCGCGCTCGCCGTCACCCTCGCCAGCGCCGACCTGGACTGACCCGCCCCGCTGGCGCGGGCGGACACCTGGGCCCCACACGCACCTGTCACGCTCACCGAATGTCACAATCGGCATGTCACGCCCGCCGCCGGCCGCGTGACAGCAGCCACCCGAATGTCCGGAATGAACGTGTTCTGGGGGCGCGATAGGCCCCGGAACCCCTCCAGGGGCGTTTGCGCGTGACAGGCGCGACAGCGTGACAACCCCTCCAGGGTGATCACACTCCGTGCGGGGCCGACTTCACCATCTGCCACCGAAGTTGGACCAGTGGAACTTGGGCCCGGTTGGCCTCGGGAGGCTGTTACTCCGAATCACGCCCGGCCCCGTACTGGGGCCGCTACGGTGCTGCCCATGCCAGCAGAGCTGACTCCGGACCAGGTCCTGCGTGTAGTTGCCGCTCTGGAAGCGGCGTGGGACGGTAACGATGACGCCCTGGCCGCGTTGGTACGCGGTGGGAGCGGCGAGCGGCCGCTGGCGGTCCTGGTCGCCGAGTTCGGCGAGAGCCGGCTGCTGAAGATGGTGCTGGCCGTCACCGGGATCGACGGCCTGGAGGGCGCCGAGCTGGAGCGGGCGCTGGCAGAGTACGGGCAGAGCCTCACTCCGCATCTGCTCGGTGTGGCATCGGGTCTGATGTCCGGGTGGGCTGTGAGCGCGGGCGAGGACGTCCGGGCGACCGGTGACCTCGCCCGCCACGTCCTGCGGGCGCTGTTGTCCTTCACGGGACGCGATGATCCGGAGGGGGTGCGGGCCCTGCTCGCGTACCTGCGGACAGATGCCCTGGCTCATTCGTAGGAGCAGTGCCGGTGAGCCAACTTCGGCGGCAATCGGTTCACCTTCGGCGTCGCGGGACCCGCTTTGTGCGGGCGGTCGGGTCAGTGGATTCCCCGGACTGAGGCGTCGTGGTGGCTGGGGGAGGCGGGCGTGTCCACCGGGTGCAGCCAGCGCAGCGGCACGGTGAGCGTGCCGACGCGGGGGAGTTCGATGGGCCCGCCCTCGGCATCGAGGAGCATCCCGGAGACTTGGTAGCCGTCCCCGGGCGGGAGGCCGGCTTCCTGCACCTGGTCCTCGGTGAGTTCCACCGTGACGCGGGTACTGCCCTCGATCATCACCAGGCCGTGCGCGGTCCGGGCGGTGGCGTCCACGTCGACCACGGACAGCGGGAAGTACGTACCGCGCAACCAGCTCAGCGGCCACCAGGAGTCGCCCATCGTCTCCGGCCGGTACCGCCGCCACGGGAGCGCGAGGGGCACCTCGCAGCGGTACGTCTCGCCCACCCGGACATCCTTGGTGCGCATGTCTCCAGGATGCTCCGCCGGGCCGCCGCCCTACCCGAGCGCTCCGCCGCTACCTGGGTCTGCTGGGTCCTGCCGGGTCCCCGATCCGGGCGTGGGTTTCGTCCGTACCGTCCCGGTGCGCCCCGCGCCGGCGCTACCGTGAGGACACACGCCAGCAACCCGTCCAGGAGCCCCGGATGAGCCAGCAGCCGGCCCCCGCGCCCGCACCCGACCGCCAGCCCCTCGATGAGAACGCCGCCGCGTCCGTCCGCGCGTACGCGGCCGACCAGCGCGCCCGGGTCGACGTCCTCGCCTCGGTCCTCGAGGACATCGCGGAGAACGGCTACCCGGCTGCGGAGTCCGGTGTGCTGTGGGAGGAAGCCCGCGACGCCCACCTGGAGCGCCTCGCCGGCGAGCAGCCCCGTGTCGCCTGAGCACGCACCGCGCCGCTCCCAGGTCGTCCTGGTGGAGCCCGCGCTGAGCCAGCTGGAGAAGCTGACGGCGGCCGAGACGCACCGCCTGGACCGCGCGATCGTCGCGATCAGTGTCAACCCCGAGCTGGGCACCCCGGTGCCCGACACCCTGCTGCGCGACTACGTGGACGACGTCGACGGGGTCCGGGTCATCTACTACGTGACCGCCCTCCGGCAGATCACGATCGTGGCGTACGTCGAAGCCTGAGCAGCACATGCAGCAGCGCCCCGGACCACGACGTTCCGGGGCGCTGCTGTGTCTGCTGCACGGCGGGTAGCGGGTGGTGCACGGCGAGGCCGGCGGCCGGGCGGCACACGGGTGCTGCTCGTGCAGCAGGGCCGGTGCTGCACGAGCAGCGGCGCCGTGCAGACCGGCCGTCGGGGTCTGTTGCACGGCGGTCAGTCGCCGTCGGTGGCCCACCGCTCCAGCTCGCTCGGCTCCTTCTTGAGGAGGGTGTCGCGGCGAGACTGCGCGGTGGCCCGGGTGACGCCCATGGCGCTCGCCAGCGCGCCGTACGAGCCGCCCTGCGCGGCGTGCTGACGCACGGCAGCGTCCCGGATGCCCTCCAGCCGCTTCGTCAGGCCGTTGGACATCAGGATGGTGTTCGCGAGGTCCTCGGTGCTCGCCCCGCCGGCGCGCAGCTGCGCGAGGCCGTGCAGGACGGCACCGAGCCGCATGGCGAGCTGCCCGACGTCGTCGCCCAGGGCCTGGGCGTCGGCGGCGGACAGCGGAATCGTGAGGTCAGGGACGGGAGCGGGGTCGGTTTGCTCGGGCTCGGTGGTCACTGGGCTTCTCCTCCTGGTGGTACCGGTCGGGGTGGGCGTTCAGCGGTCGACGACGTCCTTGTCGAAGTCGCGGTGGTGGAGGTCGACGGCCAGGCCGCGCCCCTTGTACCGCTCGGCCAGGTCGGCGACCCGGTACGCGGCGGCGGTCTCGGTGTCGCCGGACAGGACGGCGGCGAGCGCGTCGGCCACCGTCGCAGAACGATGACGGCCGCCCGCGCACCCGAGCGCCACGGTCAGCGGCTCGTCCTGGCGCGGCCCGGCGAGGTAGGCGTCCACGGTGGCGGCGATGGCGTGCACCAGCGCCAGCACGCCGTCGGTGGCCATCACCGCCTCGCCCACCGGGACGTCCCGGGCGGTGAGGTAGCGCAGCTCCGGGCGCAGGTGCGGGTCCTTGAACTGGTGGCGCAGGTCGTAGCAGACGCGGGCGTCCGGCTGCGGGCCGTGCAGGTAGCCGAATGAGGTGATGGCCACGGCGGGCATCGGCGGTCCTCTCAGGGGCGGTGACGGGTGCGGGCGGGGTCAGAGCCACTCGAAGGCGCGCCGGACGTCGCCCGCGGCTCCGGCGAGGTTGTCGGCGTGCAGCCGCACGTCGACGTCCCAGGGGCCGTCGGCCGTGTCCATGACGCGTTCGGAGGCGGCGTCGAAGACGCGGGCGAACGCCTCGTGGACACCGGCGGCCTTGAGGGCCTGGACGATGTCGTCCTGGGCGGCGCCGCCGCGCCGGACGGCGTCGGCGAGCAGGTTGAGCGCGGCGGCCGCGGCCGGGGCGAGCACGGCCAGGTCCTCGCCGCCGGTGGTGTCGGCGGTCCGCTCGGCCGCCGTCTCCACGCTGGTGATCCGGGCGAGGGCGTTCGACTGCTGCTCCATGAGGACTCCGATCTGGTGCGCAATGGGGAAGGTGTCGGCGGTGAGGGCGTCCGACCGGAGAGCGATGACACTCCGGGTCGGCCGCCCGGCGAGCACGGCGGTGGAGCGGTCAGGCGTGCTGGGCGAGGTAGCGGGCGGCGGTGTCCACGAACGCGTCGTGGGCGACCATCACGGCCTCGCGCGCGGCGGTGAGTTCCTCGGTGCTGCCGAAGCTGTCCCGGATCGCGTAGGTCAGCGTGATCATGTGGTCGGCGGCGGCCCGGACCGACGGGTCCGTGATCAGGGCGCGCATCGCGACCAGCGGGCGGGTGACCTGGGAGCGGGTCTGGTGGCTCTCGCTGCGCAGGGCCTGGATCCGCTCAGCGTCGGCGCCCTTGAGGATCGCGTCGCCGCGCATCCACATCGTCCGGCGGTGGTCACTGGCCGCGCAGGCCAAGGCGGTGACGGCCTCCAGGCGGTCCCGCCGGATCGTCTCGCCGTGGCTGACTCGGACGCTGCGTTCGGCGGCCCGCTCCTGGAACCGCCCGGAGACGATCGAGCCGAGCAGCGTGCCAACGATGGCGAGGGCGGCGGTGACCAGGGTGACTAACACGGGCGAAGCCTCCTAGGTGTATGAACTTCAATACAAGTGTATTGGAGTTCATACACCTAGGGTAGGGGATCACTTATGATTCTTTGCGCCCCGCTCCTGACCTGCGTCGTTCCCGTTCGCGGGAACGACACGTAGGGATCCGACACTCGCTGCCCGTGCTACGCCGACCGAGCCGGCGCCGAGCTGCTTGCCCCTGCACGGGGGAAACCTTTGTCCACCTTGGTGGGGACATTCGGTGTCACCGCCGACACCGGGAACGCGATCGGCGCTGCGCCCTCCACGGGCGCAGCGCCGATCTTCGTCCGAGGGTGCCCCGCCGGGTCAGCCGACGGCGTGGAGCGAACCGCGCCTCTTGGCGGCAGCGGCCTTCTTCGCAGCGGCCGCGGCCGCGCGCTTCTTGCGCTGCTCGGCGAGTTGGTCCTGGTAGGCGGCGACGGCCCGATGGTAGTCCGCCACGTAGGTCTTGCTGTCCAGCCGGTCCGCCTTGGGCATCATCTTGACGGCGTCCAGGGCGTCCTCTGGGGAGTTGTAGCCAGCCAGCATCGGGTTGATCTGGTAGACGCCGTTGCGGACCTTCTTGACGAGCTTGGCCAGCTCCAGCTCCCGCAGCGCGGCGTTCACGCTGGGGCGACTGAGCCCGAGTAGCTCACCGAGGGTGGCCTGGTCCATCGCGATGCGGCCGCCAGCCTCGCTGCGTGCCCGGAGCTTCAGCAGCGCCCGGTAGGCGGCGGGCGGCAGGTCCAGGTCGGCGAGAAGGCCGTCGGCGTTGGTCGCCGACCACTTCAAGGTACTCACTGGACTGATCCCTCCTCCTGGCGCTGCGCACGGGCCAGCCGGCGTGCAGCGCGTTCCTCGGCCCGCTTCTTGCGCAGTTCCTCGATCGCCTCGCGCATGTGCTCCAGCGAGGGGAACCGCACCAGATCCGGCAGGCTCTCGTCCCTGCGGATCTTCGCGATCGTCTGGTCCTGATCAACCTGCACGTACTCGGCTTCCACCAGCTCCGTGCCCGGGATGAACTCCGCTACACGGTACGAGTAGGGCGGGTTGAACTGGTAGACACCACGGCGCACCTTGAAGACGATGCCATGGCTCATGACCTCCTGAAGCGCCTCATTGATCTTCGCACGGGGCACGTCCAGGACCGTCGCCATCTCCTCCTGCGTCAGCCGGATCCGCCCGCCGGCCTTCTGACAGGCGATCAACAGCAGGATCAGCCGCAGCGGCAGCGCCTCACGGAAGTACTGAGCGATCAGGAAGAAGAACTCCAACGAGTCCATGGAGAACGCCTTCGGGCGCTCCGCAGTGTCGTAGAACTCCATCGGCTTGCGCTCGCTGCTCAGCGAGAGCTTCCGCCGCGGGTAGCGGCGAGCGACCGAGTCGAGGTCTTCCACCGGCTGCACCGGCTTGGACCACGCCTGGATCTCATCCCCGAGGGGCAGCTCCGTACGGCGCACTGCGCGCTTGGGTGCGGGACGACGGCGCTGTGGCTCGGGTGTCACGAGGCTGCTCTCCACTCCTCTGATCTTGGACGCCAGCAGTATGTCAGCGAGGCCGACAAATATGTCGGCCTCGCTGACATTCCGGCGTGTTGTGTCCCCCCAGGGGGGACAGATCTCCCCCCTGAAGGCGACGGCAGACCGTTCGACGGGACGCCGTCGCGAACGTCGGCCTGGCTGACGTTTTGATCCTAAAACTGTCGGCCTCGCTGACATTTACCCTGCGATGTGACTACTCAGGAGGTACACATCGCAGTCGTTGTGTACCTCCTGGGGTGACAGATCGCCGGATTCACAGGCCGCTGACCAGCAGTTTTTTGATCTGGGTAAGTATTAGGTGGCGGAGGTCCACCCGCAGCCGCCGGCCGGATCGCTCGTGGCTGAGGCGGCTTCGCGTGCGGGCCCGTGGGCCAGCGCAGACCGTAGGCGGCAGCAGCGGCTCTGAGTCTCGGGTGGTACAGGCCGTGACGGACAAGCAGCAGCAAGGGCGTAGCCAGTGCCATCGGAGGTTCCGCCGCCCGGCCCGGGGGGCCGGGCGGCTCCGGTGCCTCCGCACGTCGAGTTTCAAGTTTCCCATTTCTGGGGTTCCGTTCTGTGGTTACGGTCAGTCCAGCGAAGTTGAATTTTGCAGCCTCTGTCTGTTGTGGCTTTCGGTGAAGATCACAGCGAATCCACGGACTGTTTTTCTGCTGGCGATGGTGCGCACCAATGAGTCCAGACTCTATCTAGAGCTTAAAAGTGATGCACGCCGTCCAGTCCCGATCACCCGATGGTGGTAAGCCCGCCCCAACGGTTCGGCACTCTCCTGACTATTCGTCACCCCTCCTTCTTCTTGGTGCTGTTCGGACTGTGAGCCCCGTGGGCGTGCCGCGCGGAGCGTGGCACGCCTTGCCCGCACGGGAGTCGGGGCCGCACCCTCGCGTTGCTGCTGCGTTTTTGGTGGCTGGAGCGCAGCGGAGGCCACAGGCCGGCCGAAGGCCGGCCTCGGCCCGCAACGCGGGCCGGACGCCTTGCGGTTGGCGGGGCGCGCGGAGCGCGTGCCGTCTGGCGGTGAGCGGAGCGAGCCGCACGCTCACGCGGAGCGGGAGCGGCCGGGGCGCGCAGCGCGCCGGTTCGCTTCTTCGGGCTTCGGCGGCGCTCCCGGGGGTGGTAGCGCCGTTCCCGCCTCCGGCGCGCCGCCCCGAGCGCGTCGCG
>NZ_JBEYJA010000052.1:0-59918 GCF_040703815.1 Streptomyces sp. NPDC006743 | reverse complement strand
GTGGTGGTGGGCGTCCTGGGCTGTGGTCTGGCCGGGCCACTTGCGGTAGAGGAGTCCGCACTCCTCGATGAACCATCCGGTGCTGACGGCGTTCAGGGCCATCAAGAGGCCGGTGTCCTCCGAAGACGGCAACGCCATCCAGCCGCCCAACGCCGTCACCAGGTCGCGTCGCGCGCACAACGTCGCCGGGTGCACCTGCGCCCTGTAGTTGTGCGTCCGCCACCGTTCCAGGACGGCGCCCTGTGCGATCGGTCCGGCCGGCGGGTCGCAAGGCCGTCAGCGAGTACATGGGGCATGCCGACCCGGCGCTGACGCTGCGGGTGTACGCCCACCTGATGCCCGACAGCCGCGAGCGTGCCCGGCGTGCCATCGACACCGTGTTTCAACACGCTGCTGAGAAGGAAGACGGCCCACAGACGGCCCAGTGAGCTTCGGACGGCCCCTGATCTGCCCATCGGTACAGGTCAGGGGCCTTTTCTTTGCGTTGACCCTCAGAAGTTCCTCAAGTGCGCTTTGGCCGGTGCGGCGGCCGGGCATCTCCCGGTCACGCAAGGAACGAGACGCCCACGGGGGGCCGTTTCGGGGGACTTCCGGGGGTTGCCCCGGGGGGATCGGAAGGAGCGTGACGCCATGGTTTCCGCAGTTCTCATGGCGCTGGTCGTGCTGGCGGTGGCCGGCTGTCTGGTCTCGGCCGTGCGCGCGAAGCGCCGGCGCGGGGGCGGGGTCCGGCTGTCCAAGCGCCGGCGCGTGCGGTCGTACAGCGTGGGCGGGGGGAGCGCCGGGAGCGCCAGCTGGTGGGCGTCGTCGGACGCGGGCCCGTCGGACGGCGGTTCGTCGGGACACCACTCGGGCGGTCACCACTCCTGCGGGGGGCACTCGTGCGGCGGCCACTCGTCGTGCGGCGGTGGTTCCTCGTGCGGGGGCGGCTCGTCCTGCGGCGGTGGGTGCGGGAGCGGCTGACGGGGGCATCGACGGGGACGGCCGAGGGGAGCGGCCGACGGCGAGGGTCCAGAGAGGGGGTCGGAGGCGGCCGACGGTGATGGTCCAGGGGAGACGGTCCACGGGGGTCGGGCTGCCGAAGGGGGAGCGGGGCTGATCCGGGGGAGGCGGCCGGGGGCGGTGGCCCAACTGCCAGGCGCGCGGCGGGCGTAGGGGTTGCGCGGCGGCAGGCGGCCGCCGGGCGCACGGTTGTCCGAGGCGCGATACGCGCGCCTTTTGCGCGCCGAGGCGTACGCCGTGGTTGAACAGTTGAGCAGGTAGGCCCTCTGAGGGATGGAAACCCTCCGATGTTGGGTAAAAACGCTGTGGCGGCGCCGCCGTTCATGATTCGCTCTACCTCGCCGACGCAGCCCCCAGGACATCCTGCTCACACCTCTTCCGGACCGGTTCTGAACTGGATTCCGAACCGGGGTTACCGGACCGTCCTCCCCGTGCCGACCGGGGTGCGCCGGGTCCCCAGCCCTTCTCTCTTCTGCGTGCTAGCGGAGCCGATCCATGCTCACCACCCTGAACACCTCCTACACCGACACGAGCGCGGCGGACCTCGCCTGGGCCCTGGGGCGTGAGCCGCTGCCCGCCCTGGCCGTGCTCGACCTCGAAATGGCCGGGGTGAACCTCCAGTTGAGACTGCTCGGCGCCTCCCACCAGGTCCTCCTGGAGGAGGAGCGGGGCGCCTGTTCGGAGACGGTCGCCTGCATCGCCGGATCCAGCACGCCGCTCCCCCTGGGCGTCGCCAAGCGGGTCGGCGACTGGGAGTACGAGTTCGCGGCACGCGTCGAGGAACTCACGCCCGGCTCGTTCGCGGGCCGCGCCCAGGAGTTGCTCGCCCTCGTCGCCGACCACCCGCACGGTCTCGCCGGTGTCTTCCCCGGCAGCCCGCACGCCTTCACCGCGATGCTGGCGCAGCGCCAGGACGGCCAGGTGCACTGGCGCACCTGGCACGCCTACCCGCAGGACGGCCAGTTGGTGGCGACCCGCACCCGGGTCGGGGCGCGCAGGCTGGCCCCGGTCACCGTCAACTGAACGCGCCCGGCCCCGGCGCGGCGGCAACTGCCGTTTCCACACGTGTGGGTGACGCTGTGTGCCGCAACCGTGACGTAACGTCGCAGTCGTGATCGAATCGCCCACCCCGGCCCCGCCAGGCCCGGCTCCGCCCTGCCCGGCCCCGCCTTCCCCGGCGCACTCCTGGAGCCGCCCCGCGCGGCTGCCCGTCCGGCCGGGCACCGGCCGGTTCCTCGTCCTCGCGGGCGTCTTCGTCTGTGCGGCCTGCGGCCTGGTGTACGAACTCGAGCTGGTCGCGCTGGCCTCCTACCTGATCGGCGACTCGGTCACCCAGGCGTCCGTCGTGCTCTCCGTCATGGTCTTCGCCATGGGCATCGGCTCGCTCGCCGCGAAGCGGCTGCGCCGCCACGCCGCCATCGGCTTCGGCGCCATCGAGGCGACCCTCGCCCTCGTCGGCGGCCTGAGCGCCATGGCCCTGTACGCCGTCTTCGCCTGGACCGGCGCCTGGGGCGGTCCGTGGGCGAACGGCCCGCGCTGCCTGCTGGTCGCCTTCTCCCTCGCGATAGGGCTGCTGATCGGTGCCGAGGTACCGCTGCTGATGGAGCTGATCCAGCGGATCCGCCGTCAGGACGCGGGCGGTGCGGTGGCCGACCTGTTCGCCGCTGACTACGTCGGCGCGCTCGTCGGCGGTCTCGCCTTCCCCTTCCTCCTGCTCCCGCTGCTGGGCCAGTTGACGGGCGCGCTGCTCACCGGCGCGGTCAACGTGGTGGCCGGCGGCGGCCTCGTCCTCGGACTGTTCCGCCGCGACCTGACCCGGCGCGCCCGCTGGCTGCTGCTCCTCGTCAACCTCGCCGTGCTCGGTGTACTGGCGTCGGCCGCCGTCATGGTCGGTGACTTCGAACGGGCCGCCCGGCACGCGGTGTACGGCGGCGACGTGCGGGTGGCGCTGCAGACCGGCGTCCAGGAGGTCGTCCTCACCGGCGGCACCCGCGGGCGCCCGCTGGACCTCTTCCTCGACGGGCGGCTGCGGGTCAGCGGCAAGGACGAGCGCCGCTACCACGAGGCGCTCGTCCACCCGGCGATGGCCGGACGGCACGCCCGCGTGCTGATCCTCGGCGGCGGCGACGGCCTCGCCGCCCGCGAGGTGCTGCGCCACCGAGGCGTCCAGCGGGTGGACGTCGTCGAACTCGACCCGGCGGTCGGCCGCCTCGCCCGCACCGACCCGGCGCTGTCCGCGCTGAACGGCCACGTGTACGCCGACCGGCGCGTCCACGTGGCGACGGCCGACGCCTTCGGCTGGCTGCGCCGGGCCCCGGTGTCGGCGTACGACGTGGTGATCGAGGACCTGCCCGATCCGGGCATCACCGCGAGCACCAAGCTGTACGCACGGGAGTTCTACGACCTGGCCCGACGCGCCATGGCGCCCGGCGGGCGGCTGGCGGTGCACGCGGGGCCGTTCTCCGCCCGCCCGCGCGTGTTCTGGACGGTCGAGGCGACGGTGCGCGCGGCCGGGCTGCGGACGGTGCCCTACCGGGTGAGCGGCCGCGAGTGCGGCTTCGCCGCGGGACCCGACCGGACCACCGGGGCGGCCCGCGCGCCCCGCGACTGGGGTTTCGTGCTGGCCTCGCGCACACCACCCGTCCTGACCCTGGACCCACGGGCCCCGCGCCCGCGCACCCTCACCCAGGGCACCCTCGCGGCGGACGCGCGCGCCGCGTCCCGCGCCCGCGTCCTGGGGCAGGCACCCTCGACGCTCGTCCACCCGCGCTACGCGAACTGAGGCAGCAACGTTCCTGCGGCCCGCCCGCGGAAGGCAGAAAAAGAAGGATGAGGGGTGAGGGGGGAGCGTGCGCGGTGGGCGGCCCGTCCCGCTCTCCCCCCGGGAGAGGGACGGGCCGCCGTACCCCCACGCGTCCCCCCCCCCGTAGGGCGGCCCCGGCCGGCCCCCGGCACGTCCCCCGTCGCCGTTTCGCCGATCCGGTCCCCCGTGCCGCCGTCGCCGCACGAACCTATGGGCACTCACGGGGCGGCCGAATCCCGCGGCGGGTGGATCCGCCCGTCAACCTGTGCGGTACTCGCCCGTCCGTCTGCAACTTCCGCGGTACGGCGCAGGGGTGACGCGAGGGGCCGGGAAGCGGGACTAGGCTCCGCCGATGCGGATCCACCCCCGCGCGGTCGACGGCCTGACGGCCCTGGTGCCGACGGCCCTCGCGTGTCTGCTCGGCGCCGAGGCCGCCACACGGGGGTGGTCCCCGCTCGACCCCCTCGCCTGGGCCCTCGTCGCCCTCGCGAACCTGCCGCTCGTCCTGCGCGGCCGGGCCCCCGTCGCCGTCCTCCTCCTCGTCCATCTGAGCTGGACCGCCCTCGTCACCCTCGGCCACTGGCCGGTGGTGGACGCGCCCGCCGCGATGGTCGCCCTCTACACGGTGGCCGCGACCCGGCCCGCCCGCACCGCCGCCGCCTGCGCGGTCCTGCTGGGGGGTACGTGGATCTACGCGGGAGTGGTCAGCGGTGCCGGGACCATGCTGTCGGTCATCGGCCAGGCGGTCGGCTACCCGCTCGTCCTGTGGTGGTTCGGCCACGGCGCCCGCAGGACCGCCGAGCTGACCGTGCTCCTCCGCGCCGAACAGGCCCGGCGGGCCCGGCGCGAGGCCGCCCTGGAACGGGTGCGCATCGCGCGCGAGCTGCACGACGTGATCGCCCACCACATGGCCGTCATCAACGTCCAGGCGGGCCTGGCCCGGTTCGTCTTCGACACCGACGCCCGCACGGCCCGCGAGGCGCTCACCGTCATCGGCTCTGCGGGCGGCGAGGCCCTGGCCGAACTCAGGCGCATGCTCGGCCTGCTGCGTGCGGACGGACTGGACGAGACGGACGACGCGGAGGGACCGGGCAGCCCGGACATCCCCTGCGGCGCGGACGGACCGGGCGGAGCGCCGGCGGGCCGCGCCGCCACCGAGCCGGCGCCCGGGCTCGACCGGCTGGAGGAGATGGTGGAGCGGGTCAGGGCCGGCGGCGTCCCCGTCGAACTGCGGGTGCGCGGCACCGCGAGACCCCTCTCGCCCGGCGTGCAGCTGTGCGTCTACCGGGTGGTCCAGGAGGCCCTGGCCAACGTACTGAAGCACGCCCGCGGCGCGAACGCCGTCGTCGAACTCACCTACCTTCCGGGCGAGCTGGACGTATCGGTCACCGACGACGGAGCGGTTTTGGCCAGATTCCCCGGCTCGACGGGACATGGCTTGATCGGCATGCGCGAGCGCGCCAAGCTCTACGGGGGGACGATCGTCGTCGGCCCGCGACGCGAGGGGGGATTCGGCGTGCATCTGACCCTTCCGGCGCAGGACCAGGCCGCACGCCGGGGAGACGCCGTCCCGGAATGATCGACGTGCTGGTGGTGGACGATCAGTTCCTCGTGCGGAGCGGACTGGCCGCGCTGCTGCGCGCCGCCCCCGGGATGCGGGTGGTGGGGGAGGCCGCCGACGGGGCGGAGGCGGTGGCCCTGACCGCGACGACCCGGCCGGACGTGATCCTCATGGACATCCGCATGCCCGGGATGACGGGCATCGAGGCGACCCGGCGGATCCTCGCCGACGCCCCCGACCCCGCGCCGCGCATCCTGATCCTCACCACCTTCGACCTCGACGAGTACGTGTACGGGGCCCTGCGGGCCGGCGCGGCGGGCTTCCTGCTCAAGGACGCGGGACCGGAGCGCCTGCTGGCGGCGGTGAACGCGGTGCACGGCGGTGACTCCCTGTTCGCACCCGTGGTCACCCGGCGGCTGGTCGAGGCGTTCACCGAACGGCCGGACACCTCGGCCGCGCCCGCGGACGCCCCGGCCGTGCTGGACGCGCTGACCTCGCGCGAGGTCGAGGTCCTCCGTCTGGTCGCCCGCGGCCTGACCAACGCCGAGGCCTCCGACCGCCTCTTCATCAGCGAGGCCACGGTCAAGACCCACCTCAACCGCACGATGACCAAGCTCAGCCTGACCAGCCGCGCCCAGGCGGTGGTCCTGGCCTACGAGACGGGGCTGGTCCGCCCGGGAGGCGAGAGCTGACGGGGCGGAGGAACCCCGGGGGAGCCCAGAGCCGGCGGGGGCGGAGGACATCCGGGGAGGGTAATCCGGCGCGCTACTGGGTAGTCTCGGCTGACATGGAGCACGAGGTGTTCGTTCCGGTTCCGGCCCGGCGGCTGCGGGCGGCGCTCGCCGACCCCGCGCAGGTGGCCCGGGCGGTCCCCGGGCTCCAGCAGGAGGCGGGCACCGATCCCGTCGCCGGACGCCTGAAGATCCGCGTCGGCAGCCACTCCATCACCTACCGCGGCACCCTGCGCGTCCTGGCCCGCGACGACGGCGGGTACGCCGTCGAGGGCGAGGCGGCCGAGTCCCGCGGGACCGGCTCGGTGAAGCTCGCGCTCACCCTGCGCCTGCGGGACACCGACGAGGGCGCGGCCCTCACCTTCGGCGGCACCGCCTCGGCCGGCGGCCGGGTCGCCGAGCTGGACCCGGAGGCCGTACGGACCGCGGTGACGCGGCTGCTGAACCGCTTCGCGGAGAACCTGGCGGCCGGCGCCGCCGAGTCCGCCCCGTCGCTCGCCACGGAGGACTTCGCCCCCCTGGCGACGGGTGATTTCGAGGCCGCGCCCGACGCGGACGACACCCCGGCCCCGCCGCCCGGCCCCGCCGAGGCCCAGGCCGCCCCTCCCGCCGACGCCGCCCCGCCCCCCGCCCCGGGCGAGCAGCGCCCCGCCGACCCGTCCGAGCACGTCTCCGTCTTCGACACCGAGATCCCGCCCTCCTCCCTCGATCCGCTCGCCGACGACGACGCGGAGGAGAAGGCGGCCGGGAGCGCGACCGAGGAAGACGGGACCGGAACCACAGGCCAGCCCGCCGACCTCCCCGCCGAGCCCGCCGATCTCCCGGCCGAGCCCGCCGATCTCCCGGCCGAGCCCGCCGATCTCCCGGCCGAGCCCGCCCCCGTGCCCGCCGAGCCCGCCGACCCGCCCGCCGAGGCCGCGCACGCCCGGCGGACGATGATCGGCCGCAGCGCGGAGGAGGTCGACCACGCGCCGCCCCGCGGCCGCTACGCCCCCGTGCCCGCCCCGCTCACCGTCTCCGCGGGGCCCACCCTGCGCTGGGCGGCCCCCGCCGCCGCACTGGTCGTGGCGTCGGCGATCGTCGTGGGCCGGGCCCTGCGCCGCCGCCGCTGAGCGCGCCACCGGTCGCCACGGCCGCGGGACGACCTGGGGCGGAGCACGGCTCGGGAACGGCACGCGCCCTTGATCGGCCCAGTAGCCTCGTTCCGTGAGCGACGACGAAGACATCACGCTGACCGCGGGCGACGCGGAAGCGACCGTACGGCCGGGCCACGGCGGCCGCATCGGGGGACTGCGGGTGGGCGGGCTCGAACTGCTCCGCCAGGGTGACCGGTTCGGCTGTTTCCCGATGGTCCCCTGGTGCGGCCGGATCCGCGAGGGCAGGTTCCGTGACGGCGCCACGGTCCACCAGATGCCGCTCAACTCCCCGCCGCACGCCATCCACGGCACCGCCCGCGACGGCGCCTGGCGCACCGCCCGCACCTCGGCGGGCGAGGCGGTGCTGACGTACGACCTCGTCGGCCCCTGGCCCTACCCCGGCCGGGTCACCCAGGTGGTCGCCCTGACCGAGGACGCCCTGACGCTGTCGATGTCCGTGGAGACGTACCACTCCTCCTTCCCGGCGCAGATCGGCTGGCACCCGTGGTTCCACCGCAACCTGGGCGGCGAGGACGTGCGGCTCGCGTTCGAGCCCGGCTGGCAGGAGGAGCGCGGCGACGACCACCTGCCCACCGGCCGCCGCATCGACCCGCGCCCGGGACCCTGGGACGACTGCTTCGGCATGCCGGGCGGTGTCGACGTCACCCTCACCTGGCCGGGGCAGCTGGAGCTGAAGGTGACCAGCCCCGAGGAGTGGGTCGTCGTCTACGACGAGCAGGACAGCGCGGTGTGCGTGGAGCCGCAGACCGGCCCGCCCGACGGCCTCAACACCCACCCGCGCCTGGTCACGCCGCTGGAACCGCTGGAGGCCACGACCACCTGGGCCTGGCGCCGCGCTTAAGCTGACTGCCATGAGCGACGTTCGCGGCGAGCTGCTGCAGCAGATCAAGGACAAGGCCGTGGTGCACGGCAAGGTGACCCTGTCGTCGGGCAAGGAAGCCGACTACTACGTCGACCTCCGCCGCATCACCCTCGACGGTGTGGCCGCCCCGCTGGTCGGTCAGGTCATGCTCGACCTGACCGCGGACCTGGACTACGAGGCGGTCGGCGGCCTCACCCTGGGCGCCGACCCGGTGGCCACCGCGATGCTGCACGCCTCCGCCGCGCGCGGGAGGACGCTCGACGCGTTCGTCGTGCGCAAGGCGGGCAAGGCGCACGGTCTGCAGCGCCGTATCGAGGGCACCGAGGTCGCGGGCCGCCGGGTGCTCGCCGTCGAGGACACCTCCACCACCGGCGGCTCGGTGCTGACCGCGGTGGAGGCGCTGCGCGAGGCCGGCGCGGAGGTCGTCGCGGTCGCCACGATCGTCGACCGGGCCACGGGCGCGGCCGAGGCGATCGCCGAGCGGGCGGGCGTGCCGTACGTGTTCGCGTACTCGAAGGACGACCTGGGACTGGACTGATCCGGGGCGGGGTGCGGGCCGCGCGACCCGGTCATCCACAGGCTGGACAGGGTGTCCGAAGCATCGGGCTCCGTCTGCGAAGATGGGGCCGACGATGACGTCACTCCCTAGGTCAGGGCCGTAAGTACGCAGAACGCACCCCGCACATACAAGGAGCGGACAGATGCCCATCGCAACCCCCGAGGTCTACAACGAGATGCTCGACCGGGCGAAGGCAGGCAAGTTCGCCTACCCGGCCATCAACGTGACGTCCTCGCAGACCCTGAACGCGGCGCTGCGCGGCTTCGCCGAGGCGGAGAGCGACGGCATCGTCCAGATCTCCACGGGTGGTGCCGAGTTCCTGGGCGGCCAGTACAGCAAGGACATGGTCACCGGTGCCGTGGCCCTGGCCGAGTACGCGCACATCATCGCCGAGAAGTACCCGGTCAACATCGCGCTGCACACCGACCACTGCCCCAAGGACAAGCTCGACGGGTACGTGCGCCCGCTGCTCGCGCTCTCCAAGAAGCGCGTCGAGGCCGGCCTGAACCCGCTGTTCCAGTCCCACATGTGGGACGGCTCCGCGGAGACCCTCGCCGACAACCTCCGGATCGCGCAGGAGCTGCTGGAGCAGGCCCGCGCCGCCAAGATCGTCCTCGAGGTCGAGATCACCCCGACCGGCGGTGAGGAGGACGGCGTCTCCCACGAGATCAACGACTCCCTGTACACCACCGTCGAGGACGCGATCCGCACCGCCGAGGCGCTGGGCCTGGGCGACAAGGGCCGCTACCTGCTGGCCGCCTCCTTCGGCAACGTGCACGGCGTGTACAAGCCGGGCAACGTCGTCCTCCGCCCCGACCTGCTGAAGGACCTCAACGAAGGCGTCGCGGAGAAGTACGGCCGCCCGGCCGGCAGCCAGCCGTTCGACTTCGTCTTCCACGGCGGCTCCGGCTCCACGGAGGAGGAGATCCGCACCGCCCTGGAGAACGGCGTGGTCAAGATGAACATCGACACCGACACGCAGTACGCCTTCACGCGTCCGGTCGTCGACCACATGTTCAAGAACTACGACGGTGTCCTGAAGGTCGACGGCGAGGTCGGCTCCAAGAAGACCTACGACCCGCGCACCTGGGGCAAGCTGGCCGAGGCCGGCATGGCCGCGCGCGTGGTGGAGGCCTGCGGCAACCTGCGCTCGACGGGCACCAGGATCAAGTAGCGGCCGCGGACGCGCGAGGGCCCGGCATCCCGCCCAGGGGTGCCGGGCCCTCGCACGTCCGCTCCCGGCATGACGCAGACTGGTGCCCATGGCCATTCACGAGAACCTCCTCGGGGGACCGCCCCCGACCCACCTGCCCGACGACCCCGGGCCGCGCGAGCTGCTGGCCGACGGCGCCTCCGCCACCGACGTCGCCGCGAAGTACCCGGCGTCCTCGCTGGCCTGGGCCCTGCTGGCCGACGAGGCGTACGAGCGGGGCGGCGTCGTGGAGTCGTACGCCTACGCCCGTACGGGCTACCACCGCGGTCTGGACGCCCTGCGCCGCAGCGGCTGGAAGGGCCACGGCCCGGTGCCCTGGGAGCACGAGCCCAACCGCGGCTTCCTGCGCGCCCTGCACGCCCTCGCCCGCGCCGCCCGCGCGATCGGCGAGAAGGAGGAGTACGAGCGCTGCTCGGAGTTCCTGAAGGACTCCTCGCCGACGGCGGCCCAGGTGCTGGGCTGATCCGTGGCACGTCCTGGCCCGTCCGCCGTGCGTGGGCGGGCCTTGCGGTTTCCTGGGAACATTGCGGAGGATGCCGTCGGGGACCGGGGCCCCGTGCCGGTAACGGCAGGGCGGACCGCTACCCGGAGTACATGCAGGAGACAGCGATGTCCCACCAGGCTCAACGGACGCCCAGTCCCGCAGACGCAGCTGAGCCCGAGACCCCGCATCTCGACTTCGAAGGCACGACACCGTACGAGGACTACGTCAAGGCGGACGTGCTCACCCACCTCCAGCACACCCTCTCCGACGACCCCGGAGAGATGGTCTTCCTGGTCACCACCCAGGTCATGGAGCTGTGGTTCACCGTCATCGTCCACGAGTGGGAGACGGCGGCCCGTGCGCTGCGCGCCGACGACGTCCCCACCGCCAGGGCCGCGCTCAAGCGGTCCGTCCGGGAGCTGGAGGCGCTGAACGCCTCCTGGAAGCCGCTCGGGCAGCTCACGCCCGCCCAGTTCAACAGCTACCGGGGCGCCCTCGGCGAGGGCTCCGGCTTCCAGTCGGCGATGTACCGCCGCATGGAGTTCCTGCTCGGCGAGAAGTCAGCGTCGATGCTCGTCCCGCACCGCGGCGCGCCCCGCGTCCACGCCGAACTGGAGAAGGCGCTGCACGAGCCGAGCCTCTACGACGAGGTCCTGCGCCTGCTGGCCCGGCGCGGGCACCCCGTCCCGGACGCCGTCCTGCGGCGCGACGTGTCGCTGCGCCACGAGCCCTCGCAGGAGGTGGAGGCCGTCTGGACGGCGCTGTACGAGGGCGACCCGGACGACGAACTCGCCCGGCTCGGCGAGGCGCTGACGGACGTGGCCGAGCTGGTGTGGCGATGGCGCAACGACCACCTGGTCGCGACCCGGCGCGCGATGGGCGCCAAGTCCGGCACGGGCGGCTCCGCCGGTGTGGCCTGGCTGGAGAAGCGGGCGCAGAAGAACGTGTTCCCCGAGCTGTGGACGGCGCGGTCGCATGTCTGAACTCCTGAGCAGGGCGGAGGCGCTGGACGCCGCCGACGAGCTGGGCGCGCTGCGCGACCGGTTCGTCCTGGACGAGGTGGTCTACCTCGACGGGAACTCGCTGGGCGCGCTCCCGGCGCACGTTCCGGACCGGGTCGCGGACGTGGTGCGCCGCCAGTGGGGTGAGCTGCGCATCCGCTCCTGGGACGAGAGCGGCTGGTGGACCGCGCCCGAACGGATCGGCGACCGGATCGCTCCGCTGGTCGGCGCGGCGCCCGGGCAGATCGTGGTGGGCGACTCGACCAGCGTCAACGTCTTCAAGGCGCTGGTGGCGGCGGTGCGGATGGCCCGTGAGGCGGGCGGTGCGCCGGCCGGTGGCCTTCGCGACGAGATCCTCGTCGACGCGACGACCTTCCCCACGGACGGGTACATCGCGGGGTCCGCCGCCCGGATGACCGGCTGCACCCTGCGCCCGGTCGCGCCCGGGGACGTGCCCGCAGAGCTGTCCGGGCGCACCGCCGCGGTGCTGCTCAACCACGTCGACTACCGCACCGGCCGCCTGCACGACCTGCCGTCCCTGACGGCGGCGGTGCACGCGGCGGGGGCGTACGCCGTGTGGGACCTGTGCCACAGCGCGGGCGCCCTGCCGGTCGGGCTGGACGAGCACGGCGTCGGCCTGGCGGTCGGCTGCACGTACAAGTACCTCAACGGAGGCCCGGGGTCACCGGCGTTCCTGTACGTCCGCCGAGACCTTCAGGACCGTTTCGACTCCCCGCTGCCCGGCTGGAACTCGCACGCCGAGCCCTTCGGGATGCGCCCGGAGTACGAGCCGGCGCGGGGCGCGCTGCGGGGCCGGGTCGGCACCCCGGACATCCTGTCCCTGCTCGCCCTGGAGGCGTCCCTGGAGGTCTGGGACGCAGTGCCGATCGAGGCGGTGCGGAGCAAGTCCCTGGCGCTGACCGACTTCTTCCTGGAGTGCGTCGGCGCGTACGTGCCCGCCGGACGCGTGGAATCGGTGACTCCGGCGGCGCACGGGCAGCGGGGCAGCCAGGTGGCCCTGCGGTGCGCGGACGCCGGGACGGTGATGAAGCGGCTGATCGAACGGGGTGTGGTGGGCGACTTCCGCCACCCCGACGTCCTGCGCTTCGGCTTCACACCGCTCTACGTCGGGTTCGGTGACGTGGAACGGGCGGCGCGGGTGCTGGCGGCGGTGCTGGGCGAGGCGTAGAGCTGCGGACAAGAGGGGAGTCCGATCAGCTCGCGGCGTCCGGTGCCTTGCGAGCGTGCGTGCCGGGCGTCGCGAGCCGGGCGCCCCTTTCGTCGCAGCTCAAGGCGGCCGGTGTGCGGTCCGGGGGTGGGGCGTGCCGGTGCCTGCGCCCGCGCGCTCGGGGCTGCCGGGTCCTCGGGCCCCGGGCCGCCGTGCCTATGGGCCGCCGGGTGCTGGGGCCGTCGGGTCGTCGGGCCGCCGGGCCGTCGGGTCCCCGGGCCGCCGAGTCGTCGGGGTCCCTGGGGTGTCGGGTCCCGGGGGCGCCGGACCGGCGGGTGCTCAGGCGGCCGGGTCCTCGGGCGCCGGCCGTCGGCCCCCTGGCCTCACCGAGCGTGACATCCGCGTGTCGGCGCACGTCACCGGCCTGGTACCGTCCCCGCCAACGGCCGGACCCGCTCCTGATCGGTCCCGTCCGTCGTCTTCGTTCCGATCCGCCAATTCCGTTCCGTCGCTGAGAGGTTGGAGCATGCCGGACGCCGCCGCATCCCGCGCTGCCGCAGAACCGGAGAACACCGCCGGCGGTGGCGCCGCCGCGCGTGCCGCGGCGGAGGAGGAGGCCGTCCTCTCGCACCCGGCCGTCGACCCGGACAGCACCGCCGCCTACGGCGACCACCCCGACCAGGTGATCGACTTCTACGCTCCCCGCAGGGCCTCGGCGGGGGCCGCAGGAGCGGCGGATCCCGGTTCCGTCCCGCTCGTCGTGGTGCTGCACGGCGGCGCCTGGCGGGCGCCGTACGACCGCCGCCACATCACCCCCTTCGCGGCCTTCCTCGCGCGCCGGGGTTTCGCCGTGGCCAACGTGGAGTACCGGCGCGGCCCCTCGCCGGCCTCGCCCGCCGGGACCGGGGGGCAGGAGGGCGGGGAGCCGGTCGCAGGTCGCTGGCCGGACACCTTCGACGACGTGGCGGCGGCGCTCGACGCGCTGCCCGCGCTGGCCCGGGAGGCCCTGCCGCAGGCGGACGCACGCCGCACCGTCCTCACCGGTCACTCGGCGGGCGGCCAGCTGGCCCTGTGGGCGGCGGCGCGGCACGTCCTGCCCGCCGGCGCCCCCTGGCGCACCGACCGCCCGGCGCTGCTGCGTGGTGTGGTCGCCCTCGCCCCGATCGCCGACTTCGAGGTCGCCGGGAAGCTGAACGTGTGCGGCCAAGCGGCGCTGCAACTGCTCGGCGGACCCGATGAGTTCGCCGCGCGCCGGGCGTACGCGGATCCTTCCCTGCTGCTGCCCACCGGTATCGCGACGACCGTGGTGCAGGGGCGTGCGGACGTGGACGTGCCGCACGCCGTGGCGGAGGCGTACGCGGAGGCGGCGGCGAAGGCCGGTGAGGTGGTGGGCCTGACCCTGCTGGAGGAGGTCGGCCACTTCCCGCTGATCGACCCGGCGGCGGACGCGTGCGCGGTGGTGGCGGAGGAGATCGCCCAACTGGCCTGGTGAGCCGGGGACATGCTGCCGCGCGATCCGTGCCGGTGGCGCCACCCGCGCGGGCGGGGGCGGACCCTGCGCGGGCGGAGGCGGACCCTGCGCGGGTGGCTGCGGACCCCGCGCGGGCGGGTGGCCGGCGTGGGCGGGGGTGGCGGCTCCTGGTCCCTCCGGTCTGTCCGGTCCGTCCGGTCCGTCCGGGCCCGGCGCACCGTGGCAGCGTCCGGTGGCGCGCATCCCGGCCCGGTCATACCCGTAGTACCTGAGAGCTACGGCCAGGAACAGCTCTGCGGCGGGACGCGAACGACGTCCCCGGATCCGTAATTTCCCTTCCATGCGAGCCCGGCGGACGGGCGCGGCGGAGGGGGATGCGGGTCATGGGGATCGAACGGACGAAGGGTGCGACGGCCGCAGCCCCTGAGACGGCCGCAGACGCCGAGACGGCAGCACGTCGCGTCAGGGCAGCAGGTCCCGAGGCGGCAGCACCTGGCGCCAGGGCAGCAGGCCCCGACACGGAAGCGCGTCCCGAGCGGGCAGCACGCCCCGCGGCGGGGCGCCGTCCCGCCCACAGCTGGCGCCGTGCCCTCCTCGCGCTGCTCGTCATCGCGGCGGTGGTGGTGCCGCTGTCGGCGGCGGCCCGCCCAGTCATCCCCGCCCCGGCCCCGGCCGTCCTCGCCGCCCCGACGCGGGCGACACTGACCACGGCCTACGCGGCCAACCGGGCCGACGCCGCGCAGGCGGCCCGCATGGCCGCCGCGCACGGAGACGCGCACCGCGCGGCCGTGGACCGGCAATTGGCGTCCCGCTCCAGCCAGTTGCTCGGCTTCGACGGGCGCGGTCCCGGCCGGGTCACCGAGGTGCTCGGCGACCTGGCGCACGCGGACCGCGTGGCGGTCCTCGTCCCCGGCTCCGACACCTCCCTCGACACCTACGGCCGCTTCCGGGCGGGCGCGCTGGCTCTGTACCGGGAACTGGCCCGCCAGGCCCCGCGGACCGCGCACCCGGCGGTCGTCGCCTGGCTCGGCTACGAGACGCCGGGCACCGTCAGCACCACCGTCCTCACCACCGGGCGCGCCGAGCGGGCGGCCCCGGAGCTGCGGCGGCTGGTGCACGACCTGCGGGCCGTGGTGGGCGCGCCGGGCCGGCCACCGCGTCTCGCGCTGGTGTGCCACTCCTACGGTTCGGTGGTCTGCGGCCGCGCCGCCGCCGGCCTGGAGGTCAGTGACATCGCCCTGATCGGCAGCCCCGGCACGGGTGCCGCCTCCGTGGCCGAGCTGCACACACCGGCCCGTGTGTGGGCGGCCCGCGGCGCCGACGACTGGGTGGCGAACGTGCCGCATGTGCGGGCCGGCCTGTTCGGCACCACCGTCGGCTTCGGCACCGATCCCGTGGACCCGGCCTTCGGCGCCCGTGTCTTCCCGGCCGGAAAGGGCGGCCACAGCGCCTACTTCACCCCCGGGTCCCCGTCCCTGACCAACCTGGCCCGGATCGTCCTGGGCACCCCGAAGGAGCTGCGGTGACCGACCGAACCCGTGCCGCGCGAGAGGCCTCCGCCGCGCGCCTCCACGTCCCCGTGCCCGCCCGGATACGGGCCGTGGCCCAGCGGATCGACGCCGCCACCCCGTCCGGGAGGGACCGGTCGGTGGACGCGCTCCGCGCGTTCGCGATCCTCGGCGTGGTCCTGGGCCACTGGCTGGTCACGGCGCTGGTCGCCGATACCGGCACCCATCCCCACCCGAGGCTGCACACCGCGAGCCCTCTGCACTCCATGCCCTGGCTGGCGCCCGTCTCCTGGGTCTTCCAGACCCTGGCCGTCTTCTTCCTGGTCGGCGGCCACGTGGCCACTCGGAGCCATGCGTCCGCCCAGGCCCGCGGCATCAGCTATCCGCGGTGGCTGCGCGCCCGGCTGTCCCGCCTGTTCAAGCCGGCCGCCGCCGTCCTGGCCCTCTGGGCCACGGTGGCGGCCGCCCTCCTGCTGAACGGTGCGGACCCGGGCACGGTCCGCACCCTGGTCAAGCTGGCGCTCTCCCCCCTGTGGTTCCTGCTGGTCTTCGCGGCGCTGACGGCCGCGACCCCGCTGCTGACCCGGCTCAGCCCGCTGTGGCCGCTGGCCGTCGTCCTGCACGTGGACCTCCTCCGCTTCGGCCTCGGCGCGCCGGACTGGCTCGGCTGGCTGAACCTGCCGGCGGGCTGGCTCGTGCCGTACACCCTCGGAGCGGCCTGGACCCGCGGCGAACTGGACAGCCGCCGTGCGGGCCGGCTGCTGCTGGCCGGCGGTGCGGCGGCGACGGCCGCGCTGGTCGCCTGGGCCGGGTATCCGGCGTCGATGGTCGGTGTCCCGGGGGCGGCGGTCTCCAACCTCGATCCGCCGACCCTGGCCGCCGTCACCTTCGGTGTGGCCCAGTGCGGCCTGGCCCTGCTGCTGCGGGAGCGGCTCGCCCGCGTGATGCGCCGCCCGCCGGCCTGGGCGGCCGTCGCCCTGGTCAACCTCTCCGCGATGACCGTCTTCCTGTGGCACCAGACCGCCCTGATGGCGACCACGGCCATGGGCACCCTCGCGGGCCGCCTTCCCGGCCTGCACACCGCCCCCGACGGCCTGGGCTGGGTGGCGGCCCGCCTGGCCTGGCTCCCGGTGTTCACGCTGGCCCTGGCGGTGTGCTGGGCGGCGTTCCGCGGCTGCGAGCACGGCCCGCGCCGCGCCAGGAGCGGGCCGGCCAGGGTGGTCCGCCTCCACCGGGGCGGGAGCCGGGCGAAACAACGAAGGCCGCACGGTGTCTAGGGTGGGCGGCGTGCTCCGACGCCTCCGTACGACACTGGGTGACCGCCCCTCGCCGCTCTCCCCGCCCCTGTCGAAGTACCGCTGGCTGCGGGGCCTGGCCTACCTCGTCGTCCTCTGGCTCGCCCTGTTCCTGCCGCTGGGGGGCGGCCAGGACATCGCCCACAACTACCGGCTCACCGCACAGGTGGGCTTCGCCACCGGACTCGTCCAGGCCACAGCGGTCGTCCTGGCGCTGTGGCGGCCGGTTCCGGCCTGGTTGCTGTCGCTGAGCGCCGTGGTGTTCACCGCGCTGCTCGGCCGTGAGTCCCTCATGGTGTCCCATTCGGGCCTCCCGCAGCCCGCCCCTGTGCCTGGAAGCGTGCCGGGAGTGACGGACGGGCCCAGCTGGCCGTGGACGACACCGGAGATGGCGGTGCACGTCGCCGTGCTGCTCCTGCTCGCACTGCGTGTGCCCGCCGGCCGCGCGGTCGCGGCCCTGCTGGTCACCGGCCTGACGACCTACGGGCTGGAAGGCGTCCTCGGCGCCGACCGCTTCACGGGGAGCGGGTTGTCCGCCTTCGCCCTGTTCGCTGTGGCCGTCCTCGTCGGCACCGCGTTGCGCGGCCTGCGCGAGGCGCGCAGTCAGCTCGTCGAGCAGACGACGATCACGGCCGAGGAGCGGGCCCGCCGCACCCTGCTGGAGGAGCGCAGCCGGATCGCCCGTGAGCTGCACGACGTGGTCGCCCACCACATGTCGGTCATCTCCATCCAGGCGCAGGTCGCCCCGCACCTGACGGAGAACCCCTCCGACGAGCTGAAGGAGAACCTCGCCGGCATCCGGCAGAACGCGCTGGAGGCACTGGCCGAACTGCGCCGCGTGCTCGGTGTGCTGCGCTCGCCCAACCCCGAGGACCCTTACGGTCTCGGCGAGCCGGGCACCGGGGTGGCGCCGCAGGGCCCGCAGCCCACGCTCGACCGGCTCGGCGCCCTGGTCGAGAACACGCGCGCCGCCGGACTGGCGGTCGTCCTGGAGACGGAGGACTCCCGGAACCGGCCGCTGCCCTATCCGCCGGGCGTGGAGCTGTCGGCGTACCGCATCGTCCAGGAGGCCCTCAGCAACGCCCTGCGGCACGCCCCCGGTTCGACGGTCCGTGTGGAGGTCACGCACATCCCCGACGGGTTGTACCTGAGCGTGGTCAACTCCCGCCCGCGGCAGCCCGTCGCACCCTCCCCGGGCGCCGGGCACGGGCTGCTGGGCATGCGCGAGCGGGCGGCCATGCTGGGCGGCCACGTCACCGCGGCCAGGACACTGCACGGCGGCTTCGCCGTCACGGCCTTCCTGCCCCGCGACGGCACGGCCCCCTTGGCGGACACCGGTCCGTTCGGCCTGCCCGTCGAGTACCCCGACCCGGCCGCCGCTCCCGTCTTCGTCGTCGAGCCACCGGACACGTCCCGCGCCCCGCAGGTGACCGCCAGACCGGCCCCACCGCCCCCGACAGGAGAAGAGACCCCATGAGCAGCGGCAGCATCCGCGTTCTCATCGCCGACGACCAGCAGATGGTCCGGCAGGGCTTCACCGTGCTGCTCAACACCCAGCCGGACATCGAGGTGATCGGCCAGGCCGTGGACGGTGCCGACGCCGTCGCCAAGGTCACCGAACTCGCCCCGGACGTCGTCCTCATGGACATCCGCATGCCGGAGATGAGCGGCATCGAGGCGACCCGCCGGGTCACCGCCGAGACGCCGGGCACCAGGGTGCTGGTGCTGACCACCTTCGACCTCGACGAGTACGTGTACGAGGCGCTGTGCGCCGGCGCGTCCGGCTTCCTGCTGAAGGACGCTTCCGCCGACCAGCTGGCCGAGGCGGTCCGGGTGATCGCGGCCGGTGACGCGCTGCTGGCGCCGGGGATCACCCGCAGACTGATCGCCGAGTTCTCCCGGATGAACGGCAGACCCCGCACCCCCCTGAAGGCCCGCGTCGGCGACCTCACCGAACGCGAGACGGAAGTGCTCACCCTGATCGCCCAGGGCCTGTCCAACGCGGAGATCGCCGAACACCTGGTCGTCGCCGAGCAGACGGTGAAGACCCACGTCGGCCGCATCCTGGTGAAACTGGGGCTGCGCGACCGCACGCAGGCGGCGGTGTTCGCGTACGAGTCGGGCCTGGTGCGGCCCTCGGGGCACTGACCGGCGGTCCTGACGGCGATCCGGGCCGTACCCGTAGTACCTGAGAGGGAGCCCGCAGGACCCCTCTCAAAGGGGACGACCGCGGTCCGCGCCGCCGCCTACCGTTCTCATCGTGACCGAGACGACTCAGACGCAGACGGCGCCGGACGGCGCGTTCAGCCCGTACAAGCCCCGCAGCCCCGAGTACCGGCTGGCGGCCAACGCGCTGCGCGGACTGCGCGAGGACCTGTTCCACGGCGCCTCCGCGTACCGCCCGCTGCCCCCGATGAACACCGGCGGCCCGCTGGCCGGACGGCTGCCGGGCCGCATCCGGGGATACGCGGCCTGGACCCCGCACACCCTGGTGGCGGCCGTCGGCGTGCTGACCATGATCGCCGCGTGGCTGAACGCCCAGGGCAGCGTCACCGCCCCGCTCTACGCCCTCGCGGTCCTGGTCCCGCCGCTGCTGACCCTGAGCCGCCCCGCCCTGGCCTTCTGGCTGGCCCTGACCGCGACGGCGGGCACGTCGATCGTCTCCGGCAGCTGGGGCCTGTGGCCCTGGCAGCCCCCCAACTTCATCTCCTACCTGACCGTGCTCACGGTCGTGGCCATACGCACCCGGCCGCGCACAGCGGCCTGGATGTGGCTGATCACCGCGCTCTACTGCTCCGCGGCCGAGGCCGTGCTCGGCTACCACTTCGAGAACAACTCCGGACCGATGCTGCTGGTCTCGGCCTTCGTCCTGCTGGGCGTCACCGTCTGGCACATACGCAGGGAGGCCGAGCAGACGGTCAGCGCCCAGCAGACGGTCACCGCGCACGAGCGCTCCCGCCGCACCCTGCTGGAGGAGCGCACCACCATCGCCCGCGAGCTGCACGACGTGGTGGCGCACCACATGTCCGTGGTCGCCATCCAGGCCGAGGCCGCCCCCTACCGGGTCCAGGACCCGCCGCCGGAGCTGGAGAAGGCCTTCGCCACGATCCGGGTGAACGCGGTCGCGGCCCTGACCGAGCTGCGCCGTGTGCTGGGTGTCGTCCGCGCCGAGGACTACGAGGCCCCGGAGGCCCCGCAGCCCACCCTCGCCGACCTGGACACGCTCCTGGCGAACGTGCGGGAGGCGGGTCTGAGCGTGGAGAAGGTACGGACCGGCGCGGTGCGCGAACTCCCGCCGGGCGTGGAGCTGTCGGCGTACCGGATCGTGCAGGAGGCCCTGAGCAACAGTCTGCGGCACGCGCCGGGCGCGACGGCCCGCGTCGAGGTCTCCTACGTGCTGGGCGGCCTCGGCCTGCGGATCGTCAACGGCCCGGTCCCGGAGACGTCCCTGGTGAAGCCCTCGCCCGGCGCCGGTCACGGCATCACCGGCATGCGGGAGCGGGTGTCGATGCTGAACGGTGAGATGACGGCCGGCCCGGCGGACGACGGCGGCTACGAGGTGGCGGTGTTCCTGCCCGTCACCGCACCTACCGAGGAAGACGCATGACGGACAGCACGATCCGGGTACTGATCGCGGACGACCAGATGATGGTGCGCGAGGGCTTCTCGGTCCTGCTCAACGCGATGCCGGACATCGAGGTCGTCGGTGAGGCGGTCAACGGCCGGGAGGCGGTCGCGAAGGTGCGCGAGCTGTCCCCGGACGTCGTCCTGATGGACATCCGCATGCCCGAGCTGAACGGCATCGAGGCGACACGGGAGATCGTCGCCGGGGACGGCACGTCCAAGGTGCTGGTGCTGACCACCTTCGACCTCGACGAGTACGTGTACCAGGCGCTGCGGGCGGGGGCCGCCGGGTTCCTGCTCAAGGACGCCTCGGCGCGGCAGCTCGCCGAGGGCGTGCGGGTGGTGGCGGCCGGCGAGGCGCTGCTCGCCCCCTCGGTCACCCGGCGGCTGCTCAAGGAGTTCTCCCGGATGTCCGAGCCGCCGCGTCCGCCGGCCGCCGCGCAGGCGGCGTACGGGGACCTGACCGAGCGGGAGACGGAGGTGCTGGTCCTGATCGCGCAGGGCCTGTCCAACGCGGAGATGGCCGAGCGGCTGGTGGTGGCCGAGTCGACGATCAAGACCCATGTGAGCAGGGTCCTGGTGAAGCTGGGTCTGCGGGACCGTACGCAGGCCGCGGTGTTCGCCTACGAGGCGCGGCTGGTGACACCGGGCTGACCGGCGAGTTCGCACCACACGTACTTGCCCCGGTTGCCGAATCTGGACAGGGGATGCCATCCCCACACGTCCGCACAGGCCCGGACCAGTCCGAGCCCCCGGCCGGCCTCGTCGTCGGTCAGGTCCGTCAACCGCTCGGGCGCCTGGGGTGGTTCGGGGTCGGCGTCCCAGGCCCCGATCCGCAAGGCGGTACCCGACCAGCGCACTCGCAGCGCGGCAGGGCCCTTGGTGTGCAGCACGGCGTTGGTGATCAGCTCGGCGGCGAGCAGTTCGGCGACGTCGACGAGGCGGATCAGCCCGTGCATGGTGAGGATCAGACGGAGGGTGCGGCGGCTGATGGTGACGGCGCGTGGATCGTTGGGGATGTAGAGGGAGTACTCCCAGGGCTCGTTTCCGGGCATGCGGCGGCTCCGTTTCGAAGAGGTGAGGAGAGAGGCGGCCTCCGGGCGGTGGCATTGCCGCACCCGCCATGGCAGGACGGAGCGGTGCGCTTCCGGTACCCCGGGGTTTCGCAGGGTGTGCGTCGCGTCACCGACGGTATTTCCTAGTCTTAGGAAAGTGCAACCTGTTGCCGTATTCTGGCGCTCGAACGAGGGAAGCTCGCACAGGAGTTGAAGCAAGGAGGCCCAGGTGCCGCCGAAGAGGCATCTCACCGCTCGACGCGTGAGGCTGGGCGCTGAGCTGCGCAAACTGCGAGAGGCTACGGGCATGACGGCCCGGGAGGCCGCAGAGCTGCTGGAGGCCGACGCCGTCCAGATGAGCCAGATCGAGTCCGGCACCGTGGGTGTGAGCGCCAAACGCGTGCGCCGCCTGGCGGCCAACTACGCCTGTGAGGACTCCGCGTTGATCGAAGCGCTCGTCGCGATGGCGACCGACCGCACGCGGGGATGGTGGGAGGAGTACCGGGACGTACTTCCCCTGGTGTTCCTGGACGGTGCCGAGGCCGAGCACCATGCGGCGTTCCTTCGCGAGGTGGTGATCCACTACGTCCCCGGGTTGCTGCAGACCGCCGACTACTCGCGCTCTGTGTTCACCTACACGCGCCCCGAGCTGGCCGAGAGCGAGGTCGCTCTGCGTGTGGAACACCGGTTGAAACGCCGTGCTGTGATCGAGCGGGAGCCTCCGACTCCGTACGAGACGATCGTGCACGAGTTCGCTCTGCGGGTACATGTGGCTGACCGACGGGCCTCGCTCGCTCAACTGCGGTTCATCCTGGACAAGATCGAGGCGGGCCAGGCCACCGTGCGTGTCATCCCGATCGAGCGCGAAGGCTTCGCAGGCGCCGGGGCCTCCATGCTGTACTTGGGAGGCCCGGTCCCTCAGCTGGACACAGCACTTCGGGATGCTCCGACCGGGGTGGCGTACATCGATGCGCAGCCTCAACTGGAACAACTGCGAAAGCTCTTCAAGAGAGTGCACGCGGCGTCACTGGACCCCACGGCGTCGCGCGACTTGATCCTCCGACTGACCAAGGAGCTGTAATGCACTGGCGCAAGTCCACCTACTCCGGAGGCGGCGACGGCGACGCCTGTGTCGAGATCGCCTCGTTCTCCACCCAGGTAGCCGTCCGCGACTCCAAGGCCCCGGCCCGCGGCGTCCTCTCCGTCCCTGCCCCTTCCTTCGCCGCGTTCGTCGAGGCCGTGAAGCGGAACCCCCGGCCCGCCGGGTGACGTGCGCCCCGGAGGCGGACTCAGCGGGGGCGGGACGCGAGGGTCAGGAGGTCGGCGGCCGGGCCGACCAGTGAGCGGCCGGCCGGCCACACCGCGCGCAGGGAGCGGCGCAGCTCCACGCCCTCCACGCGCACGGGGACGAGGCGGCCGTCGGCGACATCGGTCCGTACCGCCAGTTCGCTGATCACCGCCGGACCGGTTCCGGCGATCACCGCGCCGCGCACGGCGGTGGCCGAGCCCAGTTCCAGGACCGGGCGAGCCTCCTCGGCCCCGGCCCGGCGCAGGGCCTGTTCCAGGGCGACCCGGGTCCCTGAACCCCGCTCGCGGACGACGAGCGGCGTGGCGGCCAGTTCGCGCGTGGTCAGGGCGGAGCGGCGCCGGGCCCACGGGTGGGTGGGCGCGACCACGACGAGCAGCCGGTCGGTGGCCACCGTCCTGCTGTGCAGGCCCCGGGGCACGCGCGGCGACTCGATGAACCCGATCTCGGCCTCGCCGCCGTGCAGCAGCTCGGGAACGTGCTCGCTGTTGGTCACGCGCAGGCCGACGTGCAGGTCCGGGTGGGTGGTGCAGAGTTCGCTGATCCACTCCGGGACCAGGTGCTCGGCCACGGTCATGCTCGCGGCGATCCGCAGCGTGGCGTCGAACCGGCCGCGCTGGGCCTCGACGCTGGTCATCAGCGCGTCCAGTTCGTCGAGGACGCGCTGGGCCCGCCCGGCGACCACCTGCCCGTCGGCCGTGAGCCGGGACCCGCGCCGGGTGCGGTCGACGAGCGGCAGGCCCAGCCTGCGTTCCAGCGCCGAGAGCCGCTTGCTGGCGGACGGCTGGGTGATGCCCAGCTCGCCGGCGGCGCGACCGAGGCTGCCCAGCTCTCCGACGAGCACCAGCAGCCGCAGCGACTCGACGTCCGGGGGAGCACTCATGGTCTCAGCATACGGACGGGTCCGGTTCCAGTCAGTGGGCCCGGTCATTCCCGCGGGCTATGACCTCCCGCTGAACAGTGGGCTACCGGCCTGGTCAGCCGCTGTCCACAGTGAAGATCATGAAACAGGTCAAGCAGGTGCCCGGGTTGCTGCTCGCGGTGGTCGTGGCCGCGGTGGCGACCGTGGCGGGCGGCCGGTTCCCCGTCGTCGGGGGTCCGGTCTTCGGCGTGGTCATCGGCGTCCTGGTGGCGGCGGTGCGGCGTCCGGGCGCGCGGTTCCAGCCGGGGATCGCCACCGCGAGCCGGTTCGTCCTCCAGCTCGCGGTGGTCATCCTCGGGTGCCAGCTGTCGCTGGCGCGGGTCGTGGAGGTCGGGGCGGGTTCCCTGCCGGTCATGGTGGGTTCGCTGGCCGCCTGCCTGGGAGCCGCGTACCTGGTGGGCCGCAGGCTCGGCATCGGCGGTGACCTGCGGACCCTCATCGGGGTGGGCACCGGGATCTGCGGGGCCTCCGCCATCGCGGCGGTCACCCCGGTCATCGGGGCGGCCGGCGCCGAGGTCGCCTACGCCATCTCGACGATCTTCCTCTTCAACATCGCGGCGGTGCTCCTCTTCCCGTTCCTCGGACACCTGCTGGGGATGGGCCAGCACGCCTTCGGGCTGTTCGCGGGCACCGCGGTCAACGACATGTCCTCGGTGGTCGCCTCGGCCACCACCTACGGCGACGAGGCGGGGCAGTACGCGGTCGTCGTCAAGCTCACGCGGACCCTGCTCATCATTCCCGTCTGCCTGGGCCTGGCCGCGCTGGCCAGGCGCCGCGCCACGGCCACGGCGGCGGCCACCGCGGCGGCCCCGACCCGGCCGGCTCCAGCGGCTGCCCCAGCTCCCGGGCCCCGGACGGCCGCCCCCGCCGAGCCGGCTCATCCGGCTCAGGCGACTCACCCGACTCCGGCCCCTCCTCATACGACGCACCGGTCCCAGCCCACCCGTGGCACCGCCCGTTCGAACGTCTTCGCGCTCGTGCCCTGGTTCCTCGTCGGGTTCCTGCTGACCGCCCTGGCCAACACCGTCGGGCTCGTCCCGGCCGCGGCGCACCACGGCCTGAACACGCTCTCCGTCTTCCTCATCACGGTGGCCCTCTCCGCGATCGGCCTGTCCACCGACCTCGGGGCCCTGCGCCGGGCAGGCCCCCGCCCGCTGCTCCTGGGGGCCACCCTGTGGTGCGTGGTGACGGTCACCGCCCTCTGCCTGCAGTTCCTCACTGCCTCCTGGTGAGCCGGGGCGCCCCGCGGTTCCTCCCGGCGGGGGGTGGGCACGGGCCGGCCGGGCGACCTATCGTCCGTCCATGACGGCTGCATCCGACCTCGCGTTCGACCCGTGGGACCCGGCGTTCGTCGCCGACCCGTACCCCGCCTACGCCGAGCTGCGCGCCCGGGGCCGGGTGCTCTACTACGAGCCCAGCGACCAGTGGCTGGTCCCGCACCACGCGGACGTGTCGGCTCTGCTGCGGGACCGGCGGCTGGGCCGCACCTACCAGCACCGGTTCACGCACGAGGACTTCGGCCGGACCCCGCCCCCGCCGGAGCACGAACCGTTCCACGTCCTCAACGACCACGGCATGCTCGACCTGGAGCCGCCGGACCACACCCGGATCCGGCGCCTGGTCTCGAAGGCGTTCACCCCGCGGACGGTGGAGCGCCTGAAGCCGTACGTCCACCGTCTGGCGAACGAACTCGTCGCCGCGCTCGTGGCCCGGGGCGGCGGCGACCTGCTGGCGGACGTCGCCGAACCGCTGCCGGTGGCGGTGATCGCGGAGATGCTGGGCATCCCGGAGCAGGACCGGGACCGGTTGCGGCCCTGGTCGGCCGACATCTGCGGGATGTACGAGCTGAACCCGCCGCAGGAGACGGCGGCGAAGGCGGTGCGGGCGTCGGTGGAGTTCTCGCAGTACCTCCGGGAGCTGATCGCGGTCCGCCGCGCCGAGCCGGGCGAGGACCTGATCTCCGGGCTGATCGCGGCCCACGACGAGGGCGACCGGCTCACGGAGCAGGAGATGATCTCCACGGCCGTACTGCTCCTGAACGCCGGCCACGAGGCCACCGTGAACGCGACGGCCAACGGCTGGTGGGCCCTGTTCCGCCACCCGGAGCAGTTGGCGGCCCTGCGCGCGGACCACTCCCTGGTCCCGTCCGCCGTCGAGGAGCTGATGCGCTACGACACGCCGTTGCAGCTCTTCGAACGGTGGGTGCTGGACGAGATCGAGATCGACGGCACGACGATCCCGAGGGGTGCGGAGATCGCCATGCTCTTCGGCTCGGCCAACCACGACCCGCAGGTGTTCACGGCCCCCGACCGCCTGGACCTCGCCCGCCCCGACAACCCCCACATCTCCTTCAGCGCGGGCATCCACTACTGCATCGGCGCCCCCCTGGCCCGCATCGAGCTGGCCGCGTCGATGAGGGCCCTCCTGGAACAGGCCCCGGCCCTGCACCTGACGGCGGAACCGCTGCGCCGACCGAACTTCGTGATGCGCGGCTTGCGGGGGCTGAGCGTGGAGGCGGGGTGATCACCCGTCCGGCCGGTCACCCGGAGGAACCGCCGCGCTGGTGGTCGAACGCTCGGCAAGCGGGGCGGCCTCGGTGGTGCCGGTTCCGGTCCCTCAGCGCGGCGGCCTCGGTGGCGCCGGTTCCCGCTCCCACACCGGGCCCGGGCCGGGCGGGCGGCGGGGCGCGGACCGGGGTGCCCTGCCGCGAAGCCGCGACCGGGCGGCCCGGGGCGGATTCACCTCGGTGCGGGCACCACGAGCCCCCAGGCTCCCTCCCGGACCGTCCACGTCCGTGTCCGCACCGGTCCGGACACCACCGCGTCCGCCCGGTAGCGGAAGTGCGCCCCCGAAACGGTGACCGTGCGGCCCTCGGCCAGCAGCGGCGAGGCCTCCGCGCCCGGTCCCGACAGCGGACGGACCTCCACCTCGGCCATCCCCCGGGCACCCGGGACGACCGACACCGCCTCCACCGGCTGGTCCAGGTCCACCACGGCCACCCCGTCGACCTCCACCCGCAGCCGCGAGGGCGCGGGCGCCGTGTCGGTCGCCGCCCGGGGCGGGCGGGCCACCAGGGTCCGTACCAGCGACTGGCAGGTCCGCAGCCAGTCGCGGCCCCCGCCCGGGCCCCCGCCGAACGCCGTCGCGGACCCCGCCCCCGCCCCGGTCCCGGCGTCCAGCGCCGTGTCGTCCGGCGGAGCCTCCCGGAGGTCGAGGGGCGGGATGTGCAGCGCGCCCAGCACCACCCCGTCGCTGTCGTCGACGAGCAGGTCGAGGCGGCGTACGGACCCGTCGAGCACCGCGCGCGCCGCCGCCACCGGCCCCGTCGGCACGCCCAGTGAGCGGGCCAGGTGCATGACATCCCCGACCGGTACGACGGACAGCACACATCCGGCCAGCTCCCGCCTGCGGTGCAGTACGGTCACCGCCCGCAGCAGCGCGCGGTCGTCACCGACCACCACCGGCCGCCGCGAGCCGCGCCGCGCCAGCGCGCGGGCGAACTCCTCCGGCCCGTCCGGCAGGCACACCTTCGTGGCCGCACCCGCGCTGAGCACGTCTTTCGCGATCCGTACGGACTCCCCGTCGGTCCGCCGGGCGCCCGGGTCGATGACCACCAGCAGCGGATCGGACGTCGGATAGGTCGCCACCTCGGTCCTGCCTCGCTTCCTCGGGTAGCATCTTTGTGCAAGAGCCCCTTGCGCTATTGCGCCAGGGGCTTCGTCTATTCCGGGGCATCCGGTCCGACGGGTGTGCGACCGACGAGGGTCGCACGGTGTACGCGGCGGTGAACCCGCGTACGCCCCTGACCTTGGACATGCCCCGCCCGGAAGGGGTGTACGCGCGTGCCCGCACTTGTGCTGCTCGGTGCTCAGTGGGGTGACGAGGGCAAGGGAAAGGCCACCGACCTGCTCGGTGGCTCCGTGGACTATGTGGTGCGTTACCAGGGCGGCAACAATGCCGGCCACACGGTCGTCGTCGGCGACCAGAAGTATGCACTGCACCTCCTCCCTTCCGGAATCCTGTCGCCCGGTTGTACGCCCGTCATCGGAAACGGCGTCGTCGTCGACCCGTCGGTCCTGCTCTCCGAGCTGAGCGGTCTGAACGAGCGCGGCGTCGACACGTCGAAGCTCCTGCTCAGCGGAAACGCGCACATCATCACGCCGTACAACGTGACCGTCGACAAGGTGACGGAACGCTTCCTCGGCAAGCGCAAGATCGGCACCACCGGCCGCGGCATCGGCCCGACCTACGCGGACAAGATCAACCGCGTCGGCATCCGCGTCCAGGACCTGTACGACGAGTCGATCCTGACGCAGAAGGTCGAGGCGGCCCTCGACGTCAAGAACCAGATCCTCACCAAGCTCTACAACCGGCGCGCCATCGCCGTGGACCAGGTGGTCGAGGAGCTGCTGGGCTACGCCGAGCAGATCAAGCCGTACGTGGCCGACACGGTGCTGGTCCTCAACCAGGCGCTGGAGCAGGACAAGGTGGTCCTCTTCGAGGGCGGCCAGGGCACGCTGCTGGACATCGACCACGGCACCTACCCCTTCGTGACCTCCTCCAACCCGACCGCGGGCGGTGCCTGCACCGGCGCCGGCGTGGGCCCGACGAAGATCAGCCGGGTCATCGGCATCCTCAAGGCCTACACGACCCGCGTCGGCTCCGGTCCGTTCCCGACCGAGCTGTTCGACGAGGACGGCGAGGCGCTGCGGCGCATCGGCGGCGAGCGCGGCGTCACCACCGGCCGCGACCGCCGCTGCGGCTGGTTCGACGCGGTGATCGCCCGCTACGCCACCCGCGTCAACGGCCTCACCGACTTCTTCCTCACCAAGCTCGACGTCCTCACAGGCTGGGAGCGCATCCCGGTCTGCGTCGCCTACGAGATCGACGGCAAGCGCGTCGAGGAACTGCCCTACTCCCAGACCGACTTCCACCACGCCAAGCCGGTCTACGAGTACCTCCCCGGCTGGCAGGAGGACATCACGAAGGCCAAGACCTTCGCCGACCTGCCGAAGAACGCCCAGGCCTACGTGAAGGCCCTGGAGGAGATGTCCGGCGCCCCGATCTCCGCGATCGGCGTGGGCCCGGGCCGGGACGAGACGATCGAGATCAACTCGTTCATCTGAATTCGTTCCTCCGACCGTCCGACGGCGGCCGTCGCCCTCGCGCGACGGCCGCCGTCGGCGTGCGGCCGTCCGGTCCGAGCCGGACGGAACACGCGCCCCGGTGCCGTGGCCGAGCCGGTGAACCTTTCCGGTCGCAGCCCTAGCTGAAGACGATCATCGACCCCTGCGCCAGGCTCCGCGTCGCCGCCGCGTGCAGGCCCAGCCAGACGTGGCGTTCGCGGGCGAAGGGGCTCGGGTCGTAGGGGGCCGGGGCCGCGGGCTGTTCGAGTTCGGTGGGGCCCGGGGGCGGAGCCGGGGCCGCCGGGGGGTTGGCCGGATCGATGCCGAGGGCCGGGGCCACCTGCTCCAGTTCCCGCAGCAGTGCCTGGGAGGAGCCCAGCGGGCCCCCGCCGGCGAGGAGTTCGTCGTTGGACAGGGGGTGCGGGAAGTCCACGGGGACGTAGGCGCCCGCGTGGTCGTAGTGCCAGACCAGGTGGGACTGCTGGGCCGTCGACTCGAACATCTCCAGCAACTGCTCGTAGTCGCCGCCCAGTTCGTCGACCGGGGTGAGCGGCAGGCCGCAGAGCTGGAGCAGGTGGGCGCGGCGCAGGAAGTGCAGCGCGTCGTAGTCGAAGCCGGCCACCGGCGCGACGTCCCCGGACAGGCCCGGCATGTACTGGTACACCGGCACCGGCGGGAGCGCGTTGTCCGCCAGCACCTTGTTGTACTGCGCGAGTTCCTCGGCGAACGGGTTGTCGGGGGTGTGGCACAACACGTCCACGAGCGGTACCAGCCACAGGTCACAGGCCAAAGAGGACTCCTCACTCAGCGTGAAGCACACGGGAAGCACGGTGGTCAACGAGGGTAGTCGGTGCGGCGTGGGTCGGCTCCCCCCGTGCAGGTCCCATACCCACCCCCCGCCCGTCCACCGCCCGGTTCACCCGGCGGACAGCCGCTCCACCAGAGCCAGGGCGTGGGTGTTGTAGGCGGCGACGAGCGCCCGGGCCGCCGGGATGTCGCGTTGCACCAGGGCATCGACGAGTTCGGTGTGGCCGCACCACAGGACACCGCGCAGGTCGCCGAGCCGGCGCAGGTGCTGCACCGCGCACACCCAGGACTGCACCCGCAGCCGGTGCAGGAAGTCGCCGAGGTGGGCGTTGCCGTACAGGGCGCTCAGCTCGCGCCAGAACCGCAGGTCGTAGCCGATCAGCACCGTCAGGTCGCCCGCGGTGGCCGCGCGTTGGGCCTCCTCGCCGCGCCGGCGCACCCCGGCGAGCACGGCCGCCGTGCGCGGGCCCGGAACCTCCCGCAGGAACGCCTGCGCGCGGGCGCTCAGGCCGGACCCCGCGCCCGCGCCGGACTCGCCGTCCGCGCCGCCGTCACCGCCGCCCGCGCCCTCACCGTGCCGGGCGCCGCCCGCGGCGGCGAGGGCGCGGAACATGCTGTCGGTGACCAGGGCGCGGGCCTCGATCATCTCGCGGAAGTCGGCCGCGGAGTACTCGCGCACCCGGAAACCGCGGTGCTGGTCGGCCTCCAGCAGGCCCTGCGCGGACAGGTCCACCAGCGCCTCGCGCACCGGAGTCGCGGACACGCCGTACTGCTCGGCTATCTCCTTGACCGTGAACTCCCGCCCCGGCTCCAGCCGCCCGGCCAGCACCTCGTCCCGGAGCGCGTCCGCGATCTGCTGGCGCAGGGTGCTGCGCGTCACGGCGCCGGTGCCGCTGATGCCGGGCATGGTCGGGGCGTCTCCCTCACGCGGGCGGTGGCGTACGCGTACATCTGCTCGTACGTCGTGCTCGTACGCCTGTCTGCTCATCCACTCGTACGAGTGGATGTGTACGAGCACGCCACCTTACGCGTTCGGGTTACGCGCGTTGCTCAGTGCTGCTCAGCGCTCCGTGCTGAGCAGCGCCCTCCGTGCTGCTCAGTGCTCCGTGTGCTCGTCGGCCACGGACAGCGCCGCGTCCAGGGCCGCCAGGCCCTCCTTCAGCTCGGCCTCGGTCACGGTGCACGGCGGGACGACGTGCGTCCGGTTCATGTTGATGAAGGGCCACAGGCCGTGTGCCTTGGCGGCGGCGCCGAAGGCCGCCATCGGCGCGTTCGCCTCGCCGGCCGCGTTGTACGGCACCAGCGGTTCGCGGGTCTCGCGGTTCTTCACCAGCTCCAGCGCCCAGAACATGCCGACACCGCGCACGTCGCCGACGCTCGGGTGCCGCTCGGCCAGCTCGCGCAGGCCCGGTTCCACGACCTCGGCCCCGAGCCGCTTCGCGTTCTCCACGATGCCCTCCTCGGCCATCACGCCGATCGTCGCGACGGCCGCCGCGCAGGCCAGCGGATGCCCGGAGTACGTCAGACCGCCGGGGTAGGGGCGCTTGCCGAACGTCTGCGCGATCTCGCCGGAGATCGCCACGCCGCCCAGCGGCACGTACCCCGAGTTCACGCCCTTGGCGAAGGTCATCAGGTCCGGCACGACGCCCGACAGGTCCGCCGCGAACCACTCACCGGTCCGCCCGAAACCGGCCATCACCTCGTCGAGGATGAACACGATCCCGTACTTGTCGCACAGCTCCCGCACCCCGGCGAGGTAGCCGGGCGGCGGCACCATGATCCCGGCCGTGCCCGGGATGGTCTCCAGGATGATCGCGGCGACGGTCGAGGGCCCCTCGAAGGCGATCGTCGTCTCCAGGTGCTCCAGGGCCCGTGCGCACTCCTGCTCCTGCGTCTCGGCGTAGAAGCGGGAACGGTAGAGGAAGGGCGCCCAGAAGTGCACGACCCCGGCCGCGCCGTCGTCGGAGGCCCAGCGGCGCGGGTCACCGGTGATGTTCACGGCCTGCTGGGTGCCGCCGTGGTACGACCGGTACGCCGACAGCACCTTGGGCCGCCCGGTGTGCAGCCGCGCCATCCGCACCGCGTGCTCGACCGCGTCGGCGCCGCCGTTGGTGAAGAAGATCTTGTCCAGGTCGCCGGGGGTCCGCTCGGCGACCAGCCGCGCCGCCTCCGAGCGGGCCTCGACGGCGAAGGCGGGAGCGAAGGTGGCCATGGTCGCGGCCTGCTCCTGGATCGCGGCGACGACCTTGGGGTGCTGGTAGCCGATGTTGGTGAAGACGAGCCCGCTGGCGAAGTCGAGGTAGCGCCTGCCGTCGTAGTCCCAGAAGTACGACCCTTCGGCACCGGCCACCGCCGGCGGGTCGATCAGGTCCTGCGCGGACCAGGAGTGGAACACGTGCGCGCGGTCGGCGGCCTTCACGGCGGCACCGGCCTCGGGGTCCGGCTGCGGGGTCCGGCGGGCGGGGGAGGGCTGAGGGGTCATACGGCGAGCGTAGAGGGGCGCGCGGTGGAGCCGGTATCGGCGCCCTGTCTGCGGGAGCGGGGAATTGACGACAGGTTGTCGACGCCGTGGTGCGGGCCGCGGGCGCCGGCGGACCGCGGCCGTCGCGCCGGCGGCTGTTACGGAACCGTAGACAGCGGCCCGCTGTCCGCCCCGGGCCGCCGCACTATCCTCGGGCTGACGTGCAGGGGCGCAGCGGGGGACATCGGGGAGGCGGTTGGGCCATGGACAGGCTCGGGCCCGGCGATCCGCGGGAGATCGGGGCGTACCGGCTGCTGGCGCGGCTCGGTGCCGGCGGCATGGGGCAGGTGTACCTGGCCCGCTCGGACCGGGGCCGTACGGCCGCCGTGAAGGTGGTGCGGCAGGACCTGGCGCAGCGGGAGGAGTTCCGGGCCCGCTTCCGCCAGGAGGTACGGGCCGCGCGCCGGGTCGGCGGGACCTGGACCGCACCCGTGCTGGACGCGGACACCGAGGCCGCCGTGCCGTGGGTCGCCACCGGGTACGTCGCCGGGCCCAGTCTCCAGCGGATCGTCGGCCACGACCACGGCCCGCTGCCCGAGCGGTCGGTGCGCGTCCTCGCCGCCGGTCTCGCCGCCGCGCTCAGGGACATCCACGCGGCCGGCCTCGTCCACCGCGACCTCAAGCCGTCCAACGTGCTCGTCACCATCGACGGGCCGCGCGTCATCGACTTCGGCATCGCGCGGGCCCTGGAGACCGTCACCGACGGCGGGCTCACCCGGACCGGGGCACTGGTCGGCTCGCCCGGTTTCATGGCGCCCGAGCAGGTGCGCGGCGACCGGCTCACGCCCGCGTGCGACGTCTTCTGCCTCGGTTCCGTGCTCGCCTACGCGGCGACCGGCACGCTCCCCTTCGGCACCGCCGACAGCGGGGGGCACGCGCTGATGTTCCGCATCGCCCAGGAGGAACCCGACCTGGAGGCCCTGCCGGAGGGCATCGTCGACCTGGTCCGCGCGTGTCTGAGGAAGGACCCGGCGGCCCGGCCCTCGCCGGAGCAGATCATCCGGAGCACCGGTGCCGGGGACACGGTGGGCGACGGGCGGTTCCGCGACCCGTGGCTGCCGAGCGCCCTGGTGGCCCAGCTCGGCCGGCACGCGGTGCGGCTGCTGGACGCGGAGCACCCCGAGGGGCCGGGGGGTGCGGCGGAGACGGTGCCGGGGGCGGCGCAGGACGACGTCACCGTGCCGGCCGCCGCCGCGTCTCAGGAGCCCTCCCCGCAGGGGCCGCAGGGGCCCGGGCAGCCGGAGGGGTCCGAGCGGCCGGAGGGCCGGGAGGGCCAGGGGCACCCGGATTACCCGGCGCACGCCGGGAACCGGCCGGGCCGGGTGAACCCGGAACCCGCCCCGGGGGCAGGGCCCGCGACGGTCCCCGTGTCCGGCGCCGTCGCCTCCGCTCTGCCGTCGCCCCGGCAGCCCGGCGACCGGGACCACGCAGCGGCGGACCGTCCGCCGGCCGTGGCCGCCGGACGGACACCCCCGCCGGGAACCGCCTCCGCACACCCGGCGCCCGAGCACCCGACGCCCGCACACCCGACGCACGGGGCCCGGCAGCACGGTCAGGCCGACGGCGGTCCGGCGTCCGCCGCGTCCGCCGCAGGGGCCCACCACCCGCCCGGCGCCCTAGGCGCGACTCCGGCGCCCGGTGCCCTCGGCGCGACCCCGGCGTATGGCGCCCTCGGCGCGACCCCGGCGTACGGGCACTCGCCGTACGGCTCGGGGTACGGGCATCCGCTCCCCGGCCCCGGCCCGTTTCAGGAGCAGCGCGCGCCGCGCGGCGGCGGTACGTCCACCGCGGCGCTCCTCGCCGTCGCGCTGGTGGTCGCGCTCGGCGCGGGCGGCTCGGTCTACGCCGTGATGCGGGGCGGCCACGACGACCGCGGCGGGCCCGGCCCGTCCCCGACGCTCACCACGACCGGTCCGTCCCCCACGGCGTCCGGGTCCGGCTCGGCCGCCCCCTCGGACGGTGCGGTCCCGGCGGGGTACCTCGGCACCTGGAAGTCGTCGATCGACAGCGCGCTCGGCGCGCACCCCCGGCGGCTCACCATCAGGCAGGGCCGGGTCGGGGACCCCGTGTTCACCCTGGTCGCCGACGGTCCCACCGAGTCCGGCGGCACGTACCACTGCGTGTTCGAGGCCCGGCTCACCGGGCAGCCGGGTACCGCCGGTCCGCTGGAGATCGGTCCCTCGACGGTCGCGGCCGGGCCGGGCAGCGCGTGCAAGCCGGGCGCGGCCACCCAGATCGTCCTGCTGCCGGACGGCGGCCTCCAGCGCATCAACAAGGACAGCGGCGAACGGCTGACGTACGACAAGGCGAGCGGCTGACGTACGACAAGGCGAGCGGCTGACGGGCGGGACGGTGGGCGCCTGCCGGACGGCAACCACGGCTGACGGCCGACGGGCGAGACGGTGGGTGGCTGACGTACGAGAAGACGGTCTGCCGGCTGACGTACGACAAGGCGGTCTGCCGGCAGTGGCCAGACCGCCCGGCCGGCGTCCGCTGCGGCACCCGAGCCGGCGATCGTCCCCTCACCGCGGTTCCGGTGGCCGCTGCCGGGGCATGTTCGGCCGTGCCCCGCCCGGCGGCTGCGGCAGGCGGCCCGGCCCGGCGCCGCCCGTCTCGGGCCGCGCGCCGCCCGGCACCGCCGACTGGAGCCCCATCGGCGCCGCCCCGACGCGGAACTCCGCCATCCAGCCGGCCGTCTCGGTGCGCACCAGCTCGGTCACGTCCTCCGAGAACCGCCGCAGCACCCCAAGGCACCGCTCGGCGGCCTCGCCCGCCGTGCCCTCGGCCGGGCCCAGCACCTCACGCACGCTCTCGCAGGCCCAGTCGAACTGGAGCATCTGGAGGCGTCGCTGCACGGCCTGGGCGGTCGCCACGTCCCGCATCCATCCCGAGGTCACCCCGAAGTACCGGTCGGCCCCGACGCACGCCACCGACAGCAGCAGCGCCAGGTATCCCCACGGCGCGGCCCCGCCGAGCATCCCGGTCAGGTCCAGCAGCGGCAGTGCCGCCCCGGCCAGCGCCCCCGCCGCGGCCCCGCACCGCAGCACCCGGGCACCGCGCCGCTTCCACACCCGCTCCGCGAGGTACCAGGCCGCGGTCTGCAGGGCGCCGCGTTCCACCCAGCGGTACAGCTCGTCCAGCCGCTGGGCGGGATCGCCCCAGTCGCCGAGCGGCAGCGCCCGGCCGGTCAGGTCCCCCGGCCGCAGCCCGGCCGTACCGTCGCCCCGCCCGTCCCGAGGCGGACGCTCGGGCTGCATCTCCGGCTGACCCACCCGGCACTCCCTACTGATCACGTTCTGTGATGCTCCGCCGACCGCTTTCCGATCATTCCGATCACGGGCTGTGACGCCGGCTGACACGCCGGACCCCTTCCTACCCTCCAACGGGTGGCGGAGAGGAGGGAAGCGCCGCTTTTCCGCCCGGAAGGGGGGCTTGATCAGGTATAGGACTCACCGGGGACTCACTCGAAAGAGTGGCGGGGCGCCGCCCGCCCGGAGCACGTAGGCTCGTGCCAGCGGGGAATCGCCGGACGCGCGCCGGCGGACGGACCCCGCCCGGACACCCGGAGCACCCACCGGGGCGCCCGGACATGCCGTACGAAAGCAGGAGCTGATCGTGATTCCCGGTGGTGGCCAGCCCAACATGCAGCAGCTGCTCCAGCAGGCCCAGAAGATGCAGCAGGACCTGGCGCGGGCCCAGGAGGAACTGGCGCAGACCGAGGTCGACGGGCAGGCGGGCGGCGGCCTGGTGAAGGCCACCGTCACCGGCGCCGGCGAGCTGCGCGCCCTGAAGATCGACCCGAAGGCCGTGGACCCCGAGGACACCGAGACCCTCGCGGACCTGGTCGTCGCCGCCGTCCAGGCGGCCAACGAGAACGCCCAGACCCTCCAGCAGCAGAAGCTCGGCCCGCTCGCCCAGGGTCTCGGCGGCGGCAGCGGCATCCCCGGACTGCCTTTCTAGGCGGCCCGCGGGCAACTACGGTACGTACCGAAGCACCACTCAGGAAGGACGGCTGTCCGGTGTACGAAGGCGTGGTCCAGGACCTCATCGACGAACTGGGGCGGCTGCCCGGCGTCGGTCCCAAGAGCGCGCAGCGGATCGCCTTCCACATCCTGCAGGCGGAACCGGCCGACGTGCGGCGCCTGGCCCACGCCCTGACGGAGGTGAAGGCGAAGGTCCGCTTCTGCGCCGTCTGCGGCAACGTGGCGCAGGAGGAGCTGTGCGGCATCTGCCGCGACAGCCGCCGCGACCGGGCCGTCATCTGCGTCGTCGAGGAGCCCAAGGACGTCGTCGCGATCGAGCGGACGCGTGAGTTCCGGGGCCGTTACCACGTCCTGGGCGGGGCGATCAGCCCCATCGAGGGCGTGGGCCCCGACGACCTGCGCATCCGGGAGCTGCTGGCCCGCCTCGCGGACGGCACGGTCACGGAACTCATCCTGGCCACGGACCCGAACCTGGAGGGCGAGGCGACGGCGACGTACCTCGCCCGCATGATCAAGCCCATGGGCCTGAAGGTCACCCGCCTGGCCAGCGGCCTCCCGGTGGGCGGCGACCTGGAATACGCGGACGAGGTCACCCTCGGCCGCGCCTTCGAGGGGAGACGACTCCTAGATGTCTGACGCCACGCTGCACGCGACCAGCCAGAACCCCGACGACTTCGCGGTCCAGATCGCCGACCAGATCGAGAGCTTCCTGGTCGCCGTCACCGAGGTCGCCAAGGGCGACGAACCGGACTCCGCGGTGCCCTTCCTCCTCCTGGAGGTGTCCCAGCTCCTGCTGGCCGGCGGCCGGCTCGGCGCGCACGAGGACATCGTCCCCGACGAGCGCTACGAGCCCGACCCGGGCCCCGAGCAGGACGTGGACATCCTCCGCGAGAACCTGGCCCGCCTGCTGGAGCCCATCGACGTCTACTCCGAGGTCTTCGACCCCTACGAGCCGCGCCGCGCTCCGGTCCCCGCCCGTATCTCCGACGACCTCGCCGACGTCGTCACGGACCTGCGCCACGGCATGGCCCACTACCGGGCGGGCCGCACCACGGAGGCGCTGTGGTGGTGGCAGTTCTCCTACTTCTCCAACTGGGGAGGCACCGCGTCGGCGGCCCTGCGCGCCCTGCAGTCCCTGGTCGCCCACGTCCGCCTCAACCAGCCGCTGGCGGAACTCGACGGCCTCGACACCGACCAGGACATGGGCGACGAGGTCCTGGAGTTCGAGGCGGGCCAGGTCATGGCGGAGGAGATCGGCGGACCGCTGGGGCTCGGCCGCGCGCAGTGACGCCCGCCGCGGGGCGGCCGGCGAGGGCTTGCCCGGCGGCTTCCGCCTCCCCGCCCGGGGGACGGACGCGGCTGTGACGCCGCCCACGTTCCGCGTGCGGATCCGTGCCCTGGGCATGAGCCGTCCTGGTAAGCGGGCGCCGGGGGTCTCAGCATGCGGTATCGCAGAGGGGAAATTCGGGCGCTCGATAGACTGAGTCGACCGCACTGCACATGCGCAGGCGCGGCAGACACGGACTGAGCGAGGAGCGCACGTGGGCCTTGTCGTGCAGAAGTACGGAGGCTCCTCCGTAGCCGATGCCGAGGGCATCAAGCGCGTCGCCAAGCGGATCGTGGAAGCCAAGAAGAACGGCAACCAGGTGGTTGTCGTGGTCTCCGCGATGGGCGACACGACGGACGAGCTGATCGATCTCGCCGAGCAGGTATCCCCGATGCCCGCCGGCCGGGAGTTCGACATGCTGCTGACCGCCGGGGAGCGGATCTCCATGGCGCTGCTGGCCATGGCGATCAAGAACCTGGGCCACGAGGCCCAGTCCTTCACGGGCAGCCAGGCAGGTGTCATCACCGACTCGGTCCACAACAAAGCCCGGATCATCGATGTCACCCCGGGCCGCATCCGGACCGCGCTGGACGAGGGCAACATCGCCATCGTGGCCGGTTTCCAGGGCGTGAGCCAGGACAAGAAGGACATCACCACGCTGGGGCGCGGCGGGTCCGACACCACGGCCGTGGCGCTGGCCGCCGCCCTGGACGCCGAGGTCTGCGAGATCTACACCGACGTGGACGGCGTGTTCACCGCCGACCCGCGCGTGGTGAAGAAGGCCCGGAAGATCGAGTGGATCTCGTTCGAGGACATGCTCGAACTGGCCGCCTCCGGGTCCAAGGTGCTGCTCCACCGCTGTGTGGAGTACGCCCGCCGGTACAACATCCCGATCCACGTCCGTTCCTCCTTCAGCGGGCTGCAGGGCACGTGGGTCAGCAGCGAGCCGATTCGGCAGCCGAGTGAGCAAGGGGAACAGCAGGTGGAGCAGGCCATCATCTCCGGTGTCGCGCACGACACCTCCGAGGCCAAGATCACGGTCGTCGGCGTCCCGGACAAGCCCGGCGAGGCCGCCTCCATCTTCCGCACGATCGCCGATGCCGAGATCAACATCGACATGGTCGTGCAGAACGTGTCCGCCGCCTCCACCGGTCTGACGGACATCTCCTTCACGCTGCCCAAGGCCGAGGGCCGCAAGGCCATCGACGCGCTGGAGAAGAACCGTCCCGGCATCGGCTTCGACTCGCTGCGCTACGACGACCAGATCGGCAAGATCTCCCTGGTCGGCGCGGGCATGAAGACCAACCCGGGCGTCACGGCCGACTTCTTCACCGCGCTGTCCGACGCGGGCGTGAACATCGAGCTGATCTCGACGTCCGAGATCCGTATCTCGGTGGTCACCCGCAAGGACGACGTGGCGGAGGCCGTGCGCGCCGTGCACACCGCCTTCGGGCTCGACTCCGACAGCGACGAGGCCGTCGTCTACGGCGGCACCGGACGATGACCGTCCACGGCCCGGGCCCCCGGCACGGAGGCGTACGACGATGACCGACCGACCGACGCTCGCGGTCGTGGGAGCGACCGGGGCCGTCGGCACGGTCCTGCTCCGGATCCTGTCCCAGCGCGCGGACGTCTGGGGCGAGATCCGCCTCATCGCCTCCCCGCGCTCGGCCGGCCGCAAGCTGGCCGTGCGCGGCGAGGAGGTCGAGGTCCTCGCGCTCACCGAGGACGCCTTCGACGGGGTGGACATCGCCCTGTTCGACGTCCCCGGCGAGGTCGCCGCCCGGTGGGTGCCGGTGGCCGCCGCCCGCGGCGCGGTCGTCGTGGACAACTCCGGTGCCTTCCGCGCCGACCCCGAGGTGCCGCTCGTCGTCCCCGAGGTCAACGCGCACGCCCTGCGGCGCCGTCCGCGCTCCGTCGTCGCCAGCCCCGACTGCACCACGCTGACCATGATCGTGGCGCTGGGCGCGCTGCACGCCGAGTTCGGGCTGCGTGAGCTGGTCGTCTCCTCCTACCAGGCGGTGAGCCAGGCCGGACAGGAGGGCGTGCGGACGCTGCGCCGCCAGTTGTCCCTGGTCGCCGGCACGGAACTGGGGACCGGCCCCGGCGACGTGCGGCGGGCCGTCGGGGACGACACCGGGCCCTTCCCGGAGCCGGTCGCGCTGAACGTGGTGCCGTGGGCCGGGGAGCTGTGCGACGACGGCTGGTCCTCGCAGGAGATGACGCTGCGGGACGAGTCCCGCCGGATCCTCGGCCTGCCGCAGCTGCCGGTCGCCGTCACCTGCGTACGCGTCCCGGTGATCACCACCCACTCCCTCACCGTGCACGCCCGCTTCGAGGGCGAGGTCACCGTCGACAGGGCCCGCGAGATCATCGCCACCGCTCCCGGGGTGGTCCTCTGCGACGACCCCGCCGCGGGCGAGTTCCCCACGCCCGCCGACGTGGTCGGCACCGACCCCACCTGGGTCGGCCGGGTGCGGCGCGCGCTCGACGACCCCACGGCGCTCGAACTCTTCGTCTGCGGCGACAACCAGCGCAAGGGCGCCGCGCTCAACATGGCGCAGATCGCCGAACTGGTGGCCGCCGAGCCGGAGGGGGCCGCTCCGGCCGGGAAGTGAACTCCGGGCGACATCCGGTCCTCACCCGGAGAAAAGTCCTGGCCAGAGGCAGCCTCCTTTGTAGGATCTGTGTAAGAGGTGTGGACCACACGGTGATCCCCGCCACTTGATCCGTGCTGCCTCGGCGTCCGAAGATTTCCCCTCCCGCCCTGCGCAACCGCGCGCAGGGCGGCAGGCGTCTTTGCGGGCGCCTGCCGGGGGCGTGGGGACGCCGAGGGGCGTGGGGACGCCCCGGTCGCTTCGCGGGATGCCGCGACAAAGGGAAGAGCGGGACGCATGAGGGCATGTGGGGCACCGGCTGTTGTGCTGCCTGACGCGAGACCGTCGTCGCACGCGCCGGCGGACCCGCCCGGCGCGAAAGTGACGACCGGCGCGTACAACCCCCGAGGGGGCAGGCGAGTCCAACTGGCGTGGCAGAGGTTCTCGACTTCAGTGCGGCGACCCGCGGCGCCGCCCTGCGGCCGCCCCGCGCGGCGCTCCGACCGCGTAGACCCGGGCTCCCCGGTGGGTCCGGGCCGTCCGGCGCGCCCGGCCCGGCCGGTGGCATGCCGGTGATCTCCCCCGTGCCCGCCGCGCGGCCCGCCCGCATACCGAACCAGCGTGACGCCGCCGACGACACCGTCGCGGCCGGCACCACCGTCGATCTCCTCACCGAGACCTACCGCGCGCACTACCGCTCCCTGCTGGGCCTGGCGGCGCTCCTCCTCGACGACACGGCCTCCTGCGAGGACGTCGTCCAGGAGGCGTTCATCCGCGTCCACTCCGCGCGCAAACGCGTCCGCGACCCGCAGAAGACGCTCGCCTACCTGCGTCAGACGGTCGTCAACCTCTCCCGTTCGGCGCTGCGCCGCCGCATCCTCGGCCTCAAGCTGCTGTCCAAGCCGATGCCGGACATGGCCAGTGCGGAGGAGGGCGCCTACGACCAGTTGGAGCGCGACTCGCTGATCAAGGCGATGAAGGGCCTGCAGCGCAGGCAGCGCGAGGTGCTGGTGCTGCGCTACTTCGCGGACATGACCGAGGCACAGGTCGCCGAGACCCTCGGGATATCCCTCGGGTCGGTGAAGGCGTACGGCTCGCGCGGCATCGCCGCGCTCCGGATCGCCATGGAGGCACGGACATGACCGCCACAGGCGCACATGAGTGCCATGGAGGCGCAGGCATGATCGCCATGGAGGCGCGGGCATGAGGGAGAACGCCGAAGGGCGCGACTCGCACGAGCGCCACGAGCCCTACGCGTGGCACGAGCCGACGCGGCCGGAGCAGCACCACCACACGCCGACGCACGCTGGGAACGGAACCGTGAACGACAGCCCTGAGCCAAAGGGCCCGGACCCCGAGGGCGAAGCGCCCGCACAGAGCCCCGAGAAGACCTCCGCCGAGAGCCCCGCGCCCCCGGCACCGCCCGCCGCAGAGCCTCCCGCGAAAGCCCCCGGGGCCACCCCCGGCACGGCACGCGCCTGCGACACGGCCCCACCCTCCGACACGGCAGGACCCTCCGACACGGCAGGACCCTCCGGCCCGGCAGGCGCCTCGGAGACGGCCCGGACCCCCGAGACGGCCCGAGCGGCAGCCCCGGCGGCGAACCCGCGAACGCCTTCGGTGAGCCACTCCGCAGCGCCTTCCGGTACGGCTTCGGTGACGCACCCCGAAGCGGCTCCCGGTACGCCTGGCGCCACTGGCCCGGCGGGAGACGGCGAAACTCCCGGCGGACTCGGCCCGGACGAACTGGCGCTGCGCCGGCTGCTGCACCGGGCGGTCGAGGACGTCGAACCGAGCGAGGGCACGCTGGAACACCTGCGGCGCGCGGTTCCCGCGCGGCGGGCCCGCAAGCGGCAGGCCGCGGTCGGCATGGCCGCCGCAGCCCTGTTCCTGGGCACGGCCGTCCCGGCCCTCGTCCACGTGTCCCACGCCACCGGATCCGACGCCGACCCAGCCATCGCGGGCCAGGCCTCACAGGCCCAGGGCGGCACCGGGCAGGACAAGGCCGCGGGCGGCGCGTCGAGCACCGCCGGCGGATCGCCGGACCGCCCCGACGGCAAGGAGACGGGCGGCACGAAGGACGGCGCGAAGGGCAGCAGGCCCCCCGTCCCCGGCACCGCGCCGGCCGGCGCCCCCCAGAGCCCTTCCGCCTCGGCCCGTTCCGCCCCGGTGTGCACGGCGGGCCAGCTGGGTTCCGCCACCGCCACCGTCAGCGCCCCCGACGCGGCGGGCGCCGTGTACGGCACCTTCCACGTCACCAACGTCTCGCCCGGCAGCTGCACCGTCGGCGGACCGGGCACCGTCACCACGCTCACCCAGGGCGTCGCCGACGCCTCCCGCGTCAGCGTGGTGCAGCACACGGCGGGCGACGCGGCGGCCGGGCTGCCCGACCCGTCCACGGAATCCGCCGCGCTGGTCCTGTCCCCCGGCTCCGGGTACGAGGTGAAGTTCGCCTGGGTGCCCTCCGACGCCTGCCCCACCAGCGGCGGCGACAGCGGCACCGGGGGCACCGGCGGCACCGAGACCGGCAACCCCACGCCCGGCCCGTCCCCGAGCCAGGAGACGACCGCCGCGGGCGGCCCGGCCACGAACAGCGACTCGGGAACCGGCACCGGGACGACCACCCAGCTGGTCACCGAGGACGGCGGCAGGGCGGACGGCAGCGTCGTGGTCTCGCACACCCCGGAAGCCGGTTCACCGACCGTCTCGGCCACGGTCCCGGACGCCTGCGCGGGCACGGTCTACCGCACCGGACTGCTGGCGACGGCCCCCTAGGTGCGCGGTTAGGACAGGGTGATGACGCGGCCGCGGCCGTCCGGCCTGATCCGAACGCACGGCCCTGGACCGGCCGGAGCGCGCACGGACCGGAGCGCGCACGGACCGGAGCGCGCACGGACCGGAGCGCGCACGGACCGGAGCGCGCACGGACCGGGTCAGACCGCGGCCGTGCGCTCCTCCTGGGGCCCGCCCGAGCCGTGCGCTTGCGCGGGCTCCCCGTCCCCGGGCACCAGCCCGAGCTCGGCGTCCCGTGCGGCCTCCACCTCGCGCCGGACCAGCCGGAACCACATGAAGACCACGAACCCCGCGAAGACGAACCACTCACCGGTGTACCCGAGGTTCTGGAACGCCTTCAGGTCCAGCCCGCTGCCCTCCGGGGCCTTCGCGGGCACCGCCTTCATCCCGGAGTCCGCCTTGTCGAGCGTCACCCACGCGTCGTACACGTCGTACGGCACCAGGTTGACCAGCGAGGCCGCGCTGATCGCCGCGGTCTGCCCGGACGGCAGGCCGCCCCGGGTGCCGACCCCGCTGCCCCCCGGTGACTCGGAAGCCTGGAGCGCACCGGTGACCGTGACCTCCCCGGCCGGCGGCGCCGGTGCCTTCGCCGCGTCCGCGTCCCCCGGCAGCCAGCCGCGGACGACGGGCAGCGCCTTGCCGGATCCGGTGCGCAGCAGCGTCAGGACGTAGTACCCCTGCCGGCCGTCCAGTTCACGGTCCGGGACCAGCAGCTGCTTGCCGTACCGGCCGGTCGCGGTGGCCCGCATGCCGGAGGTCCGCTTGTCGACGGGGAGCAGCCCCGCCAGCGGGCGCGGCGCCTCGGTGCGGGCCGCGGCGGACTGCTTGGTCAGGTTCCGGTGGTCGTCCACGCGCGCGTCGAACCGGCTCAGCTGCCACGACCCCATGAAGACGCAGAACGGGATGGCGAGCAGCACGAAGACGTTGATGCCCCACCAGCGGGGCGTCAGAAGAAACCGGTACACGGCTCAACGGTACGGTGCCCGCAGGGCGGAGCAGGCCGCGGGGTCTGAGTTTTCCACAGGGCGTGGGGGGCGTCCGGCTGGGCGCCCTTATGTTTTCCACAGGCTGGGGAACGGGGCGGCGCGTTGTCGGTCGGGCCAGGCACTATGGGGCCATGACTGAGAGCAACGGGTCCGCGGAGCAGACCGGCGCGCCGGCGACATCGGGAGCGACGGGGACATCGGGGGCGTCAAGGGCGCCGTCAGCGGCGGGAGCGCCGGGGAAGCAGGCCATGCCGGACTGGGAGAAGCGCTTCCGCGCCCCCCGGGTGTCCCTGCCCGACTGGGCCGAGGACGCGCCGGACCGCTCCCTGTTCGTGTCCAACGCGACGGGGACCTACGAGCTGTACGCCTGGGACCGGGCGAGCGGCGCCCAGCGCCAGGCCACCCACCGGCCCAACGGCACGACGGACGGCGTGCTCTCCCCGGACGGCGAGTGGATCTGGTGGTTCGACGACAAGGACGGCGACGAGTTCGGCGTCTGGCGCCGCCAGCCCTTCGGCGGCGGCCCCGACGAGGCCGCCGTACCGGGCCTCGCCCCCTCCTACCCGGCCGGCCTGGCCCTCGGCCGGGACGGACGGACGGCGGTCGTGGGCCGTTCCACCGACGAGGACGGCACGACGATCCACCTCGCGCGCGTGGGCTCGGGCGAGGCCCCGGCGGAGATCTACCGCCACCGCGAGTCCGCGGGCGTCGGCGGCCTCTCCCACGACGGCACGCTGATCGCGATCGAGCACACCGAGCACGGCGACGCGATGCACTCGGCGCTGCGCGTGCTGCGCCCGGACGGCACGGCGGTCGCCGACCTGGACGACACCAAGGGCGGCACGGTCGAGCTGGGCCTGGAAGTGCTGGGCTTCGCCCCCGTCGACGGGGACACCCGGCTGCTCATCGGCCACCAGCGCCGGGGCCGCTGGGAGCCCCTGGTCTGGGACGTGGCGACGGGCGAGGAGACGGACCTCGCCCTGGACCTCCCCGGCGACGTGAGCGCCGAGTGGTACCCGGACGGCGGCGGCCTGCTCATCGCCCACAGCTTCGAGGCCCGCAGCGAGCTGTTCCGCTACGACCCGGCGACCCGCGAACTGACCAGGATCCCCACCCCGCCCGGCACGGTCTCGGGAGCGACGGCCCGCCCGGACGGCAGCGTGGAGTACCTGTGGTCGTCGGCGGCCGAGCCGTCGGTGGTCCGCTCGACGCACGGCCGGGTGGTCCTCGACCCGCCCGGCATGAAGTCCCCCGGCTCGGTCCCGGTGGAGGACGTCTGGGTGGAGGGCCCCGGCGGCCGCATCCACGCCCTGGTCCAGAAACCGGCGGGCGCCACCGGCCCCCTGCCCACGGTCTTCGACATCCACGGCGGCCCCACCTGGCACGACAGCGACTCCTTCGCCGCCGGCCCGGCCGCCTGGGTCGACCACGGCTACGCGGTGGTCCGCGTCAACTACCGCGGCTCCACGGGCTACGGCCGTGCTTGGACGGACGCCCTGAAGCACCGGGTCGGCCTGATCGAGCTGGAGGACATCGCGGCGGTCCGCGAGTGGGCGATCACCTCGGGCCTCGCCGACCCGGACCGGCTGATCCTCACCGGCGGCTCCTGGGGCGGCTACCTCACCCTGCTGGGTATCGGCACCCAGCCCGACGCCTGGACCCTGGGCATCGCGGCGGTCCCGGTCGCCGACTACGTCACGGCGTACCACGACGAGATGGAAGCCCTGAAGGCCATGGACCGCACCCTGCTGGGCGGCACCCCGGAGGAGGTCCCCGAGCGTTTCGAGGCGTCCTCCCCGCTCACCTACGTGGACCAGGTCACGGCCCCCGTCCACATCTCCGCCGGGGTCAACGACCCCCGCTGCCCCATCCGCCAGATCGACAACTACGTCAAACGCCTCGAAGCCCGCGGCGCCGTCCACGAGGTCTACCGCTACGACGCGGGCCACGGCTCCCTGGTGGTCGACGAACGCATCAAGCAGGTCCGTCTCGAACTGGACTTCGCCGAACGGCACCTGCCGAAGTAGCGAGTGGCCGCACCCGCCGGGCGCCCCCGCCGGCCGGGGCGGCCGGCGGGAGTGCAGCGGGTGGGGCGGCCGGCGGGATGGCGACGGGTGGAGGCGGAGAGACGCGGTCCGGCAGGGTCTAGGCCGCCGCCCCCTCCCGCCCCCGCCGTCCCAGCAGCTCCGCGAGACCGCGCCGGGTCGCCGCCAGGACCACCCGGTCCTCCTTGCGCAGGACGTAGGTGTCGGGCAGGTTCCACCGCGGCCCGGCCGCCGGTCCGGTCCCCGGCGCGGTGTCCTCCGCCGCCGCCTGGGCCGCGGGCTCGCGCCGCTCCCCGGCACCGGTCCCGCTCCCGGCACCGCCCCGCTCGCCCGCCTCCAGCGCCAGCACCCGCCAGTACCCGGCCCGGAACGCCTCGGCGACCGTCCTGCCCTCCAACTGCGGATGCCCGTCCACGTCCACGGACGCGAACAGCAGCACCCGCCTCTCCACCGGGACGGCCCCCAGGATCTGCCGCCCGAACATCGCACCGGCGAACGCCGGCGCGGCCAGGTGCGTCACGCTCCGGCTGCGCGTCAGCGCCCGCGGGTGCGCCGCCCGCAGCGTCCGGTACACCGCCGTCGCGAAGTCGTCGTCGTACAGCCGCAGCACCACCCGCAGGTCGGGCCGTACCGAGCGCGCGTACAGCACGGCCTCCAGGTTCGTCGTGTCCGCACTGGTCACCGCGAGCAGCGCGTGCGCGCGGTGGATCTTCGCGGACTCCAGGACGCCTTCCTGCGTGACGTCCCCGAGCACCACCGGCACCCGCAGCCGCCGTGCCGTCGCCAGCCCCCGCGCCTCCGGATCCGACTCCACGCACACCACCGGCACCTGGAGTTCCCGCAGCCGCGTCAGCACTCGCGTGCCGACCTTGCCCAGCCCCAGCAGCACCACGTGCCCGCCGAGCCCGCGCGGCGGCTTGCGCAGCGCGGACGCCGACCGGAAGGTCCCCAGCGCCTCCAGGACCGCCGCGAGCAGCACCGGCAGCAGCAGCAACCCGACAAGACCGGACAGCAGTTGGAGCACCTGCCGCCCCACCGTCTGCCCGATCGCCGGATCATCGATGGCGAACAGGTCGAGCAGCGTCAGATAGAGCGCACCCAGCGGATGCACCCCCGTCACCAGCCACAACGCGACCGCGAGCGCGAACACGCACGCCACCAGGCCCGCCACCGACCAGCGCAGGCGCCGGGAGAACAGCGAGGTGAGCGGCGGGACGACACCGACCCCGCGCCCGGCCGGCAGGTTGGGCCCGGCGGCGTACGACACCTGCTCCAGCACCACCGTGCCGCGTCCGGTGGCCTCCCGCACGGCCGCCGCGTCCGGCAGCAGCCGGGGCCGCTGCTCCCCGCTGGCCTCGGACCCGTCGGCACCGGCGGGATCGCTGCTGGTCGCCGAGAGCAGGGCCAGCGTGCACAGGCCGGGATCGGCGACCTGGCCGGGCGCGGGCGGCGGCCGTTCGACCGCGTGCAGCAGCAGTCCCTCGGTCTGGACGACCTTGCTGGTGCCGACCACCGCACCGGCGGCCAGCGCGGGTGCGGCGGTGTCGGCGTCGGACAGCACCGTCGTGGACGCGTCGGCGCCGAGCGGGGAGCCGCTGTCACCGGTCGCCAACGCGGCGGCCTGATCGAGGAGTTCCTCGATGTGCTGCCCGAGCCGCCGGTTGTACAGGCGCAGGACGAGCCGCAGCCTCGGGTTGAGCCGCCGGACGGTGAGCGCGGCACGGATGTTGGTCTCGTCGTCGTCGTAGACGAGCGCCAGCGCGCTCGCCCGGTCCACGCCCGCCTCCAGGAGCACGGCCTCGGTCAGCTCGGCGGCCTCCACCACCCGGTCCGCGCCGCCGGCGGGCCCGCCGGCGGCACCACCGCCCGCACCGCCCGCGCCGGCCCCGCCCCCGGTGCTCCCGCCGGCGACCGCGGCGTGCCCGTTCCCGCCGGCCCGGTTCACGGCGGCGTTCACCACCCGGTCCAGCAGCGCCGAGGCGGCGCGGGCGCGGCCGACCACCGGTGGCCGTACCGCGCGCTCGGAGGGCGGGACGACCAGCGTGACCTGCTCGCCGTACACACCGCGCAACTCGGCGGCCAGACGGTGCGCGAGCCCGTCGTCCCCGCACACCACCATGTGCGCCCCCGTGCCGCCCGGCGCACCACCTTGATACGGAACGCTCCCCACGAGGGAGAAGACTGCCCCACGGGGACGGGTGGTTCCACCGGCCCGGGCGCCGGGAAAACCCGTTGCCCGGGGGCGCCGGCCGTCCTAGCCTGGGGCCACTTCGAAGAGACCTCCCCGGAAATGCGCCGCAGAGCGGGAGCGTCCCACCTCGCCGAGGTGCAGGAGAGGGCGGCAGCGAGCCCGGCGCCGGTCGCAGCAGCGGCCGGCCTTCCTTCCCCCTGCCTTCACGGAGGTTCTCCATGCACGTCGGCATCGGCCTGCCCATCAGCGACCCCGCCACTCTGCTCACCTGGGCCAGGCGCGCCGAGGACGGCCCGTTCACCACCCTCGGCCTGCTCGACCGGCTCGTCTACGACAACCCCGAGCCGCTGACCGCGCTCGCCGTCCTGGCCGGCGCCACCGAACGGATCCGCGTCCAGACCGAGGTGCTGCTCGCCCCGCTGCGTGACACCGCCCTGCTCGCCAAGCAGACGGCCACCCTGGACCGGATGAGCGGCGGGCGCCTGGTCCTCGGCCTGGGCATCGGCGGCCGGCAGGACGACCACCAGGCCGCGGGCGTCGACCCCCGCACCCGCGGCCGCCGCCTGGACGAGCAGATGCCGCTGCTGCGCCGGCTGTGGGCCGGTGAACCGTACGGCGACGGGGCGGGCCCCATCGGCCCGGCCCCGGCCCGCCCCGGCGGACCCGAGGTCCTGTTCGGCGGCTTCAAGCCCGTCGCCCTGGAACGGGTGGCCCGCTGGGGCGACGGCTTCCTGGCCGCCGCGCCGCCGTCCTGGGCGGGTGACCTGTTCGACACCGTGCGCGGCCAGTGGGAGGAACACGGCCGCGAGGGCGCCCCACGGCTGGGCGCCCAGGTGAACGTCGCCCTGGGACCGGCCCAGGTGGTCGAGGACGCCCGCGCCGCCATGCACGCGTACTACACGTTCACCGGCATGCCCGACCGCATGGTCTCCGGCATGCTCACCACCCCGGCCGCCGTCCGCGACGCCCTCACGGCCTACGCCGACCTGGGCGCCGACGAGGTCATGCTGTACTGCTACGGATCCGACCCCGACCAGGTCGACCGCCTGGCCCGGATTCTGTGAGGGTCCGGCTGTGACGGCCGTCCGAGCCCGGATTCTGTGACGGTCCGGCTGTGACGGCGGTCCGGCTGTGACGGCCCGGCGCCCGGCGTCGTCCTCCGGGCGGGGTCTTGGCTCCCGGTGGCTTTCGGGGCGGGGTCCTGGCTCCCGGCGGCCTTGGGGGCGAGCCCCTGGGTCTCGGCGTCCCCCGTGGCGGGGCCGGAGCCCCGGCGCTGACGCGCGGGATCCGCCAGCCCCCGTGGGCAGAGCGAACGGACGCGAGATCCACGGTCCCGCGGGAGAATCGGACCGAGGGATTCCCGAAGCCGTCGGCAATCCCTGGCCACGGACAGGCCGTATACACGGATATGTCAAGGTTCCGGTTCCCCGTGGGGCGGCTCCCGGACGAGGCTCTGCTCGCCGGGCTGGCCACCGGTGACCCGGAACTCGCGGTCAGTTTCGTCCGGCGGTTCCAGCACCGGGTCTTCGGCGTCGCCCTCGCCGTCACCGGCGACCCGCAGCTGGCCGAGGACATCGCCCAGCAGACCTTCGAGCGGGCCTGGCACCACGCCCAGATCTACGACTCGCGGCGCGGATCGGTCACCACCTGGCTGACCACCATCGCCCACAACCTCGCCATCGACGCCGTCCGGGCCCGGCGCCCGGAGCCGGTGGCGCCCGAGGACCTCGACGCGATCCTGGGCGCCGTCGGCGAGACCCCCGAGCAGCACGCCCTGGCGGACGAGGCGTCGTCGCGGCTGCGGGCCGCCGTGGCGCAACTGCCGCCCGAACAGGGCCGGGCCCTGGTGATGGCGGGCATCTACGGCATGACCGCCCAGCAGATCGCCGACCGGGAGCGGATCCCGCTCGGCACTGCCAAGACCCGGGTCCGGGCCGCGATGGGAAAGCTGCGGACCACACTCGCGTCCGACCGGCGAGGCGACCATGACCAGTGACGTGACCTGCGAGAAGCTGCGCGAGATCGGCGCCGAGCTGGCCCTGTGCGTGCTGCCGGGCCGCGAGCGCGCCGGTGCCGTGGCACACCTGGAGGGGTGCGCGGACTGCCGGGAGCACGTCCGGCAGCTGACCGAGGCCGGCGACCGGCTGATCGGACTGCTGCCGGGCAGCGAGCCCCCGGTGGGGTTCGAGACCCGGGTGGCGCAGGCGCTGACCCAGGGCGCGCAGAGGCGTGAGGGGCGCGCACGCCCGCGCGTGACCGGTCCGCTGGGCCGCCGGATCCGGCCACGTGTCGCCGCCGCGGCCACCGCGTTCGTCCTCGCCGTCGGATTCGGCGGCTGGTCGGTCGGTACGGCGGTCGAGACCACCCTGGCCGGACCCGCGCCCTCGTCCGCCGACCGGGGGACGGGCCTGCTCTGGGGCGGTCTGACCTCCGCCCGTCCTGCGCCCGGGCGTCCGGCCGGCGAGGTCTACGCCCACCCCGGCTCACCCGGCTGGGTCTACATGACCGTCGACCTCACGGCGGCCGGCACCCCGTACACCGGCAAGGTCACCTGCGTGCTGGTGCGCCAGGACGGCGGCACCGTGCGGGCCGGCACCTTCGACCTGTACGACGGCAAGGGCGCGTGGGGGGCGTCCGCCCCGCCCCTGGACCACTCGGCCCTCGCCGGCGCCCGGCTGACCGCCGCCGACGGCACGGTACTGGCGAGCACCCACTTCACGCCCGCGACTCAGGAGAGCCGGTCCTGACGGCCCCGGAGCCTCGGCTCCGGCCGCCCGGGGCCTCGGTCCTGGCCTCGGTTCCGGTAGCCCGGGGGCCGGTTCCGACGGCCCGGGCAGCCGGTCCCGGCAGGTCGTCGGGGACCAACGCGCGCAGGGCCGCCGCCAGTTCGGGGACCGTCGGCCGGGCCGCCGGGTCCTGCCGCAGACAGCCGTCGACGGCCTCGGCGAGCGCGCGCGGCAGGCGCCGCCGCGTCCCGACCGGCGGTGCGCTCGCCTCCAGCTGCGGGTACCAGCCCGGACCCCCACCGGGGCCGCGGGCACTGCCGCCGACCCCCGTACCGCCGTCGGCGCGGTCACTGCCGTCACCGCCGTCACCGCCGGCACCGTGGTGACTGCCGTTGCCGTTGCCGTTGCCGACGTCACTGCCGCTGCCGCTGCCGCTGGGCACGGTCTCCCCGCGGTCGAAGGGCACGTCACCGGTGGCCGCCTCGTACAGCGTGACGCCGATGCCCCACACGTCCGCCGCGGCCGACAGCGGGCCGCCGCGCGCCTGTTCGGGCGCCAGGTAGGAGAAGGTGCCCATCCCGGGCGGTGCGTGGCCGGGCGGCCGGGCCACGCTCAGGTCGAGCACCTTCGCACGGCCGCAGTCCACGACGACGTTGGACGGCTTGAGGTCGAGGTGCAGCAGGCCGCGGCCGTGCAGATAGTGGACGGCGGAGCACAACTGCACCCCGAGGAGCGCCAGGTCGGCGGCGGCCGGGCGCCGTCGCAGCCGGTGGAGGAGGCAGGACAGGGTCTCCCCGCTCAGCGTCTCCAGCACGACCAGTGGCTGCGGTGCCGTACGGACCTCGTAGCCGCGGACCAGGTGCGGATGGGTGAACTCGCAGAGCCACCGGCCCTCCCGCAGCAGCCGCTCGGCCGCCTCCTCCTCCGCGCGGCGGTCCGGCCGCAGCACCTTGACGACGCACCGGCAGGCGCGTTCCTCGCTCCAGGAGTCGTACAGGTCGAGCCAGCCGGTACGGGCCAGGTGCCCCAGAACCCGGTAGCCGGGGGCCGGGCGGCTGCCGGGGGCCAGCACCGGGTGCTCCCGGGCGCCGCTCATGACCGCACCGGCTGCGGGGGAGCGGCCGCGGCGTCCGGCTGGTGCAGTCCGTACAACCGGGCGTACGCCCCGCCGCGCCGGAGCAGTTCGGCATGGGTGCCGCTCTCGGCGATGCGGCCGTGGTCGAGCACCACGATCCGGGAGGCGTCGCGGACGGTGAGCAGGTTGTGCGAGATGACGACGGTCGTCCGGCCGGACATGAGGCGGCGCAGCGGTGCCATGATCCTGCGCCCGGATCCGGCGTCGAGCCCGGTGGTGGGCTCGTCCAGGAGCAGCACGGGCGCGTCCCTGACCATGGCACGGGCGATCGCCAGACGCTGGCGCTGCCCGCCGGAGAGCGTCCGGCCGCGCTGGCCCACCATCGTGTCGTATCCCTGCGGCAGCCGCCGGACGAACCCGTCGGCGTCCGCCGCCCGCGCCGCCGCAACGATCTCGGCCTCGGTGGCGTCGGGCCGGCCGTAGGCGATGTTCTCCCGCACGGTGCCGTGCAGGACGAGGGTCTCCTGGAGGACCACCGCGACGTTCTCGCGCAGATCGGCGAGGGCCAGGTCCCGCAGGTCGCACCCGTCCAGGCGTACGGCGCCCAGGTCGGGGTCGTAGAAGCGCAGTTGCAGCTTGGCCACGGTGGACTTGCCGGCTCCGCTGGGCCCCACCAGGGCCAGGGTCTCGCCGGGGGACACGTGGAAGGAGACGTCGGCGAGCGCCCAGGGTGCGGAGCCGGCGGGGCCGTCGTCGGGGGCGCTCGCGCTGTCCCGGGGCCGGGCGGCGGCCACGGGATCGCCGCCGCCGTCCGGGCCGGTCACCGCCCGCCCCTCCGGACCGGTCGCGGCAAAGCCGTCCGGGCCGGTCGTGGGGGAGCCGTCCGGTCCGGCCGTGGCGGAGCCGTCCGGTCCGGCCGCCGGATAGCGGAAGCAGACTCCGTCGAACTCGATCTCGCCGTGTGCCCGGCCGAGCCGCCGGGCGTGGGGTGCCTGGGTGACCTGGGGCCGCTGGTCGAGCAGTTCGACGATGCGTTCGGCGGAGGCGGAGGCGGCGTAGAAGGTGGTGCCGAGGCGGGACAGGTCGCGGACCGGGCCGTAGAGCTTGCCGATCAGGGCCAGGAAGACCAGCAGCCCGCCCAGGGTGAGCTGGCCCTGCGCCAGTTTCCAGGTGCCGAGGCCCGTCACGGCCAGCGCACCGCACATCTCGATCATCTCGACGAGCGGCCGGTACAGGGCCCGGATCCGGGTCGACGCCATGGTGGCGCGGAAGGTGCCGAGACTCTCGCGCTCGAAGCGGCGCGCCTCCCAGGCCTGCCGGTTGTACGCCTGGACGAGGGCCACGTTGCCCAGCGACTCCTCGGCGACCGCCGTGAGCGAACCGCTGCGGCGCCTGCGCTCGCGGGACGCCGCCTTGACCAGCCGGGAGAAGTGCCGCGCGGCCCCCCAGAACAGCGGCACGATGACGAGCGCGAGCAGGGTGAGGTCCCAGCGGAGGTAGAAGAGCAGCCCCAGGAAGACGCCCAGCTGGAGCACGTAGGAGAGGACGTCGGCCACGCCCGACAGCAGGAACGTCTCGACGGCGTCCACGTCACCGGTGATCCGTGAGAGCACGTCCCCGAGCCGCCGCCGCTCGAAGAACCCGAGCGACAGCCCCTGGACGTGCCGGAAGACGTCCGAACGCAGCGTCAGCAGGAAGCTCTCGCTGGTGTACGCCGAGATCATGTCGTCGGTGAACCCGAGGACCCCGGAGACGACGACGAGCCCCAGGCAGGCCGGGGCGATCCAGAGGAACGGCGCCAGGTTCCGGGGGACGAGCACGTCGTCCACCAGGAGCTTGAAGAGCCACAGTTCACCCGCGTCGACGACCGGCCAGGCCAGGCTGAACAGCGCCATCGGCACGAGCCGGCCCCGCCGTCCGCGCGTGTACGGCCAGAAGCGGCGGAACACCTCGCGCGGGCTCAGCGGGGGAGCGGCCGCGACCACCGCGTCCGCCGCGCCGTCCGCCGCGGGCGGCACAAGCAGCCGGCGCAGCGCGGAGTGGCCGGGCGGAGCGGCACGCCGTGGTGCCGTTCCGCCCGGCTCTCCCGGACCGCTGTCAGCCGTAGTGGCCAAAACCGTGGTCCTCGTCGTGCGAACCATGCCGGCGACCCCTCGAGGTCTCGTCGCGCCCGTGGTCCTCACCGTGCCGGCGGTCGTCATGATCACCGTGATCGCCGTGGTCTCCGTGACCACCGTGGCCGTGGCGATCGGCCGGGAAGAGATTCTTGAAGATCGCCATACCGTTGCCTCCTGCTCTGCCTCCGGACTCGTACTGGCCCACTGGATACGTCCCGGACGGCAGGAGGGATGGCTCTGCGCGGAAAAATTTCGACGGCCGGGCCGCCGGTGAGGCCGCGGGACCGGTGAGGCGGCGGGATCGCAAGACGGCCGGGGCGGTACGGCGGCGGGACCGGTGAGGTGGCCGGGGGAGGGGGGCCGGTGAGGTGGCCGCGGGCGGCAACGGTGGCCGGGGGGGGCGGTGAGGTGACGGGGGGGCGGTAACGGCGCCCGGGGCGGTGATGGCGGCCGGCCGGTGCCGGTGCCGCACTCCGCTGCCGCACTTCCGCCGCCGTGCTGCACTCCCTACAGGCCGATCACCCGCGGGCGGGCGTCCGGACGCCCGTAGGCGAGGACGCGCGGCAGCACCTCGCGCATGCGGGCCACCTCGGCCGCCGGCGCCCGCAGCACGGCCTCGACGACGGGATCGGCCAAGCCGAGCGCGTCCAACGACGAGGGGTCCAACGTCACCCGGAGCACATCCGCGTGGAGTTCCACCCGGCGTACACAGCCGTATGCGGTGCCCTGGTCCGGCGTGACAAGACAGTGGGTGTCCAGCCCGAGGGACACGTCCTGACCGTCGGGCTCCTCGAAGCCGCACATGAACAAGAGGGTGCACGCGTCCTCGTCGTCCGACTCGGCCACGCCCGCCATCACGCAGTCGTTCTGAGCCGGATCATCGAACCCGCAAGCACGCTGCGCCGTGAATCTGTACGCCATGCGGATGTTCCTAGCACCCGGTCTCACGATCTCGTCAGCTCGAGGAAGCGCCGGACACCGCGACGGGAACGGCGCGCTCTTGCCGGACACGCCCCGCGGCGAGACGGCGAGGTCGGCCCACAGCGACGATTCCCCGACCCGGGCCCCGCGCGGAAACCGTTTGGCGGGCCCCTGCGACCACTGCTACGTTTCCGGAGGCCGTGCGAGAGAACGAGGAGGTGGTACCCGTGAACGCAGTATCGACATGGGTGCTCTCCTTCGGGGTCACGGTCGGGCGGTAGGTCGTCCGGGAGCGCCGCTCAAGCGCACTCCCGAAAGGCACGACCATGCATTTCACCTCTGAACAGCGTTTCGACGACGGTGTCCTCGAGCGCGAGTTCACCCTCGGCGAGATACCCGGAATCCTGTGGACGCCCGCGCCCGCGCCCGCGCCCGCGCCCGCGCCCGCGTCCGCCTCCGCCTCCGCACCGGCGCCGGTGCCGCTGATCCTGCTCGGCCACCCCGGCGGGCTGCGCAAGATGTACCCCCGGCTGGCGGGGCGGGCCCGGCACTCCGCGGCGGAGGGCTTCGCCACGGCCACCATCGAACTCCCCGGCAGCGGTGAACGGCCCCGCTGGGCCGCCGTAGAGCAGGCCCGCGCCGACCTGCGCCGGGCACTGGAGGCGGGCGAACCGGTCGGTGACGAGATCGTCGACGCCCTCGTCCTCCCGCTCGTCGAAAAGGCGGTCCCGGAATGGCGGAGCACCCTGGACGCGCTCCTCTCACTGCCGGAGATCGGCGGCCCGGTCGGCTACTCGGGAGGAATCATCTCGATCGGGGTCCGGCTGGCGGCGGTCGAGCCGCGTATCGCGGCCGCCGTCCTGTTCGCCGGGAGTTTCGTACCCCGCGCCATGTTCGAGGAGGCCCGCCAGGTCACCGTTCCGCTCCACGTCCTGCTCCAGTGGGACGACGAAAGGAACGACCGGCAGACGGCCCTGGACCTGTTCGACGCCTTCGGCAGCAAGGAGAAGACTCTGCACGCCAATCTCGGCGGCCACACCGGCGTCCCGCAGTTCGCGGGGGACGCCGCGGCCCAGTTCTTCACCCGCCACCTGAAGTGAACCGGCCCCCCGCCAGGGGGGTAAGCCGCATAGGCGGAGGCGCTGCCCCCCCCCCGGGCAAAGGCCTCAGCGCACCTCCGCTGCCTGCGCCATGGGCCCCTGCCATCTCGCCTCGGCAGGGCCCACGCTCCCCGGAGCGACTCCAAGTGCACCGACTCCAAGAACGACGGCACCGGTACCGCCTCGGTCACCCGTCGGCCCTACGTGATGACGATCAACTCGGACGGGCGACGTGGCGGCGTCCTCGGTGTCGTCGAGCGCTACCGGAAGAAACAGGGGTACAGCATCACGTCGGTGCGTAACAGTGCCGACATGCCAGCGATCTTCGCGACCGCCCCGGACGGCTTCGAGGTGGGCCTGGAGTTCGGGTACAAGGGCCAGGCCGGATTTCAGGTGCTCACCGTGCGACGACGAGTCGAAGGCCACCGAGGCGCCGAGGGAGCCCCTCGACCTCAACTCACCGGAAGCCAAAGGCCTCCCCTAGGCCCCTGATGCGCCTGCCGCCAGCTTTTCACTCAGTCAACCTGTCGGCGTCCCTGGCTTCCTTCTCTTCGTCACGACCCGCTCGGGGACGACGAAGGGCCACCGGATGACCAGAAGTCGGAGTGGACATTCGGATTCGGAATCGGCTTTCCTGCATAATTCGGTCCAACTGTCTTCGAAGTGGGTGGTGACACCGATGACTTTTCCACGCATGGTGTTGCCGCTTCGAAGAACGCCTGCCCGTTGCCGCCGATCAAAAGGCGCACGTTGAATTCATCTGGAGTCTGAAAGTAGATGGCTGGGCTTTCCGTGTTCCGGTTCACGCCGATCTGGTTGTATCCTTGCGATTTCCAGTAGCGCTCCACCACGCCCAGGAAGCTTCCCCTCCGCTCCTCGGAAATCACAGTCATCACCGCCCGTCGCCTTGATACGTCACAACTACCTTCCGTCGACTCGCCATGGGTCCAATGAACCGCTGGCTTGATCGCGGCGAACGTGTCGTCAAGGATCTGGTCCGCACGCTCTGCCGCCTCTTGCATGTTCATTTGTTCCGAGTCACCTACAGAATTTCCGTCCGAAGGGCTGCATCCAGTCAACAGCAAAGCACCAAGTAGAAGTCCAGAGTATGCAGTTCTCACCGCGGCTGCTCCCGAACGATCTTGCCAGATTCGCCGACAACAATCCTTGCAATATTGTCCGCTGACATCTGATCTTTTGTAGGGCTGAAATAATTGGAGTGGGCTTCCATCTTTCCGTGGTCTTCGAAAATGGTGGGCCCGTCAGCCACCTGGAACCGCGTGGCACCGAAAGCCTTGCTGGCGGGATCCTTGCCGAACCAGAGATCGTCGCCGTTCGGATCACTCGCGCTTGCACCAGCTGCAGCACCGACTTCCGGCGCGCCCGCGAAAGCCCCCAGAACCCCTCCGACAACCCCGCCGGCGACCTGCCCCCTGGAAGGCAGTCCAGTGACGATGTCGTGTTCGGCTGCACCTACGAACACATGGCCCTTACCTACGTTCAACTGATCCGCAGAATCTGCCCCTGTACCCGGGCTTCCCACAAGAATGATGTCATCGGCTCCTGTGATGCCGCCCTTCTCCTGAGCCGCAAGGCCGACGGTGAGTGATCCGTACGAATGGCCGATGGCTGTGACGTGAGGATCTCCGTATTCGTGGGTCGCTGAAATCCCAGCCATGAATCGGTTGTACGCCGGGGCTCCCGCCTCAGCATCGTCTCTGAACATGACGCTCCTGCTGCTCAGAAAATCACCGGCACTGAGCTGGGGTGCGTCATAACCAAGCCAGACGATTGAAGATGTAGAACTATCCGGCGCCATCTCCCTGGCGGTCAGCGCCGTGTCTTGGGCGCGCTTCATCGTCCCGCCAGCGAAACCTTCGTCCAGCCTCGTGGTGAGCCCTGGAACATAGGCAGACACATTTTGTGATGTGTCCGGGTTGCCGTAGGCAACAATTGCCCTTCCATTTCCTTCATCGCCGATGCCCAAGAGGTACATGGGCGGTTCGCTGCCCGCGAGGAGTTTTTCTTGGATGGCTTTCAGACCGCCCAGCTTCGTCTTGGAGTCGTCGTCGTGCTGGCCTTCCAGCTTCGCAATCAGGGTCTGGATATTCTCGCGATTCACCTCGTCACGCACCACCGCCGGAATGCCATCCAGTCCCCCGATAACCTCGGGAAAACCCCTTTTGTACTCATCCCGCTCCTCATTGCTGAGGCTGTCCCACCACTTGGTGATGTCGGCCGGCGACTTGTCCATGGGGACGTGATCGAGAAGGTATTGGGTTGCCGCAGAACTGACGGCGCCGACGTCGGATGCCACATCGGCCCACGTCTTGGTGTAGACGGTCAGACCCGGTGCGGCCTTGAGTTTTTCCAGGGCCTTGCTGTAGCGGTCGTCGATCTCTGCGGCTTCCTGTACAGCGTGTGCGATGCGGTCAGCGATGTCCTGGGCCTTCGCACGGTTCGGGTTGGGGCTGTGCAGTCCGGTCATGTCCGGGCCCGGTCCGCGACTGTAGATGCCGTTGAACCCGGTGACCGTTCCGCCGGCGATGTCCTCACCGGTCAATCCGTTCTCGCCACCGGCAGGGTACGTCACGCTGCCGGTGGCGTTGACGGTGTACGAGAGCGCCTTCGCGTCCTCGAGTGCCTCGATCAGGCGGCGACGTGGGGCCGCGATCTCGGCCGAGAAACCGGTGAGCACTCCGCTGATCAGGCCGCATTCGACCTGCGTGTAGTGGAAATTTTGTGAGAGCTTGGCCAGCTGCTTCTGTGCCGCCTCCGCCGCCTCGCCCTCGTTGGCCTTCTGCATGACCTTGGTGATCTGCTGGTCGATGCGGCCCTTTGCCGTGTCGGCCATGTCGCTGATCGCGCGATATCCGTCCGCTGCGTCCGCGTATTCGGAGGGGTTGATGGCCTGGAGCTTCTTGAGGTCCATGCGTCCGGATCACCGACCCTTGCCCGTGCCGTCGACGGCGGACGTGTCTTCGGAACGAACCTTCAGCCCAGCGATCTCGGCCTTGATGGCTTCATCAGTCTTGAGCTGATCATTCCCCACTTTTTCCAGCACGTCGGCGAGCCCGCCGCACAGCTCGCTGATGTCCTTCGCGCGGCGCTCCCAGGAGTCGTACACCCCCATTTGGGCAGCCTCGGTTGAACAGCCGGAGTCCTTGCCGAGCCCCGTCGTGCCGTGCCGCAGCTTCGTCAGCGCCTTGCCGATGTCGTCCCGCAGGTGCCCCACACCTTGGGCTGCCGTAGACCACGCCTTTTTGTCGGACCGGAGCCTGACAGAAGCGCCGTTACCGCTCGAACTTGTGTCCGTCTGGTCGCCGGGCAGTTGGTTGAGCTGCATCCGTGTGGAACGCCGTTCGGCCGCTGCGGCCTTGAGCTGTTCCCACTCGTCCCACGCCATGCGTGGCCCTCCCCATGGCTCGCCATACATCGCCGAGGTCCTGTCAACGCGCGACCGGCACATCGCGGTGATCGAGAAGCAGAGTAGTAATGCTGCGCCGAACGACCCATCCGTATCGGCCACCAAGCGTCTGAGTACGCGTACTCAGTCGGCACCCGGGCATCGATCGGACGCGAGCGTGGATCCTGGGGCTGGGCCACGGCTGGGTGTGGGGAAGGGCGTCGGAGTGATGCTGTGGTCGCCCGGCGCCCCCGGCCAGCGACTTCTTCCCTGTAGGAAAGAGCCACACCTCGTGACCACTGTGCAGTTCACCGTACGGCCCGGCCAGGGCGACGCCAGAGTGTCCGTGCTCGTCCGCCGCTGTCTGTCCGCGTTGTCACGCAGTTACTGAGGTTGAACTCGTGATGTCGTGGAGTTGCTCAGGCGGGCCTGATGGTCAGGCCGGTCTCGGTGAGGCAGCCGTCTATGAGGTGACTGC
>NZ_JBEYJA010000051.1:0-60355 GCF_040703815.1 Streptomyces sp. NPDC006743 | reverse complement strand
ACGCCCGGTTACATTCCGAACCCGGAAGCTAAGCCTTACAGCGCCGATGGTACTGCAGGGGGGACCCTGTGGGAGAGTAGGACACCGCCGAACAAATTTTAGGGAGAACCCCGCACCTCACGGTGCGGGGTTTTCTGCTTTTCCGGACCTGTTTAGGCTCCTTGGTATGCGCTATGACCTCATCCTCTTTGACAACGACGGTGTGCTCGTCGACAGCGAGCCGATCTCGAACCGTCTCCTCGCCGCCTATCTGACCGAACTGGGCCACCCCACCTCGTACGAGGACTCCCTCCGGGACTACATGGGAGCGGCGATGCACAGGGTCCACGACTTCGTGCTGGAGCGCACGGGGCAGCGGCTGCCCGACGACTTCGACGACGTCTTCCACGCCCGGGTCTTCGCCGCGTTCCAGCGGGAGCTGAAGCCGGTGCCCGGTGTCGCGGACGTCCTGGAGAAGCTGACCGCGGACGGGACACCGTACTGTGTCGCCTCGTCGGGGAGCCACGAGCGGATCCGGGTGGGGCACCGCACGACGGGCCTCGACCGGTGGTTCGACGACGCGCGGATCTTCAGCTCGCAGGACGTGGGACGGGGCAAGCCGGCACCGGACCTCTTCCTCCACGCGGCCGAGCGGATGGGTGTCGCACCGCAGCGGTGCGTGGTGGTCGAGGACTCCCCGCTGGGCGTGCGGGCCGCCCTCGCGGCCGGGATGGACGTGTACGGGTTCACCGCGATGACGCCCGCCGACCGGCTCAGCGATGCCACTCAACTCTTCGGTGACATGGCGGACTTGCCTGACCTGCTGGTATGAGCCGGCGTATGACCGGGGCCACCGGCGCGGACTGACATTTGTCATGCGGACCTCTGGACGATCGTTTCTGTCGGCGGACCCTCCTCGGCGGCGAAGCTGAGGGCATGACGAAGAAGACGGGGAACCGCAGCCGGAACACCACCGAGAACCCGAGCGTGCTGGACAACTTCAAGCCGCTGATCCTGGACGTGGCGGTGCCGCTCGGCTCGTACTACGCCTTCAAGGAAGTCCTCGGGATGAGCACCTTCGCGGCGCTGGCCTGGAGCAGCGCGGCGCCGGCCCTGCGGACGGTGTGGAGTCTGGTCCGCGAACGCCGGGCCAACGCCCTGGCGGCTCTGATCCTCTTCGTGAACGTCGTCTCGCTGCTGCTGAGCTTCGTCTCCGGTGACCCGCGGCTCATGCTCGCCAAGGACAGCGGGGTGAGCAGCACCGTCGCCATCGGGATCCTGGTCTCCGTGGTGCTCGGCAAGCCGATGATGACCGCGGGGATGAAGCCCTTCCTGGTGAAGGGCGACGCCGCCAGGGAAGCCGCCTGGGGGCGGCTGATGTCCGGCACGGCCGCCGGGTCGGCGGCCTTCCGGGGCAAGGAGCGGGTCTTCTCCGCAGTCTGGGGCCTGGCGCTGCTGGCCGAGTGCGTGGCGCGGGTGGTCGGTGCGTACACCCTGCCCGTGGACACCATGGTCTGGCTCGGCTCCGTGATCATGGTCGGCACGATGGTCGTCGCGTTCGTGGTCAGCGGCGGGGCGGCCGCCGGTCCGATGGAGGGGATGCTGGCCGCCGAGGTCGAGGCCGGGAAGGCCGGGACCAGGGCCGGCCAGCCGGAGGCCGCCACCGCCACGACTCCGTCGGCCGCCGCCGCCCCGGTCGCCACCCCTGCGGTCGCCGCCCCCACCGCCGTCGCCGTCTGAACCCGCGCGAAGCTGAAGGAAATTCATCTTTGACCGGATCTACCCACAGGTAGCCTCGGGCCCTACGCTCGCCGCCATGACAGATGTGCTGCGGCGCGGTAGGGCCTCTTTGGCGTTCAGCTTCTTCGCTCAGGGCACTGCTTTCGCCCTCCTGGTGACGCGCATCCCGGCGGTCCAGGACCGGTACGGCCTCACCGACGCCCAGCTCCCCATCGTCCTCGCCGCCGTCCCCGTCCTCGCCGGGGTCGGCAGTGTGACGACCGAGCAACTGGTCGGACGGATACGCCCCAGCCGGCTGCTCCGCTGGTCCCAGCCGTTGGTGCTGCTGGCCCTGCTGGGCGCCGGTGCCGGGCACGGCATCGCGGCGATGGCCGTCGCACTCGCCGTGTTCGGGCTCGCCGTCGGTGTGCTCGACGCGTCGATGAACATGCTCGGGGTGAGCCTCCAGCGGACCTACGGCCGCAGCATCATGCTCAGCTTCCACGCCGCCTACAGCCTGGGTGGGATCGTCGGCGCCTCGCTGGCCTGGGCGGGGGCGCACTGGCACCTGGCGCTGTGGGTGTCGTACCTGCCGGTGGTGGCGGTGCTGCTGCCGGCGGCCTTCGTGGGGAGCCTGTGGTACGTCGACGGGAAGGCCGCCGCCGGCGGGACCGAGGGGGCCGGCGGCGGGGGTGGGGGCGGCACGCTCGTGTTCCGGCTGCTGCTGCCGCTCTGCCTGGTGATGACCTTCGCGTACATCGGCGACTCGACCGTGTCCAACTGGAGCGCCAAGTACCTCCAGGACACGCTGGGGAGTTCGGAGCAGCTGGCGACGGTGCCGTACAACGTCTACATGGTGACCACGCTGCTGGGGCGGGCCATCGGGGACCTGGGGGTACGGCGGTTCGGGGCGGTGGCCGTGGTGCGGCTGGGCGCGCTGGTGGCGGCGCTGGGGTTCGCGGTGGTGGCCGGGGCTCCCGGTGCCTGGGCGGGGATGCTCGGGTTCACGCTGCTGGGGCTCGGGCTGTGCGTGCTGGTGCCGCAGACCTTCGCGGCGGCCGGGCGGTTGTTCCCGGGGGCGTCGGACGCGGCGATCGCACGGCTGAACATCTTCAACTACGTGGGTTTCCTGGTCGGCTCGCCGCTGGTGGGCGCGCTCGGCGACGCGTGGAGCTATCGCGGGGCGATGCTGGTGCCGATGGTTCTGGTGCTGGTGACGCTGGTGTACGCCAGGTCGTTCGCGCCGCGGGGGGACCGATACGGTGGCGGGCATGAGCGGCCGCGCACAGCTGATGTGGGACGAGGCAGTAACGGGGTATGACTTCGGCCGGGACCATCCGATGGACCCGGTCCGCCTCGCCCTGACCCGGAAACTGGTCGGCGCCCTGGGCCTGGACCGCGAGGTGCGGCTGGTCGCGGCCAAGCCGGCCGGGGAGTCGACGCTGCGGCTCGTGCACCGGCTGGACTACATCGAGGCGGTGAAGTCGGCGTCGGCGGATCCGGGCGCCGCGGACGGCGCGTACGGCCTGGGCACACTGGACGATCCCGCCTTCGCCGGGATGCACGACGTCTCCGCGCTGATCGCCGGCCAGTCGGTGGGCGCGGCGGAGGCGGTGTGGCACGGGGAGGCGCTGCACGCGGTGAACTTCGCGGGCGGACTGCACCACGCGATGCCGGGCGCGGCGTCCGGTTTCTGCGTGTACAACGACGCGGCGCTGGCCATCGCGCGGCTCCTCGAACTCGGCGCCGAGCGGGTCGCGTACGTCGACGTCGACGTGCACCACGGCGACGGGGTGCAGGCGGCGTTCTGGGAGGACCCGCGGGTGCTGACGGTCTCGCTGCACGAGCACCCGCGGACGTTGTTCCCGCAGACCGGCTGGCCGCAGGAGACGGGCGCCGACTGCGCGCAGGGCTCGGCGGTGAACGTGGCGCTGCCCGCCGGCACCGGGGACGCGGGGTGGCTGCGGGCCTTCCACGCGATCGTCCCGGAGCTGATCGCGGACTTCCGGCCGCAGGTGCTGGTGACGCAGCACGGCGCCGACACCCACTTCGAGGATCCGCTGGCGCACCTGGCCGTGTCCCTGGACGCGCAGCGGGCCGTGCAGGTGGCCTGCCACGAACTGGCGCACGCGTACGCCGACGGGCGCTGGGTCGCGCTCGGCGGCGGCGGTTACGCGGTGGTGGAGGTCGTCCCCAGGTCGTGGACGCATCTGGTGGGCATCGCGGCGGGGCGGCCGGTGGAGCCGGAGACGGTGATCCCGGAGAGCTGGCGGCAGGAAGTGTACGCGCGGACGCGGCAGTTGGGGCCGATGCGGATGACGGACGGGCGGTGGCCGGTGACGTGGGCCGACTGGGAGGCGGGGTACGACCCGGCGGACCGGCTGGACCAGGCGATCCGTGCCACCCGAGGAGCGGTGTTCCCGCTGCGTGGCCTGCTCGCGTAGCGGGCGGTGAACCGCCGTCGGCGGGTGGCGACGAGCGGTCGGCAGCCGATGGCTGATGGCCGGCGGTCGGTGGCCGACGTGCGGCGGCCGGGGAGCGAGGGCCGCCCGGCGGGACGGCCGCCTCGTGTCGCTCGGGCCGGCGTTACGCCGACCGTGCGGTGTTCTCCCGGTTCCCGGGACGTGCCCGTCGCGGGTCCGGCACCATCGCTTCGTGTCGAGCACCGCTGCACTGCGCGCCCACCTGGTGCGCGCCGGACTGGCCGGGGTGGTGGCCACCACGCGGGAGGTGAGCCTGCGGAGCTACCGGCTGTTCGCGGCCGGCGACCCCCGGGCGTTGATCGGGATCGACCCCGAACGGTCCTGGGGGCAGCGGGAACTGATCGGGTTGATGGCCGAGAAGTGCGGTGTTTCGGCCGATCCGCTGCACACCTTCGGCCATGATGTGATTGACCCGGAGCTGACCCTGGCCGCCCTCGGGGCCTTCGCGGACCGGCTCGGCCTGGCCGCCCGGTGCCGTACGGCGGTGCTGCTCGGCACCGGGCACCCGCACCGGCTGCTCGGTTTCTACGCCGCGCTCGCGGACGCCCTGTCGGCGTCGGGATGTACTGTCCTCACCCCGGCGCAGGGTCGCTGTGTCGACATAACGACCCGGTTCGGTCTACGTACGCACCACCTCGACTACGTACGCCGCGTCGCCCTGGTACGGCCCGCCGGCCCCGAACGCCCCGGTTGTGAGCCCGGCGCACACACGCACTCGCCGCTCCCGGTTCGGGTGGCCCTCGACGCGGCCGCGGACGCCGGCGGACCGCTGCCCGAGCTGGTGATCGGGGACCACGGCTGGGTCTGCGGGGCAGGTCAGCTGGGGTTCGAGGCCATGGGTCTGGCCGACACCGACGACCCGGCGCCGTTCGTCGGACAGGCCGAGGGGCGCGTGTCCGTCGTCGTTCCACTTGATGACGGTGTGCGAGCCGACTACTACCGTCCGCTGGCCCGCTACGTGCTCAATCGAGCGCGTCTGTCGCCTTAGCCCGGCGATGCGTGCACCTCTTCCCCACTCGCATCACCCGCCCCTAGTCTGGGGAGTGAGCACGCAGCGACGAAGAGTCACCGGAAGGGGAAGCCGGTGGCCGTCGAGTGCGGAAGGTGCAGGTGTGTCATGGCTGCAGCTGACCAGAGGCCTCTGAACGAGGTTCAGTTCCTCACCGTGGCGGAGGTCGCCTCGGTGATGCGAGTGTCCAAGATGACCGTGTACCGGCTGGTGCACAGCGGTCATCTGCCCGCGATCCGGGTGGGGCGGTCCTTCCGCGTCCCCGAGCAAGCGGTTCACGAGTACCTTCGCGAGAGCTATGTGGGGGTGGAAACCGCCTGACGGCAACGGAGGGGGACCCGTACCGGGTACCACCGGGTCCCTCCCGGCCCACCGATTAACAAGTGCGCCGCTCCTGCGGGTAGGCTAGCCCCTCGTAGGTCGTGTGGGCCCATGGCGCCCAAACACCGAGTGATGAGAAGTGAGCGAGGGTAGTCGTGGGCTCTGTTATCAAGAAGCGGCGCAAGCGGATGGCCAAGAAGAAGCACCGCAAGCTGCTGAAGCGCACCCGCGTCCAGCGTCGCAACAAGAAGTAGTGACGCCGGTCGCCACTGTGTAGTGCGCGACATTGCGAGAGCGTGTCCGTGGCCCCCCACCCGTGCGGTGGGGGGCCACACGCGTCACATACCGCAGTCGGCGGTCATCACAGCGCGACACCGGCCAGGATAGGTTGGCCGCACACGGGGAACGCGGGACGCGACGTGAAGGAAGGCGCTGAGCTTGGGACAGATCGTGCTCGTGACCGGAGCGGCCCGCCGGCTGGCCGGCCGGTTCGTCCGGCGGATCCAGCGTGACCCGCAGGTGGACCGGGTGGTCGCCGTGGACGCGGTCCCGCCCGAGCACCATCTGGGCGGTGCCGACTTCATCCAGGCGGACATCCGCCAGCCCACCCTCGCGCGGGTGCTGGCCGAGACGGCCGCCGACACGGTCGTCCACATGGACGTGACCGGCACCGCGCTCGGCGGCGGCAGCCGGGCCACGGTCAAGGAGACCAACGTCATCGGCACCATGCAGTTGCTGGGCGCCTGTCAGAAGTCCCCGAACGTCCGGCGGCTGGTGGTGAAGTCCAGCACCAACGTCTACGGCTCCGCGCCCCGCGACCCGGCGGTGTTCACCGAGACCACCCCGGCCAAGTCCCTGCCCAGCGGCGGCTTCGCCAAGGACACCGTCGAGGTCGAGGGGTACGTGCGGGGCTTCGCGCGGCGCCGTCCCGACGTGGCCGTGTGCGTGCTCAGGTTCGCCAACATCCTCGGGCCGACCGTGGACACGCCGCTCGCCTCGTACTTCGCGCTGCCGGTGCTGCCGACGGTCCTCGGCTACGACCCGCGGCTGCAGTTCGTGCACGAGGACGACGTGATCGAGGTGCTGCGCATCGCCTCGCACGAAGCGCGCCGGGGCACGCTGAACAGCGGCACCTTCAACATCGCCGGGGACGGTGTGCTGCTGCTGTCGCAGTGCGCGCGTCGGCTGGGCCGCCCGACCGTGCCGCTGCTGCTGCCGGCGGTCACCTGGGCGGGCTCGCTGGTGCGTACGCTGGGGATGACGGACTTCTCGCCCGAGCAGATCCGGCTGCTCACCCACGGCCGGGTCGTGGCCACGGACGAGATGCGCCGGACGCTGGGATTCGCGCCCCGGTACACGACCGCCGAGACCTTCGCGGACTTCGCCCGCAGCCGCGGCCCCGGGCTGCTGCCGCCCGAGGCCCTCGCGGGGGCCGTCGACCGGGCCGCCGCGCTGTCCCGACGGGGCGGCGGCCACCCCCCGACGCCGAGCGCCAACTGAGGAGCGCAGCAACGATGGCGGACGCCAAGGTCATTCCGTTCGACGACGACCGTTCCCGAGGGAGCGGCGGAGCGCGGCCGTCGCGGCGGCGGAGCGCGGGCAGCCGGCTTTCCGGCGGCGACTCCGCGGTGGTCAGGGAGGTCCAGCCGCTGCCGACGGGCGCGGCGGCGCAGGACGAGGGTGGCGTGAGCGGTGAGCCCGGGCGGGAGCGGCCGCCGCAGCCGTCGCGTGGGGACGGGCAGGGCGACGGCGGCTTGGAGCGGCGGGTCGCCAGTGGTCTGGCGTTCCTGCGCCGGCGCCTCACCGGCGAGTACGAGGTCGACGACTTCGGCTACGACGCCGAGCTGACCGACCAGGTCCTGATGTCCCTGCTGCGGCCGGTGTACGAGAAGTACTTCCGGGTCGAGGTGAAGGGGATCGAGAACATCCCCAAGGAGGGCGGCGCGCTGCTCGTCGCCAACCACTCGGGCACGCTGCCGCTGGACGGGCTGATGATGCAGGTGGCGGTGCACGACCACCACCCGGCCGGCCGGCACCTGCGGCTCCTCGCCGCCGACCTGGTCTTCGTGCTGCCCGTGGTCAACGAGCTGGCCCGCAAGCTGGGCCACACCCTGGCGTGCGCGGAGGACGCCGAACGGCTGCTGGGCCAGGGGGAGCTGGTCGGGGTGATGCCGGAGGGCTTCAAGGGCATCGGGAAGCCCTTCAGCGAGCGCTACAAGCTCCAGCGCTTCGGACGCGGCGGTTTCGTCTCCACGGCGCTGCGCCAAGGAGTGCCGATCATTCCGTGCTCGATCGTCGGGGCGGAGGAGATCTACCCGATGCTCGGCAACGCCAAGACGCTGGCGCGGCTCCTCGGCTTCCCGTACTTCCCGCTGACGCCGACCTTCCCCTGGCTGGGGCCGCTGGGTGCGGTGCCCCTGCCGACGAAGTGGACGATCCAGTTCGGTGAGCCGATCCCGACGGACGGCTATCCGCCGGAGGCGGCCGAGGACCCGATGCTGATGTTCAACCTCACGGACCAGGTCCGCGAGCAGATCCAGCACACGCTGTACAAGCTCCTGGTGCAGCGGCGGTCGGTGTTCTTCTGAGAGGTGCCCGGGGCGCCCGCCCCCGGGGACGAGGGCGCCCCCGGTGAGAGGGCGCCCTGGCCGTCGTACGGCTGCCGGGCGGGTGCTATCTGGCGTCCTCGCCGTCGATGCCCAGGCCGGGCAGGAGACCCGGGAGGAGAGGCGGGATCGTGACGTCGGGGTCGCTGCTGGGCGACTTGCCGGCGGACGGGGAGGCGCTGCCGCTGGACTGCGGCGGGTCGAGCAGACCGCCGGTGGTGCCGCCGAGCAGACCGTCACCGCTCTCGCTGCCGCTGCCCGCCGACGCCGTGGGGCTGCCGCTGCCGGACCCGTGAGAACCCGAGGGACTGCCGCTGCCGGTGCTGGGCGGGGCCGAGCGGCCGGCGGAACCAGTGGGGCCGGACGGGGACGCCGGTGCTTTCCGGTGCCGTCCGCCGCCGTCGGCGGGGGCGGTGGGCTGGGGCAGCAGCGACTGGAGCGGGGCGACCTCCTGGTCTATGGCGTCGAACACCGACGAGACCTGCTCGCTGACGTCCCCGAGCTGCACGGGCAGCTTCTCGCGCAGCGCGCCCCAGGCGTCGCGGTGGGACTTGGAGAAGGCGGAGAGCGCCTGGATGGGACCCAGGGACTCCGGGTCGCGCTCGTACGCCTCGTGCAGCAGGCGGTGGCCCTCGGTCGCGTCGTGCTGCATCCCGGACAGGGTGCGGCGGATCTCACCCAGGGACTCGTGGTCCAGGTGGCCGCCGCGGCCCCGCTCCAGCAGCCGTCTGGCCTCGCTCAGCCGGGTCGAGGCGAGGTCCAGGTAGGCCTGCCCCTGGTCGTCGACCCCGTCGGTGAGGTAGTTGAGCTTGAAGTCCTCGATGCCGCGCTTGAGGCCGTACAGCGAATCACCGGGGAGGGCGTCGGAGCTGGCGGCGGCCACTCCGCCGAAGGCGCTCGCGGCCACCCCGACGCTGAGCCCGCCCGCGGCGAGGCCCTTGGTCAGCCGTGTGCGCGGCCGCAGTTTCCCCAGGCCGCTCGCCCGGTGCGCGCCCTTGCCCCGGTGGCCCCGCTGACCGGGCACCGACAGCTCACTCGCCTCGCCCGCCGCGGTGCCCTCCTGCAGCATGGCCTCCATGGCGGCCACCAGCTGGGCCCGCTGGACGGCCTTGACCTCGGGGTCCAGCTCCGGCCTGGGCAGCGCGCCGAGACCGGTGGCGAGGGCCGTCAAGCGGCCCTGCTCGGTCTGGTCCGCCGCCGGGGCCGGCTCCGGTCCCTCGGACTGCTCGGCCGCCGGGCCCCGGTCGGACAGCTCCTCCAGGGCCTGGGCGAAGGCGTTCGCCCGCCGGTGCGCCGATACGTTCGCGATCACTGGCGGCACCTCCTCTCGTCATGACGGTCGACTCCACGGGGGTCCTGCGGGGTTGCACGCCCACGACCGGACCACCCGATCGGGTGATCAGCGTGGGCCAAGGCATGACCACAGGGAGCCTGTATCCCGCACAACGAGCGCCCCGGCACTTCGGTTACGGACGTTCCGGGATCCGGTGGAGAAGTCAACACGCCGCGACAGAAGGTGAGTTGAATGTCGCCCAGGGTAGGGGGCTCAGCGGGCGTCGTCGGGGAGCAGCCGGGCCAGGGTGCGCACCGCCCGGTACTGGAGGGTCTTGATCGCGCCCTCGTTCTTGCCCATCACCCGGGCGGTCTCGGCGACCGAGAGGCCCTGGAGGAAGCGGAGCGTGACGCACTCCTGCTGCTGGGGGTTGAGCCGTCGTACGGCGTCCAGCAGGGCGGCGTTGGACAGCGACTCCAGGACGGAGTCCTCGGGGGAGCGCTCGACCTCGTTGGCGTCGAGCATCTCGCCGGTGGTGACCTCCAGCCGGAAGCGGCTGGACTTGAAGTGGTCGGCGACGAGGTTGCGGGCGATGGTGACCAGCCAGGCCCCGAAGTCGCGGCCCTGCCAGGTGAAGGTGCCGATGCGGCGCAGGGCCCGCAGAAAGGTCTCGCTGGTGAGGTCCTCGGCGGTCGCCTTGCCGCCCACGCGGTAGTAGATGTACCGGTACACGGTGTCGCTGTACTGGTCGTAGAGGCGGCCGAAGGCGTCGGCCTCGCCGGCCTGGGCGCGCTCGACGAGGTCCATCATCCGGGCGCTGTCGCTGTCCGCTGCGGGGCGCCGGACGGTGGCCGCCGGGGCGGAGCGCGCGCGTCTGCCGGCCGTCCGCCCGTCGCCGGAGCGCCGCCCCTCGACGACGGCGCTGCGCGCGGGCCCCTGCTCCATGCCGTCGGCCAGCGCGTAGCACGGGCCGACCGGCGCGGCGGTGGCGAAGGCGGGGCCGGGGTACGCGGTGGGGACGAGGGTGCGCAGCAGGTCGAGGACCGTTGCGCGGAGCGTAGCCAGGCCCGAGGCGTCAACCCCGACGTGTGGGTACACGGGACTCCCAGAGGCAGAGCTTGCATCACGTGCAGTGCGGAACCGTTCACCCGTCGTAGCGACGGAGGGGTGCCGGATTGCGTCTGAGGAGAATAACGCTTCGTACAGGCCCTGCTACACCGAGTTGCTCAAATCATCGATTACGTCGTTTCAGTAACCGATTGGCGACTGTTCGTGTGTCGCAGAGTGACCGTTTACTGATCGTTCTGGTTCGTGATCGGGGTGGGACGGGGGCGTGTTGTGGCGGTGTACCGCCAACGGCCATGGCCGGCGCGGTACATGGGCGCGTTCGGTCGTTTGACCGGAATCCGGCTGCGGGGAGCGACTGTGACCGGTGGTGTCGCTGTGTTTTCTGTGACCGGTGGTGTGCGGCCGCCCGGCTCCGGGGGTGGCGAGGTCGGGACGACGGCGGCTGGGTGCGGTGGCCGGGGCCGGTGGCCGGGCCCGAGGACCGGGTGCGGGCACCGCTTCGGGGCCGACGGCCGGGTGCGGGGGCCGCTTGGGGGGCCGGTCAGGGCCGGCGGGGCGCACGAGGGCCGCTTCGGGGCCGGTCCGGGTGCGCGCCGGAGGTCAGCGGCGGCGCCGGTGCAGGGCGATCGCCGCGGCGGTGCCGCCCGCGACCGCGCCGACGCCCGCCGCCGCCGGGATGCCGACCTTCGCCGCCTTGCGGCCGGTGCGGTAGTCGCGCAGGCGCCAGTCCTTCTCCCGGGCGTGTCGGCGGAGCTTGGCGTCGGGGTTGATGGCGTAGGGGTGGCCGACCAGCGACAGCATGGGGATGTCGTTGTGCGAGTCGCTGTAGGCGGCGCAGCGGGACAGGTCCAGGCCCTCCGCCGCCGCCAGGGCGCGGACCGCCTCGGCCTTCGCCGGGCCGTGCAGCGGTTCGCCGACCAGACGGCCGGTGTAGACGCCGGCGACCGACTCGGCCACCGTGCCGAGCGCGCCGGTCAGGCCCAGCCGGCGGGCGATGACCTGGGCGATCTCCACCGGGGCCGCGGTGACCAGCCACACTTTCTGGCCGGCGTCGAGGTGCGCCTGGGCCAGGGCCCGGGTGCCCGGCCAGATGCGCTCGGCCATGTACTCGTCGTAGATCTCCTCGCCGATGGACTGCAGCTCGCGGACGCGGTGGCCCTTGACGATGGACAGGGCCGAGTCGCGGGCCTCCTGCATGTGTTCGGGGTCCTCGACGCCGGCCAGCCGGAACCACGCCTGCTGCCAGGCGAACCGGGCGAGGTCGCGGGTCTCGAAGAACTTCCGTTTGTACAGGCCCCGGCCGAAGTGGAACAGCGCGGCACCCTGCATCACGGTGTTGTCCAGGTCGAAGAAGGCGGCGGCGCGGTCGTCGCCGTGCACGGGGAACTCCGGTTCCGCCGGGGCGGGCGCCGGGGCCTGCGCCTCCTGGGTGGACTTGCGCGCTGCCTCCGCCGAGGCCTCGCCTGCCAACACGCTCCGCGCGGTGGCGGAGCGCCTACGGGGGGTGAGCCATCCGAGAGCGGCCATGGCGTGAGCATAGCCAGTCTGTTCGGGGGTTCCTCAGCCGCGAGGTTCGTACGCCGTGAACTCTGCGCGACCGCGCCGTGAAGGGGGCTGCCGATGGGCCGCCCCGGGACGGCCCCCCGGAGGGCGGCGGGACGGCCGGGGGAGCGGAGGCGGGACCGCCGGGGGAGCGGAGGCGGGACCGCCGGGGAACCCGCGGTGGGGAGCCGCCGGTGGGCGCGCGGCCGGGCGGCCCCGGAGCCGGGGGAGGGCCGGACGGCCGGGCGGGGCGGTCCTGGCAGCGGGGGCGCCGCCGGGGCGACAATGTCCGGCATGAGTCCGCTCTTCCGCCGCAGGCCCCCCGCTCCCCAGGACCGGCTGGTGACCCTCGTCCGCAAGCCCGGCTGTCATCTGTGCGACGACGCGCAGGAGGTCGTCGAGAAGGTGTGCGCGGACCTCGGTGTCCGCTGGGAGCAGAAGGACATCACCGAGGACCCGCGGCTGCACGACCAGTACTGGGAGCAGATCCCCGTCGTGCTGATCGACGGGGAGCAGCACACCTTCTGGCGGGTGAACGAGGAGCGGCTGCGCCGCGCGCTGGCCGGCTGAGCCGCGTGCCGGTGGACCCGAGGGGCCGGCCGTGAACTGACCGGCGGGTACAAAGTGGCCGAAAGTCGCTTAGGATCGACGGCGACTTGGTCTCGGGGGCGGTGATCGTGAAGGAGCGTGTGCGGTTTTGCCCCCAACGAGTAAGGAACGCGGACGCGGGTGCGTCGGTTCCGCATGTTCACGCCGGGGGCGCGTGACCCCGGTCACGTTGGCCGGGCAAATCGGACACCATCTTTGTGCACGCGTTCACAAAGACATAGCCTGCTGTCGACGGGGCGGTCCGGGAACGTATGACCGCCCACAGCCCCGCTCTACCCGCAGGAGCACCGTGGCAACTGGCCGAACTCACCGACCGGCGACCCGTAGCCGAGGGATTCCCGAGGCCACCGTCGCCCGGCTTCCGCTGTACCTCCGAGCCCTGACCGCACTGTCGGAGCGCTCGGTCCCGACGGTTTCCTCCGAGGAACTGGCGGCGGCGGCGGGAGTCAACTCCGCCAAGCTGCGCAAGGACTTCTCCTACCTCGGCTCCTACGGGACCCGTGGTGTCGGCTACGACGTCGAGTATCTCGTCTACCAGATCTCCCGTGAACTGGGGCTCACCCAGGACTGGCCGGTTGTGATCGTCGGTATCGGAAACCTCGGCGCCGCGCTCGCCAACTACGGCGGGTTCGCCTCCCGCGGCTTCCGCGTCGCCGCGCTCATCGACGCCGACCCCGCGATGGCCGGGAAGCCGGTCGCCGGGATCCCGGTCCAGCACACCGACGAGCTGGAGACGATCATCCGCGACAACGGCGTCTCGATCGGCGTCATCGCGACGCCCGCGGGCGCCGCCCAGCAGGTCTGCGACCGGCTCGTCGCCGCGGGCGTCAGCTCCATCCTGAACTTCGCGCCGACCGTGCTGAACGTCCCCGAGGGCGTCGACGTGCGCAAGGTCGACCTCTCCATCGAACTGCAGATCCTGGCCTTCCACGAGCAGCGCAAGGCCGGCGAGGAGGCCGCCGCCGAGGGCGCGGTGCCCGCCGCCGCGGCCGCCCGGAAGCACTCCGCCGACCAGGGACCCGACGGGGACGTCCCCGCCGTGATGCCGGCATGAGCCTCCTCGTCGTCGGACTCAGTCACCGCAGCGCCCCCGTCAGCGTCCTGGAGCGCGCCTCCCTGAACGCGGACGACCGGGTCAAGCTGCTCCAGGACACCGTCGCCGCGGAGCCCGCCACCGAGGCCGCCGTCCTGGCCACCTGCAACCGCATCGAGCTGTACGCGGACGTGGACAAGTTCCACGCCGGTGTCGCCGAGCTGTCCACGCTGCTCGCCCAGCACAGCGGGGTCGGCCTGGAGGAACTCACTCCCCATCTTTATGTGCACTACGAGGACCGTGCCGTCCACCACCTGTTCTCGGTGGCCTGCGGCCTGGACTCGATGGTCGTCGGCGAGGGCCAGATCCTCGGCCAGATAAAGGACTCGCTCGCCCGCGCGCAGGAACTGCACACCGCGGGACGCCTGCTGAACGACCTGTTCCAGCAGGCGCTGAGGGTCGGCAAGCGGGCGCACTCCGAGACCGGCATCGACCGCGCCGGGCAGTCCCTGGTCACCTTCGGCCTGGAGCAGCTGTCCGCGGGCACGGCCGTCACCGACTGGGCGCACGGCAAGAAGGCCCTGGTCATCGGCGCCGGTTCGATGTCGTCGCTGGCCGCCGCCACGCTGGCGCGCGCCGGTGTCGGCGAGATCGTCATCGCCAACCGCACCCAAGAGCGCGCCGAGCGCCTCGCGCGGATCCTCACCGAGGGCGACGACACGCACGTGCCGGCCCGCGCGGTACCGATGGACGCGGTACCGGTCGAGCTGACACGTGCGGACATCGCCGTCTCCTGCACCGGCGCGACGGGACTCGTCCTGACGGCCGAGGCGGTCGCCGCCGCGGTCGAGGGCCGTCCGGCCGCGCCCGCCGCCCGGCCGGACGGCGGCCGCACGGCCCCGCAGTCCGCGGGGAGCCGTACGGCAGCCGCGGCGGAGCCGGGCCCGCGCGGGACGACGCCGCTGCCTGCCGCCGCCGAGGAGGGCTGCCCGCTCGACCTGGCCACCGTGGAGCAACTGGCCGGCGTGGAGCCGGGCTTCTCCCTGCTCGGCGAGTCCGCGGTCGCCGGTATCGACGCGGCCACCCTCGAACAGCACGGGGCCTGGGTCGACGGCGGCACCTCCCTGCTGGAGCGGGGCCGCGCACGGGACGCGCAGGCGGAGGCCGGCGCGGACGCCGAGCTGATCACCGCGCTCGCGGCGACCGCCGCCACCGTCGGCCGCGTCCCCGAACTGCGCAAGCCCGAGCCGGTCGCCGTGCTCCCGCGCCCCGAACCGGTCCTCTTCGTCCTCGACCTGGCCATGCCCCGCGACGTGGACGCGGCCGTGCACCGGCTGGCCGGGGCGCGCCTGGTGGACATCGAGTCGCTCGCCGAGGCCTCGGCCGACGCGCCGATGGCGGCCGACGTCGACCAGGTCCGCCGTATCGTCTCCGACGAGGTCGCGGCCTTCGGGGCGGCCCAGCGGGCGGCGCACATCACGCCGACCGTCGTCGCCCTGCGCACCATGGCCGCCGACGTCGTGGCCAGCGAGATCGCCCGCCTCGAAGGGCGGCTGCCCGGCCTCGACGACAAGCACCGCGCGGAGATCACCCAGACCGTGCGGCGCGTCGTGGACAAGCTGCTGCACGCCCCGACCGTGCGGGTCAAGCAGCTCGCGGCCGAACCCGGCGGCGCCGGGTACGCCGACGCGCTGCGCACCCTGTTCGACCTCGACCCGGAGACGGTGGCCTCCGTCTCCCGGGCCGACGAAGACTCCGAGAAGAACGGCAAGAACCGAGGGCCGGCATGAGTAACAAGGCACTGAGACTCGGGACCAGGCGCAGCAAGCTCGCCATGGCCCAGTCCGGGCAGGTGGCGGACGCCGTGAGCCGGGTGACCGGACGGCCCGTCGAGCTGGTCGAGATCACCACGTACGGCGACGTCTCCCGCGAGCAGCTGGCGCAGATCGGCGGCACGGGCGTGTTCGTCGCGGCGCTGCGCGAGGCGCTGCTGCGGGGCGAGGTGGACTTCGCGGTTCATTCGCTCAAGGACCTGCCCACCACGCAGCCCGAGGACCTGGTCCTGGCCGCGATACCCGAGCGGGAGGACCCGCGCGACGTGGTCGTCGCCCGGGACGCGCTGAAGGTCACCGACCTCGCCGCGTCGTCCCCGACGGGGGTGGCACGCATCGGCACCGGCGCCCCGCGCCGCATGGCCCAGCTGAACGCGTACGCCCGCGCCCACGGACTGGACATCGAGACGGTCCCGATCCGCGGCAACGTCGACACCCGCATCGGCTTCGTCCGCAGCGGTGAGCTGGACGCGGTGGTCCTGGCCGCGGCCGGACTGAACCGCATCGGCCGCAGCGACGAGGTGACCGACTTCCTGTCGGTCGACACGGTTCTGCCCGCCCCCGGCCAGGGGGCCCTGGCGATCGAGTGCAGGGCGGGGACCACCGCCCAGGACACTGAGCTGATCGCCGCGCTCGCCCGGCTCGACGACCCGCTCACGCGGGCCGCCGTGACGGCCGAGCGGTCACTGCTCGCCGCCCTGGAGGCCGGTTGCAGCGCCCCTGTGGGTGCTTTGGCCGACCTCCTGGCCGACGGGCAGACTGTCAAGGAAATGCGCCTGCGGGCCGTCGTCGGCACGACCGACGGCACCACGCTGGTGCAGCTGTCCACCACCGGTCCCGTGCCCCACACGCACGCCGATGCGATGGCGTTCGGTCGCGAACTCGCCACCGAGATGCTCGCCCAGGGCGCGGCCGGTCTGATGGGGGAGCGAGCACATTGAGCCCCACCACCCTTCCCGCCGGTCCTGAACACGGGCACGTCACCTTCCTCGGTGCCGGACCCGGAGATCCGGGACTGCTCACACTGCGCGCCGTGGAGGCGCTGGCGAACGCGGACGTCCTCGTCGCCGAGCACGAGGTGCTCGACGTCGTCCGCACGCACGCCCGGCAGGGCGTGACCGTCGTGGACACGGACTCCGGCTCCTCGCCGGACGCCGTTCCGGGCACGGGCGCACCTCAGCTCACAGTGGTTGACAGCACGTCAGCCACCGTCGGGCCCCCCGCGGTGCGGGATGCCGCACATCTTGTCATGGAGGCCGCGCGGGGCGGCAGGCGGGTCGTCCGTGCGGTGGCCGGTGACCCGGGACTCGACACGGACGCCGCCGCCGAGATGCTCGCGTGCGCCGACGCCGGGGTCCCCTTCGAGGTCGTCCCCGGCATCGCGAGCGCCGTCGGTGTGCCCGCGTACGCCGGTGTCCCGCTGCGCGACGCCGAGGGCACCGACGTGCGGTTCGTCGACGCCCGTACGGCGTCCGACCGCTGCTGGACGGAGGTCGGCGCCTCCGACGGCACGGTCGTCGTGTCGACGACCCTGGACTCGGTGGCCGCCACGGCCGGTGAACTCGTCACGGCCGGCCGCAAGCCGGACACCCCGATGACGGTGACCGTCGCCGGTACGACCACCCGCCAGCGGACCTGGACCGCCACCCTCGGCACGGTCGCGCAGACCCTCAAGCAGGCCAAGGTCCTGCCGTCCCCGGACGGCGGCCGTCCGGTGATAGCCGTGGTCGGTGAGCGCAGCGCCGCCGCGGCGCGGCGCGACCAGCTGTCGTGGTTCGAGTCCAAGCCGCTGTTCGGCTGGAAGGTCCTCGTGCCGCGCACCAAGGAGCAGGCCGTGTCGCTCTCCGACCGGCTGCGCTCCTACGGTGCCGTCCCGCACGAGGTCCCCACCATCGCCGTGGAGCCGCCGCGCACCCCGCAGCAGATGGAGCGCGCGGTCAAGGGCCTGGTCACCGGACGCTACGAGTGGATCGCCTTCACCTCCGTCAACGCGGTCAAGGCGGTCCGCGAGAAGTTCGAGGAGTACGGTCTCGACGCGCGTGCCTTCGCCGGCATCAAGGTCGCGGCGGTCGGCGAGCAGACCGCCAAGGCGCTGATCGCCTTCGGCGTGAAGCCCGACCTGGTCCCGAGCGGCGAGCAGTCGGCCGCGGGCCTGCTGGAGGACTGGCCGCCCTACGACCCGGTCTTCGACCCGATCGACCGGGTCTTCCTGCCGCGCGCCGACATCGCCACGGAGACGCTGGTCGCCGGGCTGATCGAGCTGGGCTGGGAGGTCGACGACGTCACGGCCTACCGCACGGTCCGCGCCTCGCCGCCGCCGGCGGAGACCCGTGAGGCGATCAAGGGCGGCGGTTTCGACGCGGTGCTCTTCACCTCGTCCTCCACGGTGCGCAACCTCGTGGGCATCGCGGGCAAGCCGCACAACGTGACGGTGATCGCCTGCATCGGCCCGGCGACGGCCAAGACGGCGGAGGAGCACGGCCTGCGGGTCGACGTGATGGCTCCCGAGCCGTCCGTCCTCAAGCTGGCCGAGGCCCTGGCCGACTTCGGCCTGCGCCGCAGGGCCGCCGCCCTGGAGGCCGGTGACCCGGTGACCCGGCCGAGCGAGCGGCGTCCGGGGGCGCGCAGGCGCCGGTCCTCGACGTAGCGGCGCCGCGGGTGAGCGGAACGGCGGGGCGTGCCTTCGGGCACGCCCCGCCGTACGTGCGCGGTGCCTCGCGGACTCCGTCAGTGCCGGTCAGTGCCGGGAGGCGTACGGCAGGAAGGCCGCCCAGGTGGTGGGAGTGAGGGCGAGGCGGGGGCCGCAGGGGTTCTTGGAGTCGCGGACGAGGATGTGGTCCGGGGCTGCGGCCACCTCGACGCACGACGGTCCGTCGGACGTGCTGTAGCTGCTCTTCGACCAGGCCACTTCGACGCAGGATGGACCGTCGTCGGTGCTGTAGCTGCTCTTTATCCACTCCAGCTCAGAGCTGCGTTTGAGGCTCATGTTTCTCCCCGCAGTTGCTCGATGAAGGTCAGGGACTCCCGTGGCGTGAGCGCCTGTGCCCGGATGATCCCATAGCGCACATCGAGGACGGTCGTCTCCTTGGGACCGCAGAACACCCGGCTGACGAGCGGCGCTTCGCTGAGCCCCACGGCCGTCCCGTCCTTGAGCTTGAGCAACCGGAAGAGCCCGCCGAGTCCCGAGTTTTCCTCGCTGGCCAGGGGAAGCACCTGGAGGTCGACGTTGGGTAGCCGGGCCACATCCAAGAGCCGTTCAAGCTGCGCACGCATGACCATCCTGCCCCCGATCGGTCGCCGCAGCGTGGCCTCGCACAGCACGAAGCTGAACAGCGTTTTGGCGGTTGCGCTGTCGATGATCTCCTGACGGGCCAGGCGCGCAGTGAGCTGCCAGTCCAGCTCCTCCTCCGTGAAAGGGGGTCGGCGCGAACTGAAGACGGCCCGCGCATAGTCCTCGGTCTGGAGGAGACCGTCCACAACCGAGTTGTTGTACGAGCAGATCTGTACGGCCTCGACCTCCAGGCGGCGAACGTCCCGCACCTTCTTCGGATACCTGACCTCCGCCAAGTCACGCGTCATCGCTGTGATCCGGCCGCCCGCGTTCAGCACTCGGTCCGCCGCCTCCAGGTACTCCGGCCGGGGAATCCGTCGTCCCCGCTCCACAGACGAGACCAGTTCCTCGCCATACCCGATGGCCGCGCCGAACTCCGCCTGGGTGAGGCCGGCGGACTCGCGCCAGAGCTTCAGTTGCCGTGCGACGGCCCGTACGACCGCGCTGGCTTCCTCGTCCTCCGGGCTCATGTCGCTATCGTTCACGTCTGTCCTCCCACCGCACCCTTCCCCGTCCAACCCGCCGCCCCCGTACGCCGTCACCCCGGGCACCCCGGACGGAACCGGACACCTCCCGGACAGCCACCGGCCGCACGGGGTATCTACCTTCACAGGTTACGCAGGCGTGAACACGCTGAGTGACGTGAATCAGCAAACCGCCGCAGCGCACACGTCGTTGCACCACTTCTCCGTACCGCTGTCCGCCACGCGCCGTGGCGCCCGTCTCGCGCGGCTGCTCGCTGCCGAGCGGCTGGACGCGTGGGGAGTCCCGTTGGACCCGGCGCGGCTCGTCGTGGCCGAACTCGCGGCGAACGCCGCACTGCACGGCAGGGTCCCCGGACGGAGTTTCCGGCTCGGTCTCTCCCTCCTCGCACCCGGGGTGCTGCGGGTCGAGGTGACCGACGCCCGCGGTGACCGGCTCCCGGTCCCCGAGCGTGCTACCGCAGTCGTGGAACCCGCCGAGTCCGGTTACGGTCTGCTGCTCGTCGAGGAGCTGGCCGACCGGTGGGGCGTGCGGGAAGGGCCGTCGCCGTGCAAGACGGTGTGGGCGGAGTTCGATCTCGCCGGTTCGCCGGGCCGCCTTCCACCGGCGCCGGGAAACATGTGATCCGGCGGGGCGGCCGTCGGGGCTTCGGGACGTAAAAAGACCAAAGAACCCAGGGAAATAACCAACCAACCAAACCAAACCCGGCGTAGGTCACCCGGGCGGGTGAAATCGGTCGGTGTGGGTGGCGCGGCGGCTGGTCAGGCGGGCACTCTCGGCTCAGACAACCCACACATACGTCGGCCCCCGCCGGGACTGCCATCCCAGTGCGAGGGCCTGACCAACGAGGAAGTGCCGCTTCCCCATGGCTGAGAAGAAGCCTAGTGCTGCCCCGCGTCCGAATCACGAGGTTCGGGCAAGTACCACCCCCACCGGTGTCACCCACGTACGCACGTACCAGTCGGGCCAGTACGTCGTGGTCGGCAACCACCTCGCGCAGCACCGCGAGTTGTCGCTGACCGCGATCGGGCTCGCGACGCACATCATGTCGGTGCCCGAGGGCACCCCGGTCGACATCCGCAGCCTCACCGAGCGCTTCCCCGAGGGGCGCGACCGGATCGCCTGCGCGCTGCGCGAGCTGGAGGCGCACGGCTACCTGGAGCGGGTCCGGGAGCACACGGCGGCGGGGCGTCTGGTCACGCGGACGTACGCCCACCACACGCCCGCCGCAGCCCAGCGGGCAGCCGTGCCGGTGCCGTCGCAGGTGGCCGCCCGTCCGGTCGTGCCGCATGCCCGCATGCCCAAGCGCGCGCACGGTACGCATGCACAGGGCACAGACACGTCTCAGGAGGATGATCCAGCCGTCCGGCAGGCGGAAGCGACACCGGAAAGCGCGCCCGTACGGGAAGGCGGGGCCGTTCGCGAAGGCGTGGCGGTTCCCGGAGTGCCCCGGCAGCGGTCCGTGCCCGGGCGGCTTCGGCCGTCGACGCCTGTGAGGCCGTTGCCGCCGGACGGGCCGGGAACCCGCGACCGGAGCGATGACGAGCGCTACGACAAGGCCGTCACGCTGCTCGCCGGGCTGCGCCGTGCCGACGGCCGGCTCGTCCTCTCCCTCCGCGACGTGAACGCTCTGGTCCCGGGAGTCGTCGACTGGCTGGACAGGGGTGTCCCCCTCGTCGACATCCACCGGGCCCTGGTGAGCGGTCTGCCCGCCGAGATGAACCACCCGGCGGGTGTCCTGGCCTACCGCCTGCGCGAACTGCTGCCACCGCGGCTTCCCGCGCTCCCGGCGCCACCGCCGGGCGCGGCGGCCCGCGCGGAGGGTCCCCCGCGTCCACATCCCTTGCAGGACTGCGACGGTTGCGAGCGGGTCTTCCGGGCGCCCGCCCCCGGCCGCTGCCGGGACTGCCGGGCGGAGCAGGCCGGGGTGGGCGGCGCCCTGTGCCCCGCGTGAGGCGCGGGGCACAGGGACTCAGACCAGCGTGGTGATGCAGAACGGGTGGCCCGCCGGGTCCAGCAGGACCCGCCAGCGGTCGGGGGAGGGCTGGTCGGCGGGCTTGGTGGCGCCCAGGGTGAGCAGGTGGGACTCGGCGGCGTCCAGGTCGTCGACGCCGACCTCCAGGTGGGCCTGCTTCCCCTGGGCGGGGTCGGGCCAGGTGGGGCGGCGGTAGTCGGCGATGCGGTTGAAGCCGAGGCCGGGGGTGCCGTCCTTCGCGAGGAAGACGAAGTCGTCGGTGGAGTAGGCGACGGGCAGGCCGAGCATCTCGCCGTAGAAACGGCCCAGTTCGGCGGGGTCGGCGCAGTCGAAGGTGACGGCGGCGTAGCGGTAGGCGGGTGCGGAGGTGCTGTTCTCGGTGCTCATGGGAGGACCGTAGGACGGGACCAGGACAGTTCCGGTCCTGGATGTACGGGGACTGTGGAACACTTCCGGCGTGATCACTGCGTCCGCCCGGCTGCTGCGACTGGTCTCCGTGCTGGCCGCCCGCCCCTCGTGGACGTGCGCCGAGCTGGCCGAGCGGACCGGGGTCACCGAGCGCACGGTGCGGCGGGACGTCGCCAGGCTCCGGGAGATCGGCTACGTCGTCGACTCCGAGCCGGGGCCGTGGGGCGGCTACCGGCTGCGGGCCGGGTCCCGGGTGCCGCCGCTGATCCTCGACGACGAGGAGGCCCTGGCCGTGGCCGTCGGGCTGCGCGAGGCGGCGCTGAGCGGGGCGCTCGGCGGTGACCAGGCCGCGTTGTCGGCGCTGCTGAAGCTGCGGCAGGTGCTGCCGCGGCGGATCGCCGAGCGGCTGGAGGAGATGGACGCCGCGTTCGTGCACACGCCCCGGGCCAGCGAGCCGCAGATCACCTCCGGGATGCTGCTGGAGCTGGCCGCCGCGTGCCGCCGGGGCGAGCGGGCGCGGCTGGCCTACCGGGACGGGCAGGGGCGGGCCACCGTCCGGGACGTCGACCCCTACCGGCTCGTCCACACCGGGCGCCGCTGGTACTTCGTCGCCCGGGACGTGGCACGGGACCAGTGGCGCACCTTCCGCGCCGACCGGGTCGAGCACGTCCAGCCGACCGGGCAGCCGGTGGCGCCCGCCGACCCGCCCGACCCGGCGCGGCTCGTCTCCCGTTCCACCGCGAACGGCCCCTACCCGCTGACCGCGACGGTCCGGCTCCCGCTGTCCGGGGAAGAGGCGCTGCGGCTGATCCCGGCGACGGTCGGCACGCACCGCCCGGACGGCCCCGGCGCCACGGTCGTGGACGTCGGGGGCCCCGACGCCGACGGGCTCGCCCGGTACCTGCTCGGGTTGGCCGTGCCGCTGCGGGTGCTGGCCCCGGCGGCCGTGCGCGAGACCCTGGTACGGATCACCCGCGAACTCCTCGCCGCCAACGCCGACGGGGACGAGCACCTGCCCGGTGCGCACCGGGCGGACGGGGACGCGTACGTGGCCGGCGCGCACCCGGCCGACGGGAACGCGTCCTTGGCCGACGCGCGGGGCGTTGATGGGGACGAGCACCCGCCGGGCGCGCACCGGGCGGACGGGAACGCGTACGTGGTCGGCATGCACCCGGCCGACGGGGACGCGTACGTGGCCGGCGCGCGGGGCGCTGACGGGGACGCGTACTCGGCCGGTGCGCACCGCCCCGACGGGGATGAAGCCCCCTCCGGCGCGCACCGCCCTCACGGGGTCGACCCGCCCGCGCAGCACCCCGGCGCCGCCGGTCCCGGCGGTCCGCGGCGGGCGGGGGAGCGAGGCCGGGGCGGTGGGCAGGCGGTCGACACCGCGTCGGCAAAAGGGCGTCCGGGGCGGGCGTAGCGTAGAGGACATGACGAAGTACGGATCCTTCCCTGGTACGCGTCCTCGTCGGCTGCGCACCACCCCCGCCATGCGCCGCATGGTCGCCGAGACCCGGCTGCACCCGGCGGACCTGATCCTGCCCGCCTTCGTGCGCGAGGGCGTCGGCGAGCCCGTGCCCATCGCGGCCATGCCCGGTGTCGTGCAGCACACGCGGGACAGCCTGAAGAAGGCCGCGGCCCAGGCCGTGGAGGCCGGCATCTCCGGGATCATGCTCTTCGGGGTGCCGGAGGAGGCCAAGAAGGACGCCCTCGGCACCGCCGGGACCGACCCGGACGGCATCCTCCAGGTCGCCCTGCGGGACGTACGGGCCGAGGTCGGCGACGACCTGCTCGTCATGTCCGACCTGTGCCTGGACGAGTTCACCGATCACGGTCACTGCGGGGTCCTCGACGCCGAGGGCCGGGTGGACAACGACGCCACGCTGGAGCGGTACGCCGAGATGGCGCAGGTCCAGGCCGACGCGGGCGCCCACGTCGTGGGTCCCAGCGGGATGATGGACGGCCAGATCGGTGTGGTGCGCGACGCGCTGGACCAGATCGGCCGCGAGGACGTGGCGATCCTCGCCTACACCGTGAAGTACTCGTCCGCCTTCTACGGACCCTTCCGCGAGGCCGTCGGTTCCTCGCTCCAGGGCGACCGCAAGACCTACCAGCAGGACCCCGCCAACCTGCGGGAGTCGCTGCGCGAGCTGGCCCTCGACCTGGAGGAGGGCGCCGACATGGTGATGGTCAAGCCGGCCGGCCCCTACCTCGACATCCTCGCCAGGGTCGCCGACGCCGTGGACGTGCCGGTCGCCGCGTACCAGATCTCCGGCGAGTACTCGATGATCGAGGCCGCCGCCGAGAAGGGCTGGGTGGACCGGGACCGGGCCATCCTGGAGAGCCTGACCGGCATCAAGCGGGCCGGGGCGCGCAACATCCTCACCTACTGGGCGGTCGAGGTCGCGCAGAAGCTGCGCTGAGGGGCTGGCTGGCCGGCAGCCGTCGCACACGGCCGCCCCAGCGACGCCGAGTCCGTGGACGGCCCCTCGTCGCGTACGCCCTCACCGTCGTTGCAGCCCGTCAGGGCCGTGGAGGCGGTGAGCACGAGCACCGTCGCGGCGAGCAGCCGGACGCGGAGACGGGCACGGGTGGTGCGTGCGGGCATGGGAGATCCCCCTGGAAGCGGGCACGAGCGGTTCTTGCGGTGCGGGACAGCGGCGGCGCGGTACGGCGGCGGCGCGGCGCGGTACGGCGGCGGGCGCGGGTGGTCGGGTCCAGCGTGGTCCCGCGGGGCGCTCTCGCGCCACATCCGGCCGCCGATGCGGGACGCCGGACCGCCAGGGCACCCTGTGACCTGCGGGAACGGCGTCCCTGTGGGATGCGGTACGGGACGCGGCACCGGACGTCCGCATCCGGTGCGTCAGAAGTCCACGGCCGGTGCCATGGTGCTCTCCCAGTACGACACCGTCAGCTTGTCGTCGACGAAGACGCCCTGGGCGGGCAGCCGCACCGTGGCGATGGAGCCGTCGTCGAACGGGATCGTCAGGGTGTGCACGGTGTGGCCGTGGCCGCCGTCGCCCGACAGCAGCACGCCCGCGTATCCGGACTGCCCCGGCTCCAGCGTGGTCAGTGCCTGCGGCTTGGTGTCCTCGGCCGTCGGCGGCACCGACTGCGCCTCGCCGAACCGGGTGGCCGGGTACATCGGCAGCATGCAGGTCCTCGAACCGGTGTTGGTCGCGGTGAGCAGCAGGTGGTTGAGGGGACGGGAGACCTCGGCGGCCTTGAGGCGCAGGCTCTTGGCACCGCATCTGGCGAGCTCGCCCGAGGACGCGTCGGAGGAGCCGGAGGCGTGCGAGCCCTTGCCGGAACCGCTGCCCTTGGCGGTGCCGCCGCCGACGGAGCCGCCCTCGCCGGCGGCGGAGCCCGAACCCGAGCCGGCGCCCGCTCCCGCTCCCGAGCCGGCGCCCGACCCCGTCCCGGCGCCCGTGCCGACGGGCGACTGCGGGTCGGCGGAGGCGGCGCCCGACGGCTGCTCGGTCTGTACGGAACCCGCGGGGGCGGCGGAGGAGGCGCCCGCGCCGTTGTCGTCGCCGCCGGCCTGGCAGGCGGTCAGGGACAGCGCGGCGGCGGCGAGGGCCGCGGCGGTGAACAGGCGGGTGCGGCGGGGACGGCGGGTGCGGGGGGACAGGGACATGGGAACTCCTTGGTACGCGGTGGTGGAGGACGGCGCTCGGCCCTTCGCCGGGGAGGCGGCCGCCGGGAGCGCCGTGTTCGGCTGATCCACAGCTTGTGGGAGGATCCGTCCCGGGTGCCACAGACGCGGCGGCACCCGGGACGGTGGAACACAGAAACGGGCCCTGACCTGCGGAAACAGCACCCGTCTGGGACGCCGTCCGGGGATGTGAGGAGAGGAAGAGAAGGTGGCGGGGGACGATTTCGCCGGGTTGCTGCGGGAGCTGAAGGAGCGGTCCGGGCTCAGTTACGGGGCGCTCGGCAAGCGCCTGCACATGAGTGCCTCGACCGTGCACCGGTACGTCAGCGGTGACGTCGTGCCGACCGACTACGCCCCGGTCGAACGGCTCGCCCGCCTCTGCCGGGCGACCCCCGACGAACTCCTCGAACTGCACCGCCGCTGGGTGCGCGCGGACGCGCTGCGCGGGACCAAGGGGGCGGCCCCCGCCGGGGAGGCGACGGCGGAGCCGGCCGGCGAGGGACCGGCAGAGGAGACCGCGCCCGCCCCCGCCCCGGGCGCCGGGTCCGCCGCGGGCCCCGCCCGCGCCCCCGGCCCCGCCCCGGCCCCTGAACCGTCCCTCGCCCCGGCTCCCGAACCCGCCCGCGCGCCCGCCCCCGCCCCTCGCGGACGCCGTCCCACCGCCCTGCTCGCCGGTGCCGGGATCGTGGTGGTCGCCGCGGTCACCGCCCTCGTGGTGAACCTGGTGCCGGGCGGTCGCTCCCACCCCTCCGGCGCCACCGGTGAGGCCGCCGCGACGGTCTCCTCCACGGGTGCCACCGCCCCGCACACCGTGCCCCCGGCCGGCGGCGCGAGCGCCAGCACGTCGCCCTCGCCCTCACGGCCGGCCTCCTCCTCGCCGTCCCCCTCGGCGCCCGCGCACCGCACCGCCGCCCCGAGCGTCACCGCGTCTCTCGCGAACGGACGGCCGGGCGCGGTGCCGGTCACGGTCGCCACCACCCCCTACTACTGGGACGTGCCCTGCGAGCAGAGCTTCCTGGTGGACCGCAGCCCGAAGAACGTGCCGCCGCCGGCCGGACTGCAGGACGTGGTCGGCTGGGCCACGCCGCTCGGCGCGGTGGCCGCCGACCACCAGATGGTCGTGCTCACCGTGCAGGGCACCGGCGCCGAGACGGTCGTGCTCCAGGCGCTGCACGTGCGCGTGGTGCGCAGTGCCGCACCGCTGACCTGGAACTCGTACGCCATGGGCAACGGCTGTGGCGGCGGGGTGGACACCAAGTCCTTCGACGTCTCCCTCGACCTCGGCAACCCGCTGGCGCAGCCCATCGGCGGGCAGCGCAACTTCCCGTACAAGGTCAGCGAGTCCGACCCCGAGGTCTTCTACGTCAACGGGCACACCACCGGGCACGACGTCAGCTGGTACCTGGAGCTGGACTGGTCCAGCGGCGACCGGCACGGCACCGTGCGGGTGGACGACCACGGCAAGCCCTTCCGCACCAGCGGCGCCCCGGGCGACCACTACGTCAGTCCGCTGGGCGGCCACGGCTGGGAACGGGAACTGGGGACCTGAGACCGGACGGCACGACTTGGCCGCCCCGGGCGCGCCCAACCGGCGTGCCGGGCTAGGTTGTCGGCGATCGGACGACCTTCCAGGGAGACGCCCCGTGCCCGGTGATGCCCTCAGCCACGACTCCGCCGAGCTGCGGAGACGGATCGACTCGACGAAGCCGCACCCGGCCCGCGTCTACGACGTCTTCCTGGGCGGCAAGGACCACTACCCGGTGGACCGGCAGGCGGCGGCGCGGGCCATCGCCGAGCACCCCCGGGGCTTCCTCACCGCCCGGCACAACCGGGACTTCCTGCGCCGGGCGGTCACCACGCTCGTGCGCGACGAGGGCGTGCGCCAGTTCCTGGACGTCGGCACCGGCCTGCCGACCGCCGAGAACGTCCACCAGATCGCCCAGCGACTCGCCCCCGAGACCCGGGTCGTCTACGTCGACAACGACCCGATCGTCCTGACCCACGCGCGCGCCCTGCTCACCTCCGGGCCCCAGGGGCGCACCGACTACGTCGACGCCGACCTGCGCGACCCGGCGCGGATCCTCCGCGAGGCCGCCCGCACGCTGGACCTCGACCGGCCGGTGGCGCTGGTCCTGCTCGCGGTGCTGCACTTCATCGAGGACGAGGCGGCCTACGGCCTGGTACGGGACCTGCTGGAGGCGCTGCCCTCGGGCAGCTGGCTGGTCCTGAGCCACCTGGCCGAGGACCTCAACCCGGAGGGCACCGCCAAGGTCGTGGACTCCTTCAGGAAGAGCGGGCTGACCTTCGTGCTGCGCACGCGCGAAGAGGTGGAGCGGTTCTTCGCCGGCAACGGACTGACCCCCGCCGAACCGGGCGTCGTCCCCGTCCACCACTGGCGCCCGGACGGCGCGGCCCCCGTGCACCGCGCGCCCAGCCCCGCGTACCTGGAGTCCCTGGAGCTGATCGACCGGATCAAGTACGCGGACATCAACGACCCCGCGGCAGGCGACCCCAGCGTCCACGCGGCCATCGCCCGCAAGCCCTGACCGACCCCTTCGCCCGCCGCGGACCTGCGCGATCCCGCGCACCTCCTCGAACAGGCCGCGAAGACGCTCGACTTCGACGAGCCGATCGCCCTGTGCCTGGTCGCGATCCTCCACTTCGTGGCGGACACGGAGGCGTACGCGATCGTCCGCGAGTTCGTCGACGCGCTGCCCTCCGGCAGCCGCCTGGTCCTCAGCCACCTCACCGCGGATCTGGACCCCGAGAACGTCCGCGCGGTGCAACGGGCTCACACCGAGCGCGGTTTCACCCTTCGTGCCGCGCTCGCGTGCGGAGGTCGTCCGCTTCCTCACCGGCAACGGCCTGGAGACGGCGGAACCGGGCGCCGTGCCCGTCCACCACTGGCGCCCGGACCACGCCGAGCCATGCCCGAGCGGCCGGAACCGGGCCACCTCGACAGCCTCGACGACATCGAGAAGGTCCGCCACCGCGACATCAACGATGTCATTGTGTGTCAGGTTCCACGCTTACCGCCGGTGGGTGGGAAATGAATGCTGGTGCACGCCGGTCGACAGGAAGGGGCGGTGGTGGTGGCCGCAGCCAGTAGTACGGACTCGGCGCTCAAGCGGGCCCGGCTCGCGCGGAACATGACGTTGGAGGAAGCGGCCGAGGCCCTGAACGTGTTCACCGGCGGGGCGGCGGACGCGAGCCTGCTGAGTGCGTGGGAGTCCGGGAGGCGCCGTACGGGCAAGCGGAACAGGGCCGGGCTGTGCGCGTTGTACCGCGAGCGTCCGGAGGTGCTGTTCGCCCATCAGGACGGGCCGGCCACCAGCGTGCTGGAGTCCTCCGGCACAGCGGTGGTGGTCAAGGTGCTCACCCGCTGGACCGAGCTGATGGAGGCGATGGTCGGCGTCGTCGCCGGAGCGCGTGAGCAACTGGTGGTCACCGGCTCGCGGAGCAGGGAGAAGGCGTATCTGGCGGCGATCGAGACGGCAGTGGCCCAGCACCCCGATCTGGTGCACTACCGGGTGCTCTACGGACCGCCGCGGCACAGGGCGCTCGCCGACCACCTGGTGCGACTGCTGGAGCTGCGTGACCCGTCCGCGCGCCGCAATGGTGTCAAGACCCTTCACGTCCGGATGGTGGAACCGGACGAGGCGTTGGAACGGTTCTTCGTCGCCTCAGAGACCGCCGCCGTCGTGCCGCTGCCGTCGTTCCATGGGGCTGACGGGTTCGACTGCGGTGTCCTGCTCGGTCGTGAGGCGGCCGTCGGGCTGGTCCACCATGGGCGGGAGGCATGCGCCTCGGCGCAGCCGGTGGAGACGGCCGACGCCGTCCGCGCGCTGTCGATACGGGACAACTGAGAGCCGAGGGAGAAACGTGATCGAGAACGTGCCACAGACCACGGCCCGTACGGCGACCGTGGTGGAACTCGCACAGGAGCTTGTCCGGCAGCCCAGCAGGGGCGGGATCGACGACTACGGACCCGTCCTGGACGTCCTGGAGGACTGGCTCGCCGCCCACGGCCTTCCGTTCCGCCGACTGCGCGACGATGCCGGGGGGCCGGTGGGACTGCTGGTGGAGATCCCCGGTGGCCGGCCGGGCCCCTGGTGGACGCTGGACGCGTGCGTGGACACCGCTCCGTACGGAGACGAATCCGCCTGGTCGTTCCCGCCCGCCAGCGGTGACGTCGCCGACGGTTGGCTGCTGGGCCGCGGCTCGGCGGACTCCAAGCTCGCTGCCGCGATGTTCTGCCACATCGCCGCTGACCTGCTGCCCCGGGCCGCCGAGCTGCGCGGTGGCCTGGCCGTGCTGCTCGACGTCGACGAACACACCGGGGGCTTCGGCGGCGCCCGTGCCTACCTCGCCGACCCGGAAGCGGTCCGTCCGGCCGGGGTGATGATCGGCTATCCGGGCATGGACGAGGTCGTCGTCGGCGGCCGGGGCCTGTGGCGGGCCGGCGTCGCCGTGCATGCCCCTGCCGGGCACTCCGGCTCCAGCAGGACCGTGGTCGGTGCCATCTCCCGGGCCGCGCATCTCGTACGCCTGCTGGACGGTGCCGACCTGCCCGGGGTCGACGCGGCCTCGGGATTCCCGCTGCCGCCCAAGCTGTCGGTGACCTCCTTCCACGGTGGCCAGGGCTTCTCGGTCACCCCCGGCCGGTGCGACCTGAACATCGACGTGCGCACCACCCCCGCGTTCGACTCCCATGACGCGGAAACTCTCGTCCGCAAGGCCGTCGCCGAACTCGACGCGGAGTTGCCCGCCCCGGTACCCACCGAGGTCACGCCCGTCGCCGCGTGGCCGCCCTTCCGTCTCCGGGAGGACGAGCAACCCGCCGCCGCCCTGCTGAGCGCTGCTGCGGAGGCTGGGTTGCCGGTGCGACCGAAGACCGCTGGCCCGTCGAACATCGGCAACCTGCTCGCCGGGGAGGGGATCGCGGCCACAGCCGGTTTCGGGGTGCCGTACGAGGGGCTGCACGGTATCGACGAGCGGGCCCACCTCGCGGAACTCCCCACGGTGTACGCCGTCTACCGGCAGGCTGTGTCCGACCTCCTCCGGGGCTGAGACCCCAGGCCCGTACCAGCTTCCTCCCAGATCCGCTCCCAGCAAGTGCCCAGCTCCGTCTCTGGGAAAGCAGCTTGTGCCGCGTTGACATAGAGGCACCACCGTACGAGCGACCGAGGAGGAGATGTGCGAGAGAGCCTCGCAGGTACGGAGATCAGCGCGCGGGCGCCGTGGGGGCTGCGCCGTATGGAGCCGCTGCGCAACGGTACGCCCTCGTCCTGGCGGTACGCGGGCATCGACCCGGCCACGCAGACCGGCCGGTGGGTCGGGCAGGACGGAACGATGGCACCGGCCCAACTCGGCAAGCACGGAACGAGCGTGAACACCTACCCGCCCACCCAGGTAGGCAAGGACGGCAAGGTGGACGCCGACTCCGGTCACGACGCGACACAGGACTAGGAGACAGCACCATGGATGGACGCCCGGTGCTGGTCTGCACGGAGTACGAGGACGCGACCGCTGATCTGGTCATCGCGGAACTGAACCGGCGCCGGGTGCCCGTCCTCCGGTTCGACCCGGGGTGCGACTTCCCGGCGCCCGGGGTGCTCACCGCGCGCCTCGGGTCCGGGGAAGGATGGGGCGGGTGGCTGACAGTCGGGGAACGTAAGGCCGACCTGTCCGCCGTGCGCGCCCTGTATCACCGTCGGCCGAGCCCCTACTCGGCGGATGACGGCGAGCAGGAGGCCCGGTTCGCCGCGCAGGAGAACCGGCGTGGACTGGGCGGCGTGCTGGGCGCGCTGCCGGGGTGCCTGTACCTGAGCCACCCGCAGGCCATCGCGCGAGCGGAGTACAAGCCCGCGCAGTTGTCCGCGGCACTCCGAGCCGGACTCAGGGTCCCGGCCACCCTGATCACGAACGATCCGGTGGAGGCCGAGACGTTCTGCGCCGCGCAGCCGGCCGTCTACAAGCCGTTGCACGCGGGGGCGTACGAGGTCGCGGGTGAGCCCGCCGGGATCTGGGCCGCCCCGGTCGGGGCCGGCGAGGTCGACGGCGCGGTGCGCCACAGCGCGCACCTGTTCCAGGCACGCGTGCCCAAGGTGGCGGACGTGCGCGCGGTCGTCGTCGGCGAGCAGGTGTTCAGCGCCCGGATCACTGCGCCGCCCGGCGTCGTCGACTGGAGAACCGAGTACCGGAACCTCACCTATGGGCCGAGCGTCTGCCCGGATGGGACACGACAGGCGCTGGGGCGGTTTCTCGCCGCCTTCGGGCTGGACTTCGGCGCCTTCGACTTCGCCGTGACCGCGGACGGCGGATGGTGGTTCCTGGAGTGCAACCCCAACGGCCAATGGGCATGGCTCGAAGAGGCGGCCGGACTGCCGATCACCACCGCAATCGCGGACCTGTTGGAGAACGGAGCGAGCCGGCATGACTGACCCTCTGCCGTCGGAACACCTACGGGCCGGCCTTGTCCGGCGCCTCGCCGAGACCGGTGCTCTGCACAGCCCGGAATGGGAAGCGGCAGTTTCGTCCGTACCCCGCGAGGTGTTTCTCTCCCGCGGCTGGTTCGAGTACGAAGGGGGCGGCTGGTACCGGCCGGCGGCCGGGAACTCCCCGTACGGCCTGGCGCGGATCTACGAGGACGACACTCTGGTGACGCAAGTGGCCGGGGGCGTCTTCCCGGACCAGGTCGAGGGGCGCATCGCCGCGGCCCCTTCGTCGTCGTCCACGCTGCCGAGTCTGGTCGTGCGGATGCTCGAAGAGCTGAGGGCGGCCGAAGGGACGCGTGTTCTGGAGATCGGCACGGGGACGGGCTACTCGACGGGGCTGCTGTGTCACGTCGTCGGCGGGGACAACGTGACCACGGTCGAGGTCGACGCGGAGGTGTCCGCCCGCGCCGGGATCGCGCTCGCGGGCGCCGGACACTGGCCCACGCGCGTGGTCGGTGACGGACTGGCGGGCTACGAGGCGGGTGGGCCGTACGACCGTGTGATCGCCACATGCGGCGTGCACACCTTGCCGGACGCCTGGCTTGCGCAGACCCGCCCCGGAGGTGAGGTCCTGGTCACGGTCGGCGGATGGATGCACGCGTCAGAACTCGTACGGCTCACGGTCGCCGACGACGGAACGGCCTGCGGCCCGGTTCTCGGTGGGCAGGTCTCGTTCATGCTGGCCCGCCCCCACCTTCCGCCGCCGTTGGGCATCCTGCCGGACCTCGGCGAGGGTGACGTGGTGCCCGCAGAGCTGGGCGCGGACGTGCTCGACGACTGGACCGCCCGGTTCGTCGCGCAGTTCGCCGCACCGCGCGCTCAGCGGCTCACGCTGGAACGCGACGGCCGGACGGAACACGTCGTGATCGACGTGGACGCCGAGACGTGGGCGGTCGTCTTTCGGGACGGCGCGCGGTGGCTGGTCCGGCAGGGCGGGGCGGTGCGCCTGTGGGATGACATCACCAGGCACCTCGCACAGTGGCAGGCGGACGGACGCCCGTCGGCCGACCGTATGCGGCTGCACGTCGGCCCCGATGGGCAACGCCTCACCTGGACGTGATCTCGAGCCGGCACCCCTGTGCCCCAGCGGGTGGGCTTCGGTTCTTCATCGGCACGCCGGGCCGGGTGACCCGTACGGATGACGCGTACGTCTTTCACTCGGTGATCCACAGTAGTGACTCTGCGCGATATTCACGCCGTGAAAGTCGGCCACCAACACCCTGCTGCACGGCGTGCCGTGCGTCCCAAAGGGCCCCGTAGACGCGGCTGAGGGCGGACGCGAGCTGATGCTCGCGTCCGCCCTCAAGGACAAGCGGGGTGCGGAGCCCGAGCCGGGTGGGGTGGTCCGGGTCCGTTCGGTGGCCGTCGCCGGTCCGGCCGGATCAGAGCCGTTCGGGCGTGCGGATGCCCAGCAGGGCCATGCCCTGGTGCAGCGTGCGGGCCGTGACGTCGCACAGGAACAGGCGGTTCTCCACCTGTTCGGGCGTCTCGGCCTTCAGCACCGGGCACTTGTCGTAGAACGTCGTGTAGAGGGACGCGAGCTGGTACAGGTAGGCCGTCAGCTTGTGCGGGGCGTACTCGGCGGCTGCCTCCGCGACCGTCTCCGCGAACTGGTCGGCGTGCAGCCCGAGGGCCCGCTCGGCCGGGGACAGTTCCAGCTCCGGGTGCGCCGCCGGGCGGACCTCGCCCGCCTTGCGCAGGATCGACTGGATCCGGGCGTACGCGTACTGGAGGTAGACGGACGTGTCGCCGTTGAGCGAGACCATCTGGTCCAGGTCGAACTTGTAGTCCCGGCTCGCCGACGTCGACAGGTCCGCGTACTTCACCGCGCCGATGCCCACCTGGGCGCCGCGCTCGGCGATCTCCTCCTCGGACAGGTCCAGCGACTTCTCGCGCACCACCGCAGAGGCGCGGTCGATCGCCTCGTCGAGCAGGTCGACCAGGCGGACCGTCTCGCCCTCACGCGTCTTGAACGGCTTGCCGTCCTTGCCGAGGACCGTGCCGAAGGCGAGCTGCTGCGCCTTCACGTCCTCGCTCAGCCAGCCCGCCCTGCGCGCGGTCTCGAAGACCATCTTGAAGTGCAGGGACTGGCGGGCGTCCACCACGTAGAGGAGGGTGTCGGCCTTCAGGTTGAAGACGCGGTCGCGGATCGCGGAGAGGTCGGTGGCCGCGTAGCCGTAGCCGCCGTCGGACTTCTGGACGATCAGCGGGACCGGGTTGCCGTCCGGGCCCTTGATGTCGTCGAAGAAGACGCACAGCGCGCCCTCCGAGCGGACGGCGACGCCGGACTCCTCCAGCAGGCGGCAGGTCTCGGCCAGCATGTCGTTGTAACCGGACTCGCCGACGATGTCCGCGTCCCGGATCTCCATGTCCAGCTTCTCGAAGACGGAGAAGAAGTAGATCTTCGACTCGTCGACGAACTTCTGCCACATCGCGAGGGTGTGCGGCTCGCCCGCCTGGAGGTCGACGACCCGGCGCCGGGCGCGGGTCTTGAACTCCTCGTCGGCGTCGAACTTCTTGCGCGCGGCCTTGTAGAGGCGGTCCAGGTTGGACATCGCCTCCTCACCGCTGACCTCGCCGGCCTTGTGGTCCAGCTCGTGCGGGTGCTCGTCCAGGTACTGGATGAGCATGCCGAACTGGGTGCCCCAGTCGCCGATGTGGTGGCGGCGCACCACGTTCTCCCCGGTGAACTCCAGGAGCTGCACCACCGAGTCGCCGATCACCGCGGAGCGCAGGTGGCCGACGTGCATCTCCTTGGCCACGTTGGGCTGGGCGTAGTCGATGACCGTGGTGCCCGGGTGGTCGGCCTGCGGCACGCCGAGGCGGCCGGCCGGGTCGGTGGCGCGCGCGGCCAGGTTCTCCGTGATCGCCCTGTCGGTGACGGTGATGTTGAGGAAGCCGGGTCCGGAGACCTCGATGTCCTTGATCACGTCACCGGCGGTCACCCGCTCCACGACCTGCGCCGCCAGCTCCCGCGGGTTGGCCTTCGCCTTCTTGGCCAGCGCCAGGATGCCGTTGGCCTGGAAGTCCGCCCGGTCGCTTCGTCGCAGCAGCGGGTCCGCGTCGGCGGTCTCCGGCAGGGCGGCGGAGAGGGCGTTCGCGAGGCGCTGGTGGACGGAGGCGGTGAGGGACGTGACCGAGGCCATAGGAATGGGTGCCGTTCTCCTCGTGGGGATGGATAGTCACGGCCAGTATCCCACGGGGGGCAAAGCGAATTTTCCTGCCGCCCGGCCAACCCCGGCGTCCGCAGACCCGTCCAACGCGGTGATAAGGCGTTTTCGTGGATGCCGGCCCTCCTGGGACAATGGAGCGGTCAGCCGTGCGACCGCATTGGCAGCTCACGGAGAACTTCAGGAAAGAGGACGTGCCGATCGTGGCTCAGAGCACCGAGACCACCGACTGGGTCTCCCGTTTCGCGGATGAGGTCATCGAGGAGTCGGAGCGTCGGGCCCCCGGCAAACCCGTTGTCGTCGCGTCCGGGCTCTCCCCCTCCGGTCCCATCCACCTGGGCAACCTGCGCGAGGTCATGACCCCGCACCTGGTCGCCGACGAGATCCGCCGCCGCGGCCACCAGGTGCGGCACCTGATCTCCTGGGACGACTACGACCGGTACCGCAAGGTCCCGGCGGGCGTCCCCGGTGTCGACGAGTCGTGGGCCGAGCACATCGGCAAGCCGCTGACCTCGGTCCCCGCCCCCGCGGGCTCCGAGCACCCGAACTGGGCCGAGCACTTCAAGGCCGCGATGACCGCCTCGCTGGCCGAGCTGGGCGTGGAGTTCGACGGCATCAGCCAGACCGCGCAGTACACCTCCGGTGTCTACCGCGAGCAGATCCTGCACGCGATGAAGCACCGCGGCGACATCGACGCGATCCTCGCCCAGTACCGCACCAAGCCGAAGGCCGGTGCCAAGAAGCAGCAGCAGAAGCCGGTCGACGAGGCCGAGCTGGAGGCCGCCGAGGGCTCGGGCGCCGCCGCCGAGGACGACGGCAGCTCCGGCTCCGCCGGGTACTTCCCGTACAAGCCGTACTGCGGCAACTGCGAGAAGGACCTCACCACCGTCACCGCCTACGACGACGACTCCACCGAGCTGACCTACACCTGCACGGCGTGCGCCTTCTCGGAGACCGTCCGGCTCAGCGAGTTCAACCGCGGCAAGCTGGTCTGGAAGGTCGACTGGCCGATGCGCTGGGCGTACGAGGGCGTGATCTTCGAACCGTCCGGCGTCGACCACTCCTCGCCCGGCTCGTCCTTCCAGGTCGGCGGACAGATCGTCGGCATCTTCGACGGCAGGCAGCCCATCGGCCCGATGTACGCCTTCGTCGGGATCTCCGGCATGGCCAAGATGTCCTCGTCCAAGGGCGGGGTGCCCACGCCCGGCGACGCGCTCCAGATCATGGAGCCGCAGCTCCTGCGCTGGCTGTACGCCCGCCGCCGCCCCAACCAGTCCTTCAAGATCGCCTTCGACCAGGAGATCCAGCGGCTGTACGACGAGTGGGACAAGCTCGCCGCGAAGGTGGCCGACGGCTCCGCGCTGCCCGGTGACGTCGCCGCGTACACGCGCGCGGTGGGCACCGCCGCCGGTGAACTGCCGAGGACCGCCCGCCCGCTGCCGTACCGCACCCTCGCCTCCGTCGCCGACATCACCGCCGGCCACCAGGACCAGGCGCTGCGGATCCTGTCCGAGCTGGACCCGGCCAACCCGCTGGGCTCGCTGGACGAGGCCCGTCCCCGGTACGACAAGGCCGAGGCGTGGATCAACACCCACGTCCCCGCCGAGGCCCGCACCATCGTCCGCGACGAGCCCGACACCGACCTGCTCAAGTCCCTCGACGAGGCCTCCCGGCAGTCCCTGCGCCTGCTGCTCGACGGCCTCGCCGAGCACTGGTCGCTGGACGGGCTCACCCACCTCGTCTACGGGGTGCCCAAGGTCCAGGCCGGGTTCTCCGCCGACGCCACGCCCAAGGAGCTGCCGCCGGAGATCAAGACCGCCCAGCGGACGTTCTTCGCGCTCCTCTACCACCTGCTCGTCGGCCGCGACACCGGCCCGCGCCTGCCCACGCTGCTGCTCGCGGTGGGCCAGGAGCGGGTCCGGACGCTGCTCGGCGCGTAACCGCCGCGGGACGCCGCACGGGAAGGGGGCTCTCCAGACGGAGGGCCCCCTTCCCGTCGCCCGCCGCCGTGGCTGGACCGTGCCGGGCGTCGCGAGCCGGTGAACCTTTCCGGTCACAGCCCTAGGCGATGTGCTCTTCCATCAGCTCTTCGTTGAGACGGGCCGTGAACAGGTCCATGTACTTGCCCAGCTCACGCGAGTTCAGCCGCACCCCGTACGCCGCCTCGACGTTCGCGGCGAAGGTGCCGGGGGTCGGCATGCCCTCGCCCTCTATCGAGTACCGGAACACCTGGTACAGGCCCTCCTCGTCCGGAGCCTGCGCGGGAGTGCCGCCGCCGTCGCCCAGCTCACGGGTGCGGCCCGGCCCCGCGGCGACGGGGAAGCCGCCCGTGTCCTCGGAAGAGGACTGCGGGGCGGGCTGCCCGGGGTGCTGCGGGGCGTGCTGCGCCGGGTGCTCGGGCCGGTGCTCGGGCTGGTCCGGCTGCTGCTCCTCGTACCACTCCTCGTACGGCGGCTCCGGGCCGTAGGACGGCTCCGGCTCGTACGTCGGGTCGTACCCGCCGTGGTAGTCGATCTGCCGCTGCGACTGGAACCACGGGCTCTCCTCCGGGTCCGGCACGTACGCCTGCTGCTCCGGCTCCGGCCCGCGCTCGGCCACCAGTGCGCGCGGCCTGCCGCCGCCCGGCACCGCCGCCCGTTGCGCGTCGGCGGTCACCACCGGCTGCGGCGCGGGCGCCGGCGGGAGCAGCACCGGCTCGATCCCGGCCGCCGCCAGCCCCGCGGGGGCCGTCTCCGCCAGCGGCACCCCGTACCGGGCCAGCCGCAGCGGCATCAGCGACTCCACCGGCGCCTTCCTGCGCCACGCCCGGCCGAAGCGGGAGCGCAGCCGCGCCTGGTAGACCAGCCGCTCCTGCTCCAGCTTGATCACCTGCTCGTAGGAGCGCAGCTCCCACAGCTTCATCCGCCGCCACAGCAGGAACGTCGGCAGCGGCGACAGCAGCCAGCGGGTGAGGCGGACACCCTCCATGTGCTTGTCGGCGGTGATGTCCGCGATCCGGCCGACCGCGTGCCGCGCCGCCTCCACGGCGACCACGAACAGCACCGGGATCACCGCGTGCATGCCCACACCCAGCGGGTCCGGCCAGGCGGCGGCGCCGTTGAACGCGATCGTCGCCGCCGTCAGCAGCCACGCCGTCTGGCGCAGCAGCGGGAAGGGGATCCGGATCCAGGTCAGCAGCAGGTCCAGCGCGAGCAGCACGCAGATGCCCGCGTCGATGCCGATCGGGAACACATAACTGAAGTCCCCGAAGCCCTTCTTGATGGCCAGCTCGCGCACGGCCGCGTACGAACCGGCGAAGCCGATACCGGCGATGATCACGGCGCCGGTCACGACCACGCCGATGAGAACCCGGTGCATCCGAGTCAGCTGCAGTGGCGCGGCCACTCGTACTCCCCTCCCCTTACGTCCTGTTGCGCGCAACAGAGTGGCACATCCGTCCGGGGAACGGTTGTCCGGATCCGGTGACCCGCCGCGCTCAGCGGCCGTCCGACGCCTTGGACGCGGACTGCGACGCCGACGGCGAAGCGGACTTGGACGCCGATCCGGAGGGCGACGTGGAGGGCGTGCCCGACGCCGGCTTCTTTGACGAACCCTCACCCGAACCCGGCGAACCCGGACCCGTCCCGGTGCCGCCGTTGGCCTTGGTCACCGACGCCACCACCTCCTTGGCGGCCTTCACCGCGTCCTTCGACAGGTCGTCCGCGTCCGGCGCCTTGTCACCGGCCAGCCCCGCCCCGTTGTAGTCCAGCGTGACCACCACGTTCTCCACCCGGGCCACGACCGTCTGCTGCTTGAAGGTGCCTTCCTTCTTCTTCAGGTCGTAGCGCACCGCCGTCGCCTCGTCGCCCGTGCCGGACACCGGCTGCGACTTGGTGTTCTTCGCGTCCGCCACGGCCTGCGCGTCCCCCACCTGCTTGCGGTAGAACACCTGCGCCTGCTCCTCGCCCGTGCCGCGCGCGGCGTCGGACTCGAAGCGCAGCAGGGACACGTTCAGCCAGCGGTACTGGGAGCCCTTCACCCCGTTGTTGTCCAGGCCGTTCCACGAGCAGCTGGCCCGCGTGCCCACATCGCTCGACGCGCCCGCCTTCGCGGACTTCGCGCCCCGGGGGACCAGGTCGTCCAGCGTCTTGCGCGCCAGCACCTTGCACGCGTCCGGCAGCTTCGCGTACTTCGCCGGCTGCACGGTCGGCGAAGCGCTCGGGCTCGCGGACGTCTTCGCGCCGGCCGACGGGCTCTTCGACGCGTCGTCCGACCCCGAACCCGAGTCCGAGGAGGAGCAGGCCGCCGCGAGCAGCAGCACGGGCACCGCACCCGCGCAGACGAGGGCACGGTGCAGCCGCTTCGCCCGCGGGCCGCGTCCCTCCCGCTGATCACGCCGGTCACGCTGTTCTCGCTGAGCTGCTCGCTGCATGGTTCCTTCACTCATGACGCTCGTGGTTCCCTGCGTTCTGATCGGGTGCGGGTCCGGCCGGGTGCGGTCCGACCGGGGCCGGGAGGGCCACCGTACGCAATCGGTCAGCCGCGTGGTCCGCCTTCCCCAAGAGCACGGCACCGCGCCAAGTGCCGCCCCCGGCACGTCAACCGCCCAGCGAACCCGCCAGCTGCGCCGCCAGTTTCCGGGCCTTGTCCTGCATTTCCTTGCTGTCCGGCACCACGCCGACGGCGGTCGGCTGCTCCTCGTACTCGATGGTCACGATCACGTTCGACGTGCGGAACGCCACAGTCACCGTCCGCTGCTTGACCGTCGAACCGGAGCTGCTGAGGGTGTCGTCCACGAACGCCTCGTCGCCGAGGTCGTCGAGCGTGCGGGGCTGCACCTCGGCCGGGTCGGTCGTCGGGGCGGACGCCGAGGAGGAGGGGGCCGTGGAGGAGCCCGAGGCCGGGGCGGACGGGGTGCCGCCGGAGTCACCGCCGGCCGGCGGCCCGGCCGCCGTGTCCGTGCCCGTCGAGGAACCCGAGCCGGTGGCGGAGACGGGCGGGGCGGGCAGGTCCGCGGCCGTCTGCTTGGTGGCGAAGACCGCCTCGGCCTGGCTGTCGTCGCTGACGGCGTTGTCGTAGGAGACGACCCGCTCGAAGTCGACGTGGAGGTGGTCGGTGGCGTCCGTGGAGTCCACCTTCCAGCGGCAGCCGACCTTGCGTTCGGTGTCGTAGGTGAGCGTGGCCTCGCCGTCGTAGGCCTTCTCCCGCTGGCCCGGGTCCGTGATCTGCTGGATGCCGGGCAGCAGCGCGTCCAGGGTGCTGTGGCCGACCGCGCGGCAGGCCTCGGGGAGCGTGCGGTACCTGCCCGGCTGGGCCGCCGCCGTCGCCTTGCCCGGACCGTCCGCGTTGGCGTTGTCGGCCTGGCCGTCGTCGGACGAGCCGCCGGTGCAGCCGGCCAGCAGCAGCGCCGCGAGCAACGCGGCCGGGCCGGATACGTACGCCTTCCGCAGCACGGTCAGGCTCCTCTCGACGATGTCGGGCCGGGGTGCCCCGCCCGGTTATTCGCTTGCCGGTCGGGGGCGTCTCCTGGAGACAATGTCTATCGCACGCACTGCCGTGGACGCCGGTCCGATGCCCTGTTTCGTCGACCTTGACGCCGGTATTGCGATTCACCGCTTCTGAGACTTCTGTTTGTTTTCCGGGGGAATGAGGACGATATGTCGTACGTGGAAATGCCGGGCGCGAAGGTCCCCATCCGGCTGTGGACCGACCCCGCCTCGGTCGAGGACGTGGCGCTGCGCCAGATGCAGAACGTCGCCACCCTCCCCTGGATCGAGGGCCTGGCCGTCATGCCCGACGTGCACTACGGCAAGGGTGCGACCGTCGGCTCCGTCATCGCCATGCGGGGCGCGGTCTGCCCCGCGGCGGTGGGCGTGGACATCGGCTGCGGCAGTCCCGGTTCACGCACAGTGGCCCCGAGCGGGCACTCGGGGCCACTGGTGCCGTGTCACTGATCGGCAGGCCTGGGGACTAGGCCGTTTCGCAGCCGCCAGAGGCGGAGACTGCAGCTGTTCTCGGTCCTGCCGAGCGCCTGTGCTGCCGCCAGGGGGCTCTTCAGTTCCAGCAGGACCCGGTCTTCGCGCTCGGACCACCGGCGATGCCGGGAAGCCGCGCGCATGCCGCTGGGGCGGGTCCAGGTGGTGAGTGAGTCGGCCGCTTCTCGCTTGCGATCGAGAGACAGGCAGCCCGGATACCAGAGGTGCCCTGCCAGGGTCTGGGCGGTCTCCATGGTGTAGAGGATGTTGTAGATGCTGTCGCGAGTGTTTCGCTTGACGGTGCGTTCAGCGCCGGTGATCTCCTTGACGTACTGGCACAGGTAAGTAGCGGTCGATGTGCTGGCTGTGGTGAGGGAGACGAACGGGAAGCCATTGCCGGTGAAGCCCACCGAGCCGTCGGCATCGATGACTCCGCGCAGGTAGTCGCGGCGGGAGAAGTCTCCGCTCGGGGGAGCGATGGACGTGGACTTGCGGCCGTAGGGCAGTCCGAGATCGTTGAGTCGGGTCCTTGCCTCCAGGGAGCACAGGGACCAGACAGCGGTGTGAGACGTCTTCGCGAAGTTCGTAGACCGGCTGCGTCCGGTGATGCTGCTGTTGTACGGCGTCAGTTCCTGGAACGACCGCAAGAGATTGATGTCCCGAGCGCTGATTTCGACAGTCAGGCGTCCTTTCCGCCCAGGCCCTTGATGCAGGTGCCCGTCCGCCTGCAAGAAGCCGAACATGTATGCGTACGCCGGGTCCGTGAGGTCCATGAACCGGGTCGCGTTAAGCTCGCGGTCAGCCATGAGGAAGTCGTTCCTTCCTTGCTGGTCAGGCCCTCGGTCGGGTTGCCGCCCGGCCGGGGGCCGTCGTGTGAGGTTGTGGCGCGAGCCTAGATCGACAGTTCGGCGTCTGTTCGGGTGATCGACGAGGTTCACTCCTGTGGGTTATGGGAGCCGCTTCTCCATGAGGGTCACCGCGTACGGGCTGCCCGTGCCGTCCGTCTTGGCGGGCTGCTCGCCGACGGCCGTGTAGCCCGCCGCCTCGTAGTAGGCGCGCAGACGGGGGTTGGAGGACAGGCAGTCGAGGCGGGCGTAGCCGCGGCCGGCGGCGGCGATGCGGGACTCGGCCTCGGCCAGCAGAGCGCGGCCGGCGGCGGGCGGGGACGTGTGCGGCACGGTCATGAGGCGGTGGAGGTAACCGGCCTCCGGGGGGCGGGGGCCCCAGGCGGCGGGGTCGTCCCACCACAGTTCCCAGGCGCCGGCCAGGTCGTCCCCGGCGTACGCCAGCCACACCTCGCCCTCGCGCATGCGGGTGACGAAGTGGGCCTCGTCCTTCTCGCCGGGCTTCCACTGATCGATGCCGCGGGCCAGTTGCCGCAGGGCCGCCGTGTCGCGCAGGCGGACCAGGAGCGGGGCGTCGGCGGGGACGGCCGGGCGGTACGTCAGGGCCGGCCACGAGGTGGGGACGGGCTCCAGCAGGTGCGCCCGGAGGGTGGCGGTGAGGACCTGCGCGTCGAGTTCCAGCGCGTCCCTCACGTACCCCTCGACCGAGCCGTACCTCGCCTTCAGCGCGGCCAGGAACAGGCGCATCACCGCGGCGGGCGCGCGGCCGTAGCCCGGCCAGTTCGGGGTGCGGCCGCCGTTCCTGGCCCGCCAGTCGGCCAGCAGGGCCGGGGAGGCGAGTTCGGTGAGGGTGAAGTCCTCGACGATCACCGGTTCGGGGACGCCGAGCAGGGAGAGGACCAGGGCGGCCAGCTCGCCCGTGCGGTCCTTGCCGGAGGCGCAGTGGAAGACCAGCGGGGTACCGGCGACGGCCGCGTCGCTGATCAGCTCCAGGGCCTCGCGGATCTCCTTGGTGCCGTCCTCGGCCACCTCCATGTACCGCTCCGCCAGGTACGGTCCCGGATCCACCTCCGGGCCCAGGGCCGGCTGGTCGTACGGGCGGTGCTCGATGCTCAGGTTGTGGTATGTGAAGGACGGGTGCTCCGGCACGCGGCCCTGGCGGTCGACCTCCCAGCCGTGGCGCAGGTCGATCACCGTGCCGATGCCGAGGGCGAGGAAGCGGTCCCAGTCGGGGGTGCCCGGGTTCAGCTTGCCGAGGCCGTCCGCGCGGAACAGGCGGCGCGGAACGACCCGCCGGCCGTCGCCGGTGGCGTACCCGCCGAGGTCGCGCATGTTGCGCAGGGCGTCGAAGCGTATGTGTCTGTCCACGGTCGGTCACCCTACGGCCGGGAGGGCGGTTTGGGCCGGGGATTCACTTCGCGTGCCGCACGGCGTAGATCATGACGAAGGCGACGACGTGGATGCCGAAGAGGAAGTAGCCGAGGTAGTACCAGACGTAGCGCTCGCGCTTCTTCTCCTCGGCGAGGCGCCGCTGCTCGGCGGCCCGGTCCCGGGCGGGAGCGCCCTGCGCGGGGGTGTCCCGCGCGGGCGGGTGCTCGGGAGTGTCCCGCGGTGTCGTCAGCGCGCTCACCGCTCCCGGTGGACCTTGGTGTTCGAGGCCTGGGCGCGCGGGCGCACGACCAGCAGGTCGATGTTGACGTGGCTGGGACGGGTCACGGCCCAGGCGATGGTGTCCGCGACGTCGTCGGCGGTCAGCGGCTCGGCGACGCCCTCGTAGACCTTCGCGGCCCGCTCCTTGTCGCCGCCGAAGCGGGTCAGCGCGAACTCGTCGGTCTTGACCAGGCCGGGCGCGATCTCGACGACGCGGACCGGTTGCCCGACGATCTCCAGGCGCAGGGTCTCGGCCAGGACGTGCTCGCCGTGCTTGGCGGCGACGTACCCGGCGCCGCCCTCGTAGGTGCCGTGTCCGGCCGTGGAGGAGACGACCACGACGGTGCCGTCGCCGCTCGCGGCGAGCTTGGGCAGCAGGGCCTGGGTGACGTTGAGGGTGCCGATGACGTTCGTCTCGTACATCGTGCGCCAGTCGGCCGGGTCGCCGGTGGCGACCGGGTCGGCGCCGAGCGCGCCGCCCGCGTTGTTGACGACCACCCCGACGGTCTTGAACGCGGTCGCGAACTCGTCGACGGCCGCGCGGTCGGTGACGTCGAGCTGGTAGGCGGTGGCGGCGTGCCCGGCCGCGGTGATCTCCTCGGCGAGCGCCTCGATGCGGTCCTTGCGGCGGGCGGTCAGCACCACGCGGTAACCGGCGGCGGCGAGCTGCCGGGCCGTGGCGGCGCCGATGCCGCTGCTCGCACCGGTGACGACGGCGATGCGGGAGGCGGCGGACGGTGCGGCGGTGGCCATGGGCTGCTCCTGGGGTTCGTACGCTCGGTTGCGCCCAGCGTAGGGGAACGTCAGCCGCCGTTCCTCGGCGCCCACATGATCAGCGCCATGCCGGCGAGGCAGACCAGGGCGCCCGCCACGTCCCACCGGTCGGGGCGGTAGCCGTCGGCCACCATGCCCCACAGGATCGAACCGGCGACGAAGATCCCGCCGTACGCGGCGAGGATGCGGCCGAAATGCGCGTCGGGCTGGAAGGTGGCGACGAACCCGTACGCGCCGAGCGCGAGGACACCGCCGGCCGCCCACAGCCAGCCGCGGTGCTCGCGCACGCCCTGCCAGACCAGCCAGGCGCCGCCGATCTCGAAGAGGGCGGCGAGGACGAACAGGGCGGCGGAGCGGAGGATCACGGGCATGGCGGCAGCTTCGCATGCGGGAGGCGGCGGGGGCGGGGCCTGGGGCCGGGGTGCCGGGTGACCGTGCCGACGCGGTGTCACAACCGCCAGTTGTGACGCCCTGGTCGGTGGTTGTTTGCTCCGGCGGGCGGTGGCGGGCTTGGATGACGCGGGCCGCGGGGCTGCCGGGCTGCCGGTTCGTGGGTTTGCCGGTTGGCCGGGCCGCTGGTCTGCCGGTTCGCCGGGCTGCCGTTTTTGTCGGGCTGCCGTTTCGCCGGTTCGGCGTCTGACGGTCTGGCGGAGGGGCCGGCGGGGGTCTGCCGTGCGCGGGGTCTGCCGTGCGGGCCCGTGGGCGGGTGCGGCGTGCGGGCCCGGTGGGTGGGTGCGGCCCGCGGGGCGCGGGCGTGCGGTGTGGGGGCGTGGACGGCGGGTGGTCCGGTGTCGGTGGTGTGTGGTGCGGAGGTGTGGCGTGGCGGGTCGGCGGCGGGCGCTGGGGCGGCGGTTCGGGTGGCTGTGGGCGGCCTACGCGGCCAGTACGTTCGGTACGTGGCTGGCGTTCGACGCCTTCGCGCTGATCGCGGTCCTGGTGCTGCACGCCGGATCGGCCGAGGTCTCGGTGCTGTCGGCCGCGGGGCCGGCCGTGGGCGCGGTGGTGGCGGTGCCGCTCGGGCCGTGGATCGAGTTCCGGCGCAAGCGGCCGGTGATGGTCGCGATGGACCTGGTGCGGTGCGCGGCGCTGATGAGCGTGCCGGCCGCCTACGCGCTCGGCGGGCTCGGGCTCGCCCAGCTGCTGGTGGTGTCGGTGGTGGTCGCCGCGGCGGACCTCGCGTTCCGCGCGGCGAGCGGGGCGCACCTCAAGGCCCTGGTGCCGCCCGGTGACCTCCTGGTGGCGAGCAGCCGTTTCGAGTCGACGACGTGGACGGCGTCGGTGCTGGGGCCGCCGGTGGGGGGCGTCCTGGCCGGAGTCTTCGGGCCGGTGGTGACGGTGGTGGCCGACGCGGTCAGCTATCTGCTGTCGGCGCTGGGGATCCGTGCGATCGGCGGTACGGAACCGGCGCCGCCGAAGGCACCCCGGCGCCGCGTGGGCTCCGAGGGCGCCGGGGCCCCCGGGGGCGAGGAGCGCGCGCCGGGGCTGCGGGCGGGAGAGCTGCTCGACGGCTGGCGGTTCCTGCTGGCGCATCCGGCGCTGCGCCCGCTGTTCTTCCACACGGTGCTGGCCAACTCCCTGATCATGGCGGTGGCGCCGCTGCTCGCCGTCCTGATGCTGGGGCCGCTCGGGTTCGCGCCGTGGCAGTACGGTCTCGCCTTCGCGCTGCCGTGTCTCGGCGGGCTGGTGGGGTCCCGGCTGACGGGCCGGCTGGTGGGCCGGTACGGGCAGCGCCGGGTGCTGCTCGGGACGGGTGCGCTGCGGGTGTGCTGGTCGGTCGGGCTGGCCTTCGTCCGGCCGGGGGTGGCCGGGCTCGCGCTGGTGATGGCGGTCGAGCTGGTGCTGATCACCCTCTGCGGGGTGTTCAACCCGGTGTGCTCGACGTACCGCCTGGAACAGACCCCGTCGGACCGGGTCGCCCGGACCCTCTCGGCCTGGTCGGTCACCGGCAAGCTGACCACGGCGGTGATGACCGCCCTGTGGGGGGTGCCGGCCGCCCTCGCCGGCCCCCGCACCGCCATCGGCCTGGCGGGTCTGCTGCTGCTCGCGACACCGCTGCTGCTGCCGTGGCGCGAAGGACGGCGGGAGCCGCGGCCGTCGCCGGGATCGCTGCCCCGGCCTCAGCCGCAGCCGTAGCGCGCGCGGGCCCGAGCGCGGCACGGGCCCCTGCCACGACCGCGCCGCCCACGCCGCCTCGGCGCTGCGTCCGGCCGAGCCGTCCCTCGCCGCCCGGCCCCCGGCCGAGCCGTCCCCCGCCGGGCCACCCCCAGCGACGCCACCCCCACCGCCCTGCCCCCACCGCGCCACGTCCGGCCAAGCCCTCTCCCAGTCAAGCCCTCTCCCCGCCGCGGAATACCCGCGGGGCGCGCGCCGTTCAGCGGGGTATAGTTGAACAATCAACAACTTGGAGGGTGAGCGACCATGCAGTTCGGGATCTTCAGCGTCGGTGACGTCACGCCGGACCCCACCACCGGACGGACGCCGACCGAGCGCGAGCGCATCAAGGCCATGGTCGCCATCGCGCTGAAGGCCGAGGAGGTCGGCCTGGACGTCTTCGCGACCGGCGAGCACCACAACCCGCCCTTCGTCCCGTCCTCGCCGACCACGATGCTCGGCTACATAGCCGCGCGCACCGAGCGCCTGGTGCTGTCCACCTCCACCACCCTGATCACCACCAACGACCCGGTGAAGATCGCCGAGGACTTCGCGATGCTCCAGCAGCTCGCCGACGGCCGCGTCGACCTGATGATGGGCCGCGGCAACACCGGCCCGGTCTACCCCTGGTTCGGCAAGGACATCCGCGAGGGCATCGACCTCGCCATCGAGAACTACGCCCTGCTGCACCGGCTGTGGCGCGAGGACGTGGTGAACTGGGAGGGCAAGTTCCGCACCCCGCTCCAGGGGTTCACCTCGACGCCCCGCCCGCTGGACGGCGTACCGCCGTTCGTCTGGCACGGCTCGATCCGCTCCCCGGAGATCGCCGAGCAGGCCGCGTACTACGGCGACGGCTTCTTCCACAACAACATCTTCTGGCCCGCCGACCACACCAAGCGGATGATCGAGCTGTACCGCTCCCGCTACGCCCACTACGGGCACGGCACCCCCGAGCAGGCCATCGTCGGCCTCGGCGGCCAGGTGTTCATGCGGAAGAACTCCCAGGACGCGGTGCGCGAGTTCCGTCCGTACTTCGACAACGCCCCGGTGTACGGCCACGGGCCCTCCCTGGAGGACTTCACCGCCCAGACCCCGCTGACCGTCGGCTCCCCGCAGCAGGTCATCGAGAAGACCCTGTCCTTCCGCGAGTACGCCGGCGACTACCAGCGCCAGCTGTTCCTGATGGACCACGCCGGGCTGCCGCTGAAGACCGTCCTCGAACAGCTCGACCTGCTCGGCGAGGAGGTCGTACCGGTGCTGCGCGAGGAGTTCGCCAAGAACCGTCCGGCGGACGTGCCGGACGCGCCGACCCACACGTCCCTGCTGGCCGCGGCCGCGGAAGCGGCTCCGGAGGAGGCGAGCGCCGTATGAACATCGTCGTCGTGTCGGCGGGACTGAGCGTCCCGTCCTCCACCCGGCTGCTCGGCGACCGGCTGGCCGCCGCGACCGCCGCGCACACGGGCGCGGACGTCCGGGTGATCGAGGTGCGCGACCTCGCCGTCGACATCGCGCACAACCTCACCAGCGGCTTCCCCGGCCCCGCCCTGGCAAAGGCGCTGGACGCGGTGGCCGGGGCGGACGGCCTGATCGTCGTCACCCCCGTGTTCTCCGCGTCCTACAGCGGGCTGTTCAAGTCCTTCTTCGACGTGCTCGGGGCGCGCGACAAGGACGCCCTGGCCGGCAAGCCGGTGCTGGTCGCCGCCACCGGCGGCACCGCCCGCCACTCGATGGTCCTGGACCACGCCCTGCGGCCCCTCTTCTCCTACCTGCGGGCCGTCGTCGTCCCCACCGGTGTCTACGCCGCCTCCGAGGACTGGGGCGCGGAAGGGCTGCCCGAGCGGATCGAACGGGCGGCGGGCGAGCTGGCGGCCCTGATGACCGGGCGCCCGGCGCGGCGGGACGGGGCGCCCGGGCGGGCGGCGGACGACCTGACCGTCGTCCCGTTCGAGGAGCAGCTGGCCCGGCTCCGTGGCTGAGGCCCGCACCCGGAGCCGCCGTGCCCGCGGTCCTGCGTCATCGGGTTCCGTGCTCGTGGTTCCGTACATGAGCACGAAGGGGGGCGGGGACGGCGGTGGGTGAGAGGACGGTAGGCACCTGCCGCCGGTTGCGTCCGAGACGGTGAGAGCCGGGTAAAAAGGGGTGATCGTAGGCCCGCGCGCCCGCTTCGCCCGCACCCGGCCTTGGCAGACTGGGCGGGTGCCTCAGACTGTGCTGCTCGCCGAAGACGACCGCGCCATCCGCCATGCCCTGGAGCGGGCCCTGACCCTGGAGGGCTACGAGGTGACGGCGGTGGCCGACGGCGTCGAGGCACTCGCGCAGGCCCACAAGACACCGCCGGACGTCCTCGTCCTGGACGTGATGATGCCCGGCATCGACGGGCTCCAGGTCTGCCGGGTCCTGCGCGCCGAGGGCGACCGCACCCCGATCCTGATGCTGACCGCCCTGGTGGAGACCGCCGACCGGATCGCCGGCCTCGACGCGGGCGCCGACGACTACGTCGTCAAGCCGTTCGACGTCGAGGAGGTCTTCGCCCGGCTCCGCGCCCTGCTGCGCCGCACCAGCCCGGCCCCCGCGGAACAGGCCGCCGCCCCGGCTGCCGAGGAGGCGCCGGCGAAGACCCCGCACCTGCCCGAGCGGCAGGTCGAGGCGGCCGGGATCCGCATGGACGTCCAGGCCCGCCGGGTGTGGCGCGGCGCCCGCGAGGTGGAACTGACCCGCACCGAGTTCGAACTCCTCGAACTGCTGGTGCGCAACGCCGGCATCGTCCTCGACCACTCCACCATCTACGACCGCATCTGGGGCTACGACTTCGGCCCCGGCTCCAAGAACCTCGCCGTGTACGTCGGCTACCTGCGCCGCAAGCTCGACGAGCCGGGCGCCCCGCAGCTCATCCACACCGTCCGCGGTGTGGGGTACGTGCTGCGGGAGGACTGAGTGGGCCGCCTCGCGCGGCTGACGGACCGACCGCGGCGCCGGCTCTCGTCGCTGCGGACCACGTTCGCGGTGTCGTTCGCGGTGGTGACCGCCGCCGTCACCGTCCTGGTCGGCATCCTGTCGTACAACTCCGCCGCCCGCCTGGTGCGCGTGGACCAGCAGTCCGTGTTCACCCAGGTCGTCCAGGACGTCCAGGACGAGGTCCGGCGCTACGACCGTACGCCCGAGGACTTCTCCTCCTCCCGCCCCGGCCACGAGGTCGTCCGGCCCAGCCGCACCGACGTCCAGGTGCTCGGCGCGCAGGGCCAGATCGTGGACCACGGCAGCCCCCCGCTGCCCGTCACCGCCGACGACCGGGCCGTCGCCTCCGACGACGTCGCGGGCAAGACCATCGAGTACCAGGACGTGCCCGTCGCCGACGACGTGTACCGCATCGCCACCGTCGCGCTCGGCGACGGGCGCGGTGCCGTGCAGGTCGCCCAGGAGTTCAGCGACACCGAGGACCTGCTGCGCGCGCTCCAGCAGCGCACCCTGATCCTGATGGCGATCGTGGTCATCGCGGCCGGCCTGTGCGGCTGGTGGCTGGCCCGCCGCATCACCCGCCGGCTGGTGGTCCTGACCTCCGCCGCCGAGGACGTCGCCCGCACCCGGCGGCTCGGCGTCCAGGTGCCGGTCACCGGCTACGACGAAGTGGGCCGCCTGGGCCGTTCCTTCGACCGCATGCTCGGCCGCCTCGCCCAGTCCGAGGAGGACCAGCGCCGCCTGGTGCAGGACGCCGGCCACGAACTGCGCACCCCGCTGACCTCGCTGCGGACCAACATCTCGCTGCTGCGCCGCATCGACGAACTGCCGCCCGCCTCCCGTGAGGAACTGGTCGCCGACCTCGCCCAGGAGGCGCGCGAACTCACCGACCTCGTCAACGAGCTGGTCGACCTCGCCGCCGGGCAGTCCGACACCGAGCCGCCGCAGCGCGTCGACCTCGCCGACATCGCCGAGGACGTGGCGGGCCTGACCCGCCGCCGCACCGGACGCGACATCGTGGTCCGCGCGAGCGGTGACACGACGGCGGACGGCCGGCCCGGCATGCTCCAGCGGGCCGTCTCCAACCTCGTGGAGAACGCGGCCAAGTTCGACCGGGGCGGCACGGCGCCCATCGAGATCGCCGTGCTGGGGCCGGCCCGGCCGGGCACGGTGCGCGTCGAGGTCCTCGACCGGGGCCCCGGCATCGCGGAGGGCGACCTGATCCGCGTCTTCGACCGCTTCTACCGCGCCGCCGACGCCCGTTCCCTGCCCGGGTCGGGCCTCGGTCTGTCGATCGTGCGGGAGGTGGCCATCGCCCACGGGGGCGCGCCGTTCGCCTCCCGGCGCGAGGGGGGCGGCGCGGTGATCGGGTTCACCGTGGGCGCCGAACGGGAGCGGGCCGAGGGCGGCGCGGCGGCACGGTGAGGTGCGGTGCCAGGGGGACTTGCGGTGCCGTGGTGAGCTGCGGTGCCGGGGTGAGTCGCGGCGCCAGCGGTGACTTGTGGTGCCAGGGTGACCTGCCGTGCCAGCGGTGAGCTGCCGCGCCAGGGTGAGGCGCGGTGCCACGGTGACCTGCGGGGACGGGTCAGGGCGGGTTCGGGCCGGCCGGTCAGGGCAGCCCTGGAGGCAGGTGAGGCCGGTTCCGGGGAGTGGACGCGGCCCCGGTGCCGGTCACTCCCTCGCCCAGCGCTGCGACGCCTTCCCGGTCGTGCACGGCGTGGCCGACACGTTGCCGCCGAATCCGATGTCCAGGCAACTGCCGTTGAAGACGCTGACCAGGGTGCTGCCGGAACCCGCGCGCCACAGCCGCGGGTTCGCGCCGTCGCAGGCGCCCACGAACACGTTCTGCCCGCTGAAGTTCGCGCTCAGGCACTGGCCGCTCTGCTTGCTGACCAGTTGGAAGGCGCCGCCGGAAGCGCTGCGGACGGTCCACGCGGCGGTCGAGTCCGCGCAGGCACCGGTGGACGCGGCCATGTACTGGCTGGTCAGGCACTTTCCGGTGTCGCCGTTCTTGTAGAGGTGGGCGCTGCCGGACGAGGGCTGCCCGCCGGAGCCACCACCCGCCGACCCGCCCCCCGCCGAGCTGCCGGAGCCGCTGCCCGAGCCCGGACCTGAACCCGAACCGGATCCGGTGCCGGACCCCGAGCCCGACCCCGAGCCGGATCCCGAGCCTGAGCCCTTTCCGGTGCCGGTCCCGCTGCCGGTTCCTGCTCCGGTTCCCGTCCCGTCCGAGCCGGTGCGGTCGTCCGCGCCGCCACCGCCGCGGCCGCCCGAACCCGCCGCCGCCTTCCCGTCCTTGCCGTCGTCCTTCCCGTCCTTGCCGTCGTCCTTCCCGCCCTTCGCGTCCTTGCCGGGCGAGGCGGAAGCGGACGTCGTGGGCTTGGCCGGACCCGAGGGCGAGCCCGACGCGGACCCGGAGGGGCTGACGCCGGCGCTCGCCGAGGTCAGGGGGGACGCGCCGGCCCGGGCGTCGGGACCGGCGGAGGAGTACGGGAGGAGCTGGACGGCGGTGGTGGCACCGGCGACGGCGACGACCGGCACGACGGCGAGCAGGATGCGGTTGCGGCGCCGGTGTTCCTTGCGCCCGCCGGACTTCGCCGGGTCCGCGGCCGAGCGCTCCTTCGCGCCTCCCGGTTCTTCCGAACCCCCCGGTTCCTTCGGGCCGCCGGGCTCCCGGCCCTCCGGTTCCTTCCGGTCCCCGGAGCCCTCCGGTTCCCGCGTGGTGCCCGACTCCGCCGGTTCCGCGGCTCCGGACTCCCGCGTCGCGGGCCGCGCGGCCAGGAGCGCCTCGGCCGCCGGGACCGCGGCGGCGAACGCCGCCCGCCGGGCCAGCACCGACGTGACCGGCGGGGGCCACAGCGGCTCGGTGAACGGCCCCTCGGCGTCGGCGAGCCGCACCAGCTCGGCCGCGGTGGGGCGCCCTTCGGGATCCTTGTCCAGACAGGCGGCGACGACGTCGGCGAGGGCCCCGTCGCACTCCCGGAGCCGCTGGAGGTCGGGCTCGTCATGGACGATGCGGTAGAGGAGGTCGAGGCCCGCGCCCTCGCCGAAGGGCGACCTCCCGCTCGCCGCGAAGGAGATCAGGGAGCCCAGGGCGAAGACGTCCGTGGCACCTGTCAGTGTCCGCGCACCCGAGGCCTGTTCGGGTGACATGTACGCGGGGGTGCCGACCACCATGCCGGTCTTGGTCAGCCGGCTCTGGTCGGCGGCGCGGGCGACACCGAAGTCGATGAGGGTGCATCCGTCGAGCGTCAGCATCACGTTCGACGGCTTGAGGTCCCGGTGCACCATGTCCAGGTCGTGCACCGTGCGCAGCGCCGCGGCGGACTCGCGCAGCAGCAGCCACAGCGCGTCGCCGGGCAGCCCGCCCTGGTGCAGCCCGACGGCCTCGCTCAGGGTGAGGCCGGGAACGTAGGCGGTGGCGAGCCAGGGCGGCTTGGCCTCGCGGTCGCTGGCCAGCAGCGGAGCGGTGGCGTGTTCGGGGAGGCGGGCGAGGTTGTCGAGTTCGTGTCCGAAGTGCCGCAGGAACCCCTGGTCCTCGGCGAGCAGGGGGAGCACCTGTTTGACGGCGGCGTACCGTCCGTCGTGCACCCCCAGGTAGACCCGGCCCATGCCGCCCGTGCCGAGCTTGCCCACCAGCGGGATGGCGCCGATACGGAGAGGGTCCTCCGCCCGCAGCGCTTCGGCGCCGCTGCCGCGCAGATCGAGCCCGGAACCTCCGCTCCCGTCCTGCTCCGGGCCGCTCCCGTCCCGTTCCGCGCGGTTCCCGTCGCCGTTCTCCGCCGTGTTGCCGTCTCCCCCGGACCCCGTCATGACCCGAAGGCTACCGAACGCGAAATCCCCTGTCAGCGCGAGGACTTGGCGCCGGAACCGGCGGCCCCGGCCGAACCGGCGGAATCCGCGGAATCCGTGGATCCGGCGGGAGCGTCCGGCACGGACCGACGCCCGCGGCGGGCGAACGACGGCAGCGCGGGCGGGGTGAGGAAGCCCTCGGCGCGGGCGCTGGCGATGCCGATGCGCGGGATGTCGGCACTCTTGGCGAACAGCAGGAACCGCGGTTCCCACACCGGCCGGTACTTGGCGTTGGCGCGGTACAGGGACTCGATCTGCCACCAGCGGGAGAAGAAGGTGAGCACCGAACGCCACAGCCGCAGCACCGGGCCGGCCCCGAGCCGCGCCCCGCGTTCGAAGACCGAACGGAACATCGCGAAGTTGAGCGAGACCCGCCGTACGCCGATCTCGCCCGCGCGCAGCAGGAGCTCCACGACCATGAACTCCATCAGGCCGTTCTCGCTGTCGCGGTCGCGGCGCATCAGGTCCAGCGACAGGCCCTGCTCGCCCCACGGCACGAAGCTCAGCAGTGCGCGCGGCTCGCCCTGCGCGTCCCGGCACTCCAGCATCACGCAGCGGCCGTCGGCCGGGTCGCCGAGACGGCCGAGCGCCATGGAGAAGCCGCGCTCGGTGGCGCCGTCGCGCCACTGGTCGGCCCGCTCGACGAGCTGTGCCATCTCGTCGTCGGGGATGTCCTCGTGGCGGCGGATGGTGACCGTGTAACCGGCCCGGCGCACCCGGTTGTGGGCCTGTCGTACGACCCGCATGGCGCGCCCGTCCAGACTGAAGTCGGCGACGTCGACGATGGCTTCGTCGCCCAGTTCGAGGGCGTCCAGGCCGTGCCGGGCGTAGATCGTGCCGGCCTCCTCGCTCGCGCCCATGACGGCGGGTGCCCAGGCGTGCCTGCGGGCCTCGGACAGCCAGGCGTCGATGGCGCCGGGCCAGGCCTCCGGGTCGCCGATCGGATCCCCGGAGGCGAGGCTGACACCGCCGACGACGCGGTAGGTGACGGCGGCCTTGCCGGTGGGGGAGAAGATGGCGGCCTTGTCGCGGCGGAGCGCGAAGTAGCCGAGGGAGTCGCGGTCGCCGTGCCGGTCGAGCAGGTCGCGCAGCCGCCTCTCGTCCTCCTCGCCGAGCAGCGCCCGGCCGCGCGGCGAGCGGAAGCAGACGTAGAGGACCAGCAGGAAGGTCGCCGCCATCAGGAGGTTGATGGTGATGTCCACCCAGCGGGGCGCGTGCACGGCGGGGACGCGGTCGGCCAGCGGGCCCACGCTGATGCTGCGCAGCAGGGTGTAGACGACCTTGTCGGTGAGGGGTGCGCCGGAGACCTTGTTGGTGGCGTCGACCAGCCAGGTGCCGAGGCCGCCGCTGAGGAGGATGCCGCCGGCGCCGACGGCCAGGGCGTGCCGGGGGTTGGAGCGGTCGCCGATGGCGTTGAACTCGCGGCGGCCGAGCAGCAGGGCGGCCACGAACCCCCCGGTGAGGGCGGCGGAGAGCCAGTTGAACAGGTGGTCCTGGTAGCGGTCCTGGGTGAGGGCGAGCACGTAGAGCAGGAACAGGGGTCCGGCGAACAGCAGGTTGAACAGCCAGGCCGCCCGCTTGCGGCGGCGCATCACCATGGCCAGGAACAGCGCGAGCGCGGCCGAGACGAGGCCGGCGGTGGCCAGGTACGGGGTGAAGAACTCGCCGCCGTTGTGCTCGTGCACCTCCTCGCGGAAGGGCAGGGAGAGCACCGCGACGATGTTGAGCGCCGCGAGCACCCGCAGGTACCAGACGGTGGCCGCGGCGGCTCCCGCCCGCAGCCGGGGGCCGGGGGAGAGGCGGGCCGGGGCGCGGGACTCGCGCTGCGGGGGGATGAGGACGGACTGCCGTTCGGGCATGGGTGACACGTCACCTCGGAGAGGGCCGCCGGGAAGGGCGGAGGGGGACGGGAGCGGGGGACGGAACGGGCTCGGACGAGACGGCTCTGCGGTCCCTACAGTCTGTAGGGTAACGGAGCCTGGTGAGCTGCCGCCTCCCACTGTTCCGGGAAAAGGTAAGGAACGGGTGGGGCGGCGCTTACTCGGCGGGACCGGGGTGGTGAAGCGGGGGTGTGCCGCCGGCGGGGGCGCCGGGCGGGCGGCCGCGGCCGGTGCCTTCGGTCCTCGTGGCACCGGGGGCGGCATCAGGGGCGGGGGTGCCGCTGCCGGTGACGGGAGTGGCGTGGTCGCCGTGCGCGGGGCCTTCCGCCGGACCGGTGCGCGGAGGGCGGCCGGGGCCGGTGGCCGCGTTCCTCCGGGGCGCCGTCAGGAGCCAGGCCAGGTTCCCCGCCGCGGCACCGGCCGCCACCGTGGCGCCGATGACCCCCGCCGTGGCGAAGCCGTCGTTGAACAGGTGCGGGTGCTGCGCGAGGCTGTGCAGCCCGAAGCCGCACAGTTCGTAGACCCCGCCGGCGGCGACCGTCAGGCTCGCCACCAGGACCGCGACCGTCGGCCCGAGCCCGCCCTTCGCCTCCTCGCCGAGCGAGGCGCCCGGCGCCGGGCACTGCGCTTCCTGCATGGATCCCCCGTCGACGGTTGCATGGCGAGCCGGACCCTACAGTACGTAGTGCCGCGCGGGGAGGGAAACCGGCGGTCGCCGCAATGGGCGCGGAGCCGGGCCACGCCGGCCGAAGCGCCACCCTTCCGGCGAACGGGCAGGCCGCGCTGCCCGGGACGATGCCCGGGACCAGGTCCCGGGACCATGTCACGGACGCACGCGACGGGCGGAAGCCGCAGAAGGACCTCACGGCTGGATGACAGGGGTGGACGCCAGGGGTGGGTCCACCCGGCGCGGCGCGTACGTCCGTGACGTCCACCCCTGGCGTCACGCGGGCCGGCGTCACCGCGAGGACGTCGGCCCGCCGGTGGACGTCACTTGCGGCCCGCCCGGTCGAGCGCGCGGACGACGGCCTCCTCGCCCTGCCCGACCAGGCTCTTCTCGAGGCTGTGGTCGTCCGAGCGGGAGAAGAGTTCGCCGCGTGCCACGTCCTTCGTGCCGAGCACGCGTCCGCACCATTCCCCCTGGCCGGCGGTGTGCCCGTCGAACGGCACGGAGGCGCCCTCGCCGAGCACCGCCCACCGGCCGTCGCTCCAGCGCAGGGCGAGCAAGTAGGTGTGGCCGGTCTCCAGGCGGGGAGCGTCCCCGGTCGTCCGCTTGATCCGGTCGCCGCTCTGTCGCATCACGCTCCACCCGGGGGCCACCAGGTCGAAGCTCCGGCCCAGCGACTGCCGGGGCCGGCCGGCGGACCACAGGAGGCGGTCCGTACGGAACGTCACCTTGCGGTCCGTCTGGTGGCCGACCGGGCCCTTGGTGAAGTCCTGGCGGCCGGTCTCCTCCTCCTGCACGGGAGTGCCCACGACCACGTGGTCGGCCTGGGTGACCCAGTCCCGCGCGCTCTGGTCCGGGTAGGTGTGGTCGGGGACGCCGCAGCCGACCACCGTGTCCAGCCCCGACGCGCCGACGAAGACGCCCCCCGCGATGCCGGCGAAGGCCAGGCAGATGGCGACCCACGAGGTCGTCCGTGTCACTTCGCACCCCCCGATGCGTTTTTGCGCCGCCCCGCGGCGACGCTCCCTGTGCCGCCCCGCGGCGACGCTCCCTGTGCCGCCCTCGGCGGCGCTTCCCCGAGGCCGCCTCGGGCGGCCTCTCCGCAGCCGCCCGCGGGCGGCGTCCGCTCGCGACCATGGTCGTTGATCGCAGCAGCCGTCATGATCACATGAGGTGCGCGGTCTGTACACAGACGCCGCCTGCGGGCGCGGTACGCGGGCGCGGTGGCCGGACGGTGCGGCGGGCGCCTCCCGGGGGCGGTGAAGGCGGTGGTCCGAGGTGCGCGACGGCCGCCGTTTTGGAAACGTGAGTCGTGGCGGCCCGGCGTCCCGCCGGGCGGGGGCGCGCCCGTTCCGGTGTCCTCCCGGAGATTCAGATGGTGGTCAAGCGCATCGTTGTGAAGCGCAACGTCAACCAGCCGCCGGTCACCGCGGGACCGACGGCACACCGCACCGCCCCGCCCGGAGCGGCGGCCGACTGGGGACTCCTGCTGCTCAGGGCGACCTTCGGACTGCTGATGGCCGGGCACGGCACTCAGAAGCTGTTCGGCCTCTTCGGGGGCGGCGGCCTGGCCGCGACCGGCAGGGGCTTCGAGTCCCTGGGGTACCGCCCGGGAGCGGTCTACGCCGTGATCGGCGGCCTCTCGGAGTTCCTCGGCGGCGCCGGTCTGGCGCTGGGGTTCCTCACGCCGCTGGCGGCCGCCGCGCTGATCGGCGTGATGATCAACGCGATGGTGACCGTCACCGTGGCCCACGGGCTGTGGGCCACGGACGGCGGCGTGGAGTACAACGTCTGCATCGCCGTCGTCGCCCTGGCCCTCGCCGCTGTCGGACCGGGCCGGTTCGCGGTCGACCGGTTCTTCCGCTGGGGGCGGGGAGGCTGGCCCGAAGCCGCCCTCGCCGCCGGCCTCGGCGGCGGCGGGGCAGCCGTCACCCTGGCCCTGTGAGGCTGCGAACGCCGTACCGGGACCGGCCCCGCCCGTGGGATCATCGCCCGTCCAAGTGCGGGTCCGGGCGGAGGCGGTGGGTGACGGTGGTGGCCGGCTGGGAGTGGGACGACACGCTGTTCGCGGGGACCGCCGCGTACTACCGGCGCGGGAGGCTTCCCTACGCCCCCGGGCTCGCGGACGTGCTCGCCGGGGCACTGGAACCGGACGGGCGCGGGCGCCTCCTCGACGTGGGGTGCGGACCGGGAACCCTCGCCCTGGACCTGGCGCCCCTGTTCGGCGAGATCGTCGGCGTGGACCCGGACCGCGGGATGATCGCCGAGGCCGGGCGGGCGGCCGCTGAGCGGGGCGTGGACGGGAAGACGCGGTGGGTGCGGGCCCGGGCCGAGGAACTGCCCGCGGGACTCGGGACGTTCACCGTCGCCGTCTTCGGCCAGTCCTTCCACTGGATGGACCGCGACCTGGTGGCGGCGACCGTCCGTAGGATGCTCCGCCCCGGCGGGGCCCTGGTGCACGTCTCCGACCTGAAGACGGAGACCCGTACCGCGGCCGGTCTGCCGCACCCCGCCGTCCCCTACGCGGCCATCGATCAGCTGGTCAGGGACTACCTGGGGCCGGTCCGGCGGGCGGGCAGGGGGACGCTGCCGCAGGGAACGCCCGGCGGTGAGGCGGCGGTGCTGGCACGGGCCGGGTTCCGCGGTCCCGACCGCCATGTCGTCCCCGGCGGGCAGGCGCTGGAACGCGGTGACGACGACGTCGTCGCCTGGGTGTTCTCGATGTCGTTCTCGGCCCCGCACCTGTTCGGCCCGCGCCGCGAGGACTTCGAGACGGAGCTGCGCGGGCTGCTCCGGAAAGCCTCCCCGTCGGGACGGTTCTCCGAACGCCGGCCGAGCACGGAGGTCTTCGTCTGGTGGAGGGATCCGATCGCCCCGGCACCTCGCCCCGGGCTGTGACCGGCGGGGCGGGCTGAGCGGGAACCGCACGACCGGGGCAGGCGAGTGCCCCGCCCGCAGACGCCGCCGGCATCTCCGGGCCGCGCCGGTGCGCGGGTGCACGCGGGCCCGGGAGGAACGGTTCGCTTCCGCCTGCCCGCGCCCGAGTGATCAGCCGGAACCGGTACGGGGACCGGGGCTCTGGGGTGCTTCCTTCGCGGCGCGGCGGTACTCGGCGTTGATGCGCTGAGCCTCCTCGAGCTGGTCCTCGAGGATGATGATGCGGCACGCGGCCTCGATGGGGGTTCCCCGGTCGACGAGCTCGCGGGCGCGGGCGGCGATCCGCAGCTGGTAGCGGGAGTACCGGCGGTGCCCGCCCTCCGAGCGCAGGGGGGTGATGAGACGAGCCTCACCGATGGCCCGCAGGAAGCCAGGGGTGGTGCCGAGCATCTCGGCGGCCCGGCCCATGGTGTAGGCGGGGTAGTCGTCGTCGTCCAGACGATTGCTGAGCGGAGTATCTGCTGCCATGTCACCTCGTTGTACAACGCGTCGAGGGGCCCTGGTGCCGTACGGCACCAGGGCCCCGAAGGAAATGAAACACCATCTGTCGGCCCTCATGCTCTGCCGACCTTCTGTTTCCGCTACCCGGCCCGCTTGGGGGAGGGGTGCGGGGATCGCGGCTGCGTGACCGGGGACCACCATCCAATCCGGGGTCTTGCGGTACCCGGGCCGAGAGCTGCTCGGGCCGGGCGATCCTGATGGCGTCTGCTCCTCCGTCCTTTCTCCGAACCGACCACTTGCGAACGGGTACTGCAGCTACTGCTTCCCGGCAGTTCGTGTCTGCCGGCTCTCACTGGACCGTCTCAACGAGAAAAAGGCTAACCGTGTAAGAGGCCGATGTCTACTCTGGCAAGAGTAGATTTTCTCGCCCGGGGTCCACAGCTCTCCGGTGACCTGCGACGAAGGGGCGGACGAGGGGCGGCGTGGCCCGGCGCGGAAGGGTGATACGACGACGAGGGCCCTGCCGACGCGTGTCGGCAGGGCCCTCGTCAGGTGTTCGCGGAGGTCTTCCGCCCGTCTTCGCGCCCCCGGGCGAGGCGTGTCAGCCGGTGGGGGCGAGGACGTCCCGCAGACGGATCCGGTCCGTGTACGCGGGGCTCCCCCGGAGAACGGCGAGCCGGGCCAGGGTGATCAGGCCCGTGCTCCGGTCGTCGCCGTCGCACAGGACGAGGTGATCGACACGGGCGCCCGCCATCAGGGACAGCGCCACCTCGACCGTCATGTCGTCACTGACCCGGGGCCCGGACGGTTCCCTGCCGCCGGGCACGGCTTGGGCGAAGCGATCCGCTGCCTGGTGCTGCGGCTGAACTGTCCTCACGGGTGCCTCCTGGCGGAAGGGACGGGCTGGTGATCAGGGACCTCGGAACTCTCAGAGCCGCGCCACAAGGACCTTCCGGCGCCTTGCGATCGCACGCACCGGACGCCGAGAGCTGCTCGGACTCCCCTTTTGTCCGCAGCTCTCAGGCGGCCGAGCCGGAGCCGGCCCGCCGGGGTGCGCTGCGGCGCGCGGCCTCGCCCGCGGGCCGGCCCTGTCCGGCGCGCCCTCGGGAGCCCCGGCGGCCGCGGGCGGGGGACGACGCGCCGCGCGGGCCTTCCCTCTTCGGCTCGGTGATGGTGGTGGGGGTGCCGGGGGGTGTGCGGGCGCCGGTGATGCGGTGGAGTTCGGTGTCGCCGGCGTGGATGGGGGTGATGTGGGG
>NZ_JBEYJA010000050.1:0-61927 GCF_040703815.1 Streptomyces sp. NPDC006743 | reverse complement strand
ACCCCCCAGGTCATCCACTCGACAGGGGGCAACAGTCATACCGGGCCCGGAGGCCAGCGGCCCTCTTGCAGGACCGCGAAGAAGATAACGGGGTGCTCGACCTCGCACGCCAGGGGCTGTGAGGGGGGCTCGACCTCGTGCGACCCGGGGCTGCGACCTGGCGGGGGCAGCCGTGGGGCTCGGGGTGGATGCCCGCGCAGCGGTCGACGCTGCGACCGACGAAGGGAGTGTTTATCGTCAGGCAGACGACTATGATCACGGCATGCCCTACGACCCGTCAGCCTTTCCGCCCTTCGCCGTCACCGTGGACCTGGTCGTGCTGACCGTGCGCCATCACTCCCTGTGCGCGCTGGCGGTGCGCAGGGCGGAGCCGCCGTTCCAGGGACGGTGGGCGCTTCCCGGGGGCTTCGTGCGGCAGGACGAGGACCTGGCGCAGGCCGCGGCACGCGAACTGGAAGAGGAAGCCGGCCTGCGCGCCCACGACCCCGCCGCGCCCGTCCAGGACAACGGCGCCCACCTGGAGCAGCTCGCGACCTACGGGGACCCGGAGCGTGACCCGAGGATGCGCGTCGTGAGCGTGGCCCACCTCGCCCTCGCGCCGGATCTGCCCGCGCCCCGGGCGGGCGGTGACGCCGGGGACGCGCGGTGGGCACCCGTGGAGGAACTGCTGCAGCAGGGCGGTTACGGGCGCGACGGCGAACCGGTGGCCCCGCTCGCCTTCGATCACGCCCAGATCCTGGCCGACGGGGTGGAGAGGGCTCGCTCCAAGATCGAGTACTCGTCGCTGGCGACCGCCTTCTGCCCGCCCGAATTCACCGTCGGCGAACTGCGCCGCGTCTACGAGGCGGTGTGGGGCGTGGCGCTCGATCCACGCAATTTCCACCGCAAGGTGACGGGCACAGTGGGCTTTCTCGTTCCGACAGGAGGCACGACCACGCGGCAGGGCGGCCGGCCGGCGCAGCTCTTCCGGGCCGGTGGCGCCACTTTGCTCAACCCGCCCATGCTGCGGCCCGAGGTCTGATTCCCCGTCCTCGTGCGCGGAGGGTGAAGGCGCTGTTTCCCGCGGTCCGGGAAAAACGAGGGAGCGGGCGGGGCGGCGGAAGGTGCGGAACGCGCCTCGCGCACCCGAGAACCCCGAAAAAAGGGACATAACGCGCTATCTTGCTGCGGGTGATCCAGGCCTTCGGACTGACCAGCGACTCCCGCAAGGGCATTCCGCCCGCCGTCGACGACGTGTCCTTCGAAGCGCGCGCGGGGCGCGTCACCGCGCTCCTGGGGACTGCGGGCGCGGGCAAGACGACGACGCTCAGACTCATGCTCGAACTCCAACAGGGCCGAGGCATCACCTACTTCAAGGGCCGTCCTCTGCACCGCATCGCCCACCCGGCGCGCGAGGTCGGTGTCCTTCTGGGCGATGTACCCGGTCACCCCTCCCGTACCGTCCGGGGCCACCTGCGCATGCTCTGCGCTGCGGCGGGACTGCCCGCCCGGCGGGCCGACGAGGTTCTCGAAGCAGTCGGACTCGTCAGTTTCCGGGAGGAACACCTGGGCACGCTGTCCCGGGGCATGGACCGGAGACTGGGCCTGGCCTGCGTCCTGCTGACCGATCCGCACACGCTGGTGCTCGACAGCCCCACCCGCGGACTCTCCGCGCGCGAGGGCCGTTGGCTGCACGGGATGCTGAGGGCCCACGCGGACCGGGGCGGCACGGTCCTGTTCGCCACGGACGACCCCAAGGAGGCCGCGCGCACGGCCGACCGTGTCGTCACGCTGGAACGCGGCACCGTCGTGGCCGACCAGGAGGCCGAGGACTTCGGGCGCCACCGACTGCGTCCGCGTGTCGCCGTCCGCACCCCGCACGCGGCCCGCCTCGCGGCTCTGCTGGCCAAGGAGGCCCGCACCGCGCACCGCTCCGTCGAGGTCGTACGGGAGAACGGCAACCGCCTCTCCGTCTACGGCAGTACGTGCGCCGATGTCGGTGAGACCGCGTTCCGCCACGGCATCCTCGTTCACCAACTGGCCGACGAGATCGGCGACATGGGAGCCGGAGCCGGGGCCGGGACAGAGCAGAAGGCCGCCGGCCGGACGGTGGGTGGGGAGCACCGGAGTCCGGCGGCCGACCCGGCGGCGGACCGGCGGCCGGCGCCTGCCGCCGCCCGCGCCGGACGCGCCCCCCGTGAAGCGGCCGGCGCGGCGAACGGGAGCGCGCGGAGCGCGGCGGACGTCGGCGGCGTGCTCGCCGCTGCCGCGCCGGCGGAGGGGCCCGGCTCCGCGACAGCCGAAGGAAAGCCCGCCGCCGGTCCCCGCGACAACGGCCTCCCGGACGGGTTCGAGGAACGAGTCGCGACGGCGACGCTCGCAGCGGCATCCGGCGCCGCGACGAGGGCGGCGAGAGACGCGACGGACACGGCGGGTGCGGCGGACGCCGCGTCCGGACCGTCCGAGGCCGTCTCCGTCTCCGGGCATACCGACAGCGCGCCACCGGCCGCACCCGCCGATGGCGCGCCCCCGACGGCGCACGCACACAGCGGCCGGGCGGTGCGGGCAGGGACCCGCTCAGGGGCAGGAAGTCCAGTTCCCGGCCGCGAGGGCGCGGCCCCGGTGCCTGCCGACGGCTGCCGCGACGCCCCCGGGACCGGCCGCCCCGGCGACGCCCCGTCCGCGGCGGTCCGTCACGGCGGCGAGTCCCGCCCCGAGCGCCCGGGCGGCGTGCCCGCGCCGGAAGGCGCCGCATACGAGCCCGGCCGTAAGGAGGCCCGGAGCCACGTCCCCCCGGCCGACGCACGGTCTTCCGTGCTGCGACGCCCCGCCCCGCGCCAGGAAGGGGCACGGCGCCCCCGTCCGGGAGAAACGGGGACCGGCGCATCGGAGACCACGGCTCCACCCGGCCGTGCCGCGGCCCAGCCGTCCGGTACCGCCACCGCGGGGGCACAGCCCTCGATCCCCACTCCGCGTCCGGCGGAGGCCGTCAGGCCGGACGCCTCGGCGCCCCTGCCCCCTCCCATCTCCGTCCGTGCGGGCGCCGGCCCCCTGCGTCCCGTGCGCTACGAACTGCGCCGCGCCTTCGGCATCGGCACCGGGTTCGCCATCTGTGCCGCCGTGCTCGTCGTCTCCGCGCTGACCGCACTGGTGGTGGGGCGGATCGGGCACACGCCCCAGCCCCGGCTGCTCGCGGCATGGCCGCAGCAGTTCCCGCTGCCGCCGGCCGCGCTCGGCGCGGGGCTGATCGGCGCGCTCGCCTTCGGCGACGAGTTCCGCCATCCCGCGCTGGCGGCGGACCGCGGCACCGTCCCCCGCCGTCTGGGACTGCTCGCCGCGAAGCTCCTCGTCACCACGGCCGCCGCTCTGCTGCTGGCCTTCCTCACGGTCGGCTGCGACGCCGAGGTGCTCTATGTCGTGTACGGACGGGAACTCACCCAGGTTCCCGGCGACTGGCTCGCGCCGACCGCGAGTTGGGCCGGCCTGGTCGTCGGCTGCGGCTGGGCCGGGGTGCTCGCAGCGGGGCTGTTCCGGTCCACCACCGCCGGTCTCGCCGCGGTCGTCGCCGTACCGGTCGTCGTCGCACCCCTCGTGCGCCAGGCCCTGGGAGGGACGAACGGGGACGCGGCCGGTCTGCCCGCACGGTTGCGCGAAACGTTCCTGTTGTCGTGGCCCTTCGGGGGTGACCGCTACGTCGCCGCCGCGGCCCGCGTGATCGCCCAACCTGTCGGTGGCGCCCTCACGTTGTCGCTGGCCACGCTGGTGGGCGGGTACCTGATGACGACGCTGCGGAGCAGGACGAGGTGACCACCGTTCGTACTCTTTCGATCGCGCATCGTGCGCAATTCCTCGCGGAAAGCACAATTCTTTCCGATAAGGCGTCAATTGCGACGGAGTGAGCGATCACCCTTTCGTGTGCTTTTCACCAAAGACCTCAAGGGAGTTGGAGGCAGCGCCGACAAAGGATCCGTGAGTACCCTTGCGCACACCATGATGACCGCCGCCCGCTCCTCAGACTCCGGTCTTGCCGGCCCGGGCGAACTCGACCGCTACCCCTACGCCGAGGCGCCTGTCCCCGACCGCGTCGCGAGCCCTGCCTGGGAGACCGCGGACCCCGACCTGGGACGCGTCGGCCGACGGGCCGCGGGCAGCCGCGGGCGCGGCCTGCACGGCCAACTCGTCCAGCAGCTCGGTCAGATGATCGTCTCCGGCGATCTGGGCGCCGACCGCCCGCTGGTGCCCGAGGAGATCGGCCAGCGCTTCGAGGTCTCCCGCACCGTCGTCCGTGAGTCGCTCCGTGTGCTGGAGGCCAAGGGCCTGGTCAGTGCGCGCCCGAACGTCGGCACCCGCGTGCGTCCGGTCAGCGACTGGAACCTTCTTGATCCGGACATCATCGAGTGGCGGGCCTTCGGTCCGCAGCGCGACGACCAGCGCCGTGAGCTGAGCGAGCTGCGCTGGACGATCGAGCCGCTCGCGGCGCGGCTCGCCGCGGGGCACGGTCGCGAAGACGTCCAGCAGCGCCTGTCCGACATGGTCGAGATCATGGGGCACGCGCTGGCTCAGGGGGACGCGCTGACCTTCTCCCGCGCGGACGCGGAGTTCCACTCGCTGCTCATCCAGGTCGCGGGCAACCGGATGCTGGAGCACCTCGCCGGGATCGTCTCGGCCGCCCTCCAGGTGTCCGGCGGTCCGGTCACGGGCTGTGAGCGCCCCAACGAGGCGTCCGTCGCCCAGCACGCCCGAATCGTCGACGCGCTCGCGGCCGCCGACGGTGCGGCGGCGGAGGCGGCCATGCGCCAGCTCCTGACGGTGCACCCCGAGATCGAGCGCGTGGTGCCGGCGCCGCGCGAGCACTGACCCGTGGGTGCCGCTCCGGGCGCGGGCGGACGGCCGGAGCCGTGCCGCCCTCCCGCGGGGCCGTCCGGCCCGCGGACCGCTCGCCCCGCCGCCCGCCGCCCCGCCGTTCGCGTGCGGCGCTGCCCGGCCGGTGAGCGGCTCCTCGGCGGACCCTGCCGGATCCTTGGCGCACTCGGCGGGGTCCGCGTGTGAAGACCGGTGTCTCCGGCCGGTGGCGGGCGAGACATCGCCACACACTTCTGCCCGCTTCTGACCGTTTTTGAGCGCTTACGGGGTGTGACTCGGGCCACGCGGATTGGGCGTAACGCTCGTGGAAACAACGCGATGACCTAAGAGGTGACAGCCGCGGAGGGAATACGGACGCCGTTCATGGCGCTGTGCATCTTCCCGGCCCCCGCCCGCGCCGTCGGCCCATCCCCAGGCCGGTGGTCGGCTCCTGTCCACTCGTGGACGGGGCCGGAAGCCGTTTTCCAACGTTCCGAGAGGTTGTTCGTGTCGGCCAGCACATCCCGTACGCTCCCGCCGGAGATCGCCGAGTCCGTCTCTGTCATGGCGCTCATTGAGCGGGGAAAGGCTGAGGGGCAGATCGCCGGCGACGATGTGCGTCGGGCCTTCGAAGCTGACCAGATCCCGGCCACTCAGTGGAAGAACGTACTGCGCAGCCTCAACCAGATCCTCGAGGAAGAGGGTGTGACGCTGATGGTCAGTGCCGCGGAGCCCAACAAGCGCACCCGGAAGAGCGTCGCAGCGAAGAGCCCGGTCAAGCGCACCGCCACCAAGACGGTCGCGGCCAAGACGGTGACCACCAGGAAGGCCACCGCCACCGCCACCCCGGCGGCGGCGCCTGCCGTCGACACCCCGGGTGAGGACGACGCGGCCGCCAGGAAGGCCGCCGCCAAGAAGACGACCGCCGCCGCGAAGAAGACGGCGGCCAAGAAGACCACCGCCGCCGCGAAGAAGACGGCGGCGAAGAAGACCGGCGCCAAGAAGGACGACGCCGAGCTCCTCGAGGACGAGGTGCTCGAGGATCCGAAGGGCGCGGAGGAGCCGGAGGGCACCGAGAGCGCCGGTTTCGTACTCTCCGACGAGGACGAGGACGACGCCCCCGCCCAGCAGGTGGCGGCGGCCGGTGCCACCGCCGACCCGGTCAAGGACTACCTCAAGCAGATCGGCAAGGTCCCCCTGCTCAACGCCGAGCAGGAGGTCGAGCTGGCCAAGCGCATCGAGGCGGGCCTGTTCGCCGAGGACAAGCTGGCCAACGCCGACAAGCTGGCGCCGAAGCTCAAGCGCGAGCTGGAGATCATCGCCGAGGACGGCCGCCGGGCCAAGAACCACCTCCTGGAGGCCAACCTCCGTCTGGTGGTCTCGCTGGCCAAGCGCTACACCGGTCGCGGCATGCTCTTCCTGGACCTCATCCAGGAGGGCAACCTCGGTCTGATCCGCGCGGTCGAGAAGTTCGACTACACCAAGGGCTACAAGTTCTCCACGTACGCCACCTGGTGGATCCGTCAGGCGATCACCCGCGCGATGGCCGACCAGGCCCGCACCATCCGTATCCCGGTGCACATGGTCGAGGTCATCAACAAGCTCGCGCGCGTGCAGCGCCAGATGCTCCAGGACCTGGGTCGCGAGCCCACCCCGGAGGAGCTAGCCAAGGAACTCGACATGACCCCGGAGAAGGTCATCGAGGTCCAGAAGTACGGCCGCGAGCCCATCTCCCTGCACACCCCGCTGGGCGAGGACGGCGACAGCGAGTTCGGTGACCTCATCGAGGACTCCGAAGCGGTCGTCCCGGCCGACGCGGTCAGCTTCACGCTCCTGCAGGAGCAGCTGCACTCGGTGCTCGACACCCTGTCCGAGCGTGAGGCGGGCGTCGTCTCCATGCGCTTCGGTCTCACCGACGGCCAGCCCAAGACCCTCGACGAGATCGGCAAGGTCTACGGCGTCACGCGTGAGCGGATCCGTCAGATCGAGTCCAAGACCATGTCGAAGCTGCGTCACCCGTCCCGTTCTCAGGTGCTGCGCGACTACCTCGACTAGGCCCGGCCGTACGCCGACGAAGGCCCGGTTCCCCGAAGGGGGCCGGGTCTTCGTGCTGCGATGTCTCCCGCTCTGCCCGACTCTGGGTGTTCGACGATCATCCCAGAGTGAGGAGCGCGCATGCGATGCCGTATTGCCCGGGCACTGGCCGGGCCGCTGGTCCTGGCGGCCGCGGGGGCCGCGATACCGCTGGTGGGCACGGCCCCCGCGGCCGCCGACAGCGTTGTCGTGGGGGGCTTTCCCGTCGACGTGTCGCAGAGCCCGTGGACCGTGGCTCTGGCCAGCCGTGACCGGTTCGGAGGTACCCGGGCGGGACAGTTCTGCGGAGCTGTGGCCGTCGCCCGCACCACCGTGCTGACCGCCGCCCACTGTCTGGCCGGTGAGGTGGTCGGCGCACCACCGACACGCGATCTGAAAGTCATCCAGGGGCGCACGGACCTGCTCTCCGCCGAGGGCAGGGAGATCCGGGTACGAGAAACCTGGGTCAATCCGGGCTACGACGTCATGACGAACTCGGGGGACTTCGCGGTGCTCACCCTGGCCGAGCCGCTGCCGCAACGGGCGGTCATCTCCATGGCCGGCGCGGGCGACCCGGCGTACACGCCGGGCACGAGCGCTCTCGTCTACGGCTGGGGGGACACGACCGGAGGCGCCGCCTACCCGCACGGCCTGCATGCCGCGCGGGTGCACGTCCTGCCCGACGCCCAGTGCCGGCGGGCCTATCCCGGCAGTGCCGAGGGGACGTACGCGCCGGAGACGATGCTGTGCGCGGGGGAGAGCGCGGGCGGCCGGGACGCCTGCCAGGGGGACAGCGGCGGCCCACTGGTGGCCGGGGGGCGCCTCATCGGGCTCGTGTCGTGGGGGAACGGCTGCGGCCGGGCGGGGAACCCCGGCGTCTACACACGGGTGTCCGCCGTGGTGCGGGCGCTGCGCGAGGCCCGCGGGTCCAGGGCGCTGCCCGGGGCGGTCACCGAAGGCTGACGGGGCTCCACGGGCACAATGACGGGCGGCCGCTCCTGTGGGTCAGGAGCGGCCGCCCGTTCGCCGGCCTGTGCCGGTGCTGGCTCGTCGTGCGAGATGGTCAGCGCTCGGTCAGCGCTCTTCCTCGGACGCGTTGGAGGGCACGGAGGTGAGGCGCTCCGTCTCGTCCTGTATCTCAGCGGCGATCTTCTTGAGTTCCGGCTCGAACTTGCGACCGTGGTGGGCGCAGAAGAGCAGTTCTCCGCCGCTCAGCAGGACGACGCGCAGGTAAGCCTGGGCGCCGCAGCGGTCGCAGCGATCAGCGGCCGTCAGCGGGCTCGCGGGGGTCAGAACAGTAGTCACGTCGCCTCTTCTCTAGCTCGACGAGCTGTCGTACCAGGGTCAACATCCAACCAGCCCCAAACGTTCCCGCTCGCGGCTTTTCCTCGAAAAATCTTTCCGAGACGGCTGTCCGTTGCCGGTTTGGCGGCGAATGTGCCGTATTACGTTTCTGTGTGTCTTACGGGTTCGCGCTGTCGGTCATGGTCGGTCCTCCCGGCCGGCTTGCCGGTTGTTCATGAGGACGTGCCCGGAGCCTAAATGGTTCATGCCTCGAAGGGAACGTGATATGTGCTTCACTCCATCGAGGGATCGAACGTACATGCGATCGTCGACTAGTCTGGGTCGCTGCCGAGGGTTGCGTTACAAGGGCTCTACCAGGCCTCGGTACCCTCTGAGCGGCAACCGAAGCCGCGCCCTTACCCACGAGGGCCTCACCTGAAATTCAGCGAGGAGCGAACCGCGTGACCGCCGATACGTCCGTGCCGTCCACAGCGCTGCTGGCAGGAGCAGACCGTGACGGCTCCAACTACACCGCGCGGCACCTGCTCGTCCTCGAGGGGCTCGAGGCCGTGCGCAAGCGCCCCGGCATGTACATCGGATCGACCGACAGCCGCGGTCTGATGCACTGCCTGTGGGAGATCATCGACAACTCCGTGGACGAGGCCCTCGCGGGCGTCTGCGACCACATCGAGGTCGTCCTGCACGACGACGGCTCCGTGGAGGTCCGGGACAACGGCCGCGGCATCCCGGTCGACGTCGAGCCCAGGACCGGCCTGTCCGGCGTCGAGGTCGTCATGACCAAGCTGCACGCCGGCGGCAAGTTCGGCGGTGGCTCCTACGCCGCCTCCGGCGGTCTGCACGGCGTCGGCGCCTCCGTCGTCAACGCGCTCTCCGCCCGGCTGGACGTCGAGGTCGACCGCGGCGGCCACACGCACGCCATCAGCTTCCGGCGCGGCGTGCCCGGGGCGTTCACCGGCAATGGCCCCGAGGCCAGGTTCGAGGCCGGCAGCGGTCTGCGCAAGGCCAAGAAGATCCCCAAGGCGCGGACCGGGACGCGCGTGCGCTACTGGGCCGACCGCCAGATCTTCCTGAAGGACGCGAAGCTCTCCCTGGAGAATCTGCACCAGCGCGCCCGGCAGACCGCTTTCCTGGTGCCCGGCCTGACCATCGTGGTCCGTGACGAGTACGGCCTCGGCGAGGGCGGCAGCAAGGGCGAGGAGTCCTTCCGCTTCGACGGCGGCATCAGCGAGTTCTGCGAGTACCTGGCGAGCGACAGGCCCGTGTGCGACGTGCTCCGCTTCAGCGGACAGGGCTCCTTCAAGGAAACGGTTCCCGTCCTCGACGACCACGGCCAGATGACACCCACAGAGGTCACCCGTGATCTCGGCGTGGACGTCGCCCTGCGCTGGGGAACCGGCTACGACACCACCCTGCGCTCGTTCGTCAACATCATCGCCACGCCCAAGGGCGGCACCCACGTCGCCGGTTTCGAGCAGGCCGTCACCAAGACGATGAACGAGGTGCTGCGGGCCAAGAAGATGCTGCGCGTCGCCGAGGACGACATCGTCAAGGACGACGCCCTGGAGGGCCTCACCGCGGTCGTCACGGTCCGGCTCGCCGAGCCGCAGTTCGAAGGCCAGACCAAGGAGGTCCTCGGCACCTCGGCGGCCCGCCGCATCGTGAACAACGTGATCACCAGGGAACTCAAGGCGTTCCTGACCTCCACCAAGCGGGACGCCGCCCAGCAGGCCCGGGTGGTCATGGAGAAGGCCGTCGCCGCCGCCCGGACCCGGATCGCGGCCCGCCAGCACAAGGACGCCCAGCGCCGCAAGACGGCCCTGGAGTCCTCCTCCCTGCCGGCCAAGCTCGCCGACTGCCGCAGCGACGACGTGGACCGCAGCGAACTGTTCATCGTCGAGGGCGACTCCGCGCTCGGTACCGCCAAGCTCGCCCGGAACTCCGAGTTCCAGGCGCTGCTGCCGATCCGCGGAAAGATCCTCAACGTCCAGAAGTCGTCCGTCACGGACATGCTGAAGAACGTCGAGTGCGGCGCGATCATCCAGGTGATAGGGGCAGGTTCGGGCCGCACCTTCGACCTGGACGCGGCACGCTACGGCAAGATCATCATGATGACCGACGCGGACGTGGACGGCTCCCACATCCGCACCCTGCTCCTGACCCTGTTCCACCGCTACATGCGGCCCATGGTCGAGGCCGGCCGGGTGTTCGCGGCGGTGCCGCCGCTGCACCGCATCGAACTGATCCAGCCGAAGAAGGGCCAGGACAAGTACGTCTACACGTACTCGGACCGCGAACTGCGCGACAAGCTCCTGGAGTTCCAGAGCAAGAACATCCGGTACAAGGACTCGATCCAGCGGTACAAGGGCCTCGGTGAGATGGACGCCGACCAGTTGGCCGAGACCACCATGGACCCGCGCCATCGCACCCTGCGCCGGATCAACCTCTCCGATCTGGAGGCCGCGGAAGGGGTGTTCGACCTCCTGATGGGCAACGACGTGGCACCTCGCAAGGAGTTCATCGCCAGCTCGGCGGCGACACTCGACCGCTCGCGCATCGACGCGTAGCGGCCGGCGGACCGGGCAGCCGCGGGGCCGGTCCGGGCAGGTCCGGGCAGGGACACCGGCCCGGCCTGTCTGGACCGGTCGTCGTGGAGCGCCTGAGTCCGGAGGGCCGGAACTCTGCCGCGAGAGCCGGTCCGGACCGGCGGGCAGTGGAGGAAGCTGCTCCACCACCGGCCGGCCCGGTCGGTGGTGGACGGAGAGGCGTCGACCGGCACGGTCGTGGGCGGGCAGACGCCGGCCCGGCGACGTGCGGGGGCCGGGCGGGCGTCGACCGGCCTGGTTCATGGCCGAGGACGGAGCGCGTCGGCCGGCCTGGTCATGGTCGGGGACGGAGCGCGTCGGCAGGGCCGATGTGCGGCGGGCGGGTATGGGCCGGTCCGCGGTCGCCGTCCTGAGCGGCGGACCGGCTCCTGTCTTCTCCTGTCTCCGTCCGCTGGTCGAGCCGCGCCGGCTGCCGGGGCGCCGGTGCGTACGTCGCCGGTGCGCAACGCTCTGCCACCGGCCCTCTCTCCACCCGTGGGTGGAGCCGGCGGCGGTGTGGGATCCACCCGTGATCCACCCGTGCTCCGATCACTGCGCCCGCGGATTTCCGTAGCGTCGAAGGCGTCGACGGTTCTCGCCGTCGGCCTCCCCTTCCCGCTCATGGAGGCTCTGATGTCCGGGCTCGTCAATGTGCTGGTGATCGTCGCCGTCGCCGCCGTCGTGATCACGAGGCAGTTCGGCGCACGCCGGCTCGACGCCGACCGGCGCTGGTGGCTCCTGCCCGCGATCCTGGCGGTGGTCGCGCTGCGTGACCCCGGTCTGATCGACGCCCACCACCGCATCGCGGCCTCCACGCTGCTCGCGGCAGAACTGGTCATCGGCCTCGGGATCGGGGCCGGATGGGCCTGGACCACCCGCATATGGGCGGAGCCGGACGGCACCGTCTGGACCAAGAGCACCAAGGCGAGCATGGCCGTCTGGGCCGGAGGCATCATCCTGCGTGCCGGCCTGTTCGGGTGCGGCGCGCTGCTCGGCCTGCACCAGGGGAGCCCGGCCCTCATGCTCGCCCTGGCCGCCACCCTGCTGGTTCGCTCGGGCGTCCTCGTCCACAGGACGCGGGCCCTGACCCCGGCGGACGGCCCGCTCCCGGCGTACGGTGGCGGCAGCCCCCGACCCGCGTGGAAGGAGCGCGTGTGACGGAGAACGTCTGGACGCGCTGGCCCTCTCCGGAGGCGCTGGGACGCGTCGGAATCTCCCGGCCCCGGCGCCTCCTCGGGTGGGGCGCGCGGATCCTGATGGCCGCCGTCCTGCTGTGGAGCACCTTCCGCAGCAGTCACGTCCATCTCTGGGGTGCGTTCGGCGGGGCCGTCGGTGTCGTCGTGGTGGCGGCCGCGGGCTGGGGCTTCTTCCGGACCACGTTCGCGCACCGGCTCGCGCCGTCGCTGGGGCTCTTCGCCGTTCTCCTCGGCGTGGCGGCCGCCGCGCAGGCAGGGGGCTTCCATGTGCCCGCCCTCGTCATCTGGTGCGCCTGCGCGATCGCCGCGCTGGAGAGGCTGCCGCTCGCGGCGGCCACGCCCCTGACCGGTGTCGCGCTCACCGCCTTCGTTCTCGCCAACGACGACCGGTGGCTCACCACCGCCGTCACGGCGGCGGGCCTGGCGCTCGCGGGCTACGTCCTCCGGCTGGACGCCGAGGCCCGTGGCAACGCCCAGCGGCTGCTCGCGCAGGAGCGGGCCGCGCGGGTGGCGGAGGCGGAGTCCGTGGCGCTGGGGGAGCGGGCGAGGATCGCCCGGGAGATCCATGACGTGCTGGCGCACAGCCTCTCGGCGCAGCTCGTGCACCTGGAGGCGGCCCGGCTCCTCATCGAGCGGGGCGCGGAGCGCGACCAGATCCTGGAGCGGGTGGTCGCCGCCCGGGGAATGGCCCGCGACGGTCTGGAGGAGACCCGTCAGGCCCTGTCCGCGCTGCGCGGGGAGCTGACGCCGCTGGAGGACTTCCTCAGCCGGCTCGTGGCGGCTACCGACGGTGCGGAGGTCACCGTCTCGGGTGATCGCAGACCGCTGCCCGCCGAGGCGTCGCAGGCGGTTCGGCGGGTCGCGCAGGAGGCCCTGACCAACGTCCGCAAGCATGCTCCGGGGGCCAAGGTCCGGCTCCGGCTGGACTACGGAGAGCACCAGGTGATGCTGGACGTGCGGGACTCGGGCGGCCCGCCGGGCGACCTGAGCGGGGCCGGCGGCGGGTACGGTCTGCTGGGCATGCGGGAGCGGGCCGAGCTGCTGGGCGGCTCGCTGGAGGCCGGCCCGCGCGAGGAGGGGTTCGTGGTGACACTGAAGGTGCCGGTATGAGCGACGAGGCCGGGAGGAAACCGGCGCGGGTGGTGGTGGCCGACGACCAGACGGTGGTGCGCGAAGGCATCGTGATGCTGCTGGGGCTGCTCCCGGGCATCGAGGTGGTGGGGTCCGCGGGCGACGGGGACGAGGCGGTGAAGCTCGTCGCGGAGGTGGCTCCCGACGTGGTGCTGATGGACCTGCGGATGCCCCGCTGCGACGGCGTCGAGGCCACCCGGCGGATCAGGTCGCAGTACCCGGGCACCCAGGTCGTGATCCTCACGACCTACGCGGACGACGAGTCGCTGTTTCCCGCGCTCAAGGCGGGAGCGCGGGGTTATCTGACCAAGGACGCGGGGGGTGACGAGATCGTCCGGGCCGTGGAGAGCGTGCTGTCGGGGGACGCGGGGCTGTCGCCCGGCATCCAGCGGCGACTGCTGGAGCGGCTGTCCGACTCCGACCACCGGCAGACGCATCCCTCGGAGCCGCCGGACGGGCTCACCGGCCGGGAGTGCGAGGTGCTGGTGCTGATCGCCGAGGGCCTGAGCAACCAGGAGATCGCCCGTCGACTGCATGTCTCCACCGCCACCGTGAAGACGCACATCAACAACCTCTTCGCCAAGACGGGCCTCAAGGACCGGGCGCAGGCGGTGCGGTACGCGTACGCGAAGGGGCTGGCGCGGCCGCCGGCGAGCTGAGCCGCCCGGGACCGAGCCTGCCGGAGCCGAGTCGCCCGGGCGGAGTCACGCGGGGCCGAGTCGCGTGGGCGGAGTCACCCGGAGGTGAGTCGTCTGGGGTCGGGTCACCTGATGGAGTGAAGAGCGAGGGGAAGGGAAGCCGGGAATCTTCCCGTTCTGCCCATCCTTGGGCATGCAGTCAAGCAACGGCGGTCCCCACGGGGACGGGGGCGGCGCAGAGGGCCCGCCCGGGAGCCACGAGGGCCGGGAGCAGGCGCCCGAGGACCTGCGGTACCGCGATCCGTGGTACGACGCGCTGGCGTCCGGCTGGGGTGAGGGCGAGGGGGCGGGAGCCCCCGCCGCAGGGGTGCCGGCGGCACGGCGGGAGGAGGCGGGCCGGCCGGGTGCGGGGACGGCGGCCGAGGTGTACCTGGAGGTGCAGCGCAGTGCCGCGTTCCAGGAGGTGCGTCGTCGCTACCGGAGGTTCGTGGTCCCGGCGGTGGCGGTCTTCCTGGTCTGGTACGTGGCCTACGTCGTGACGGCGACGACCGCGCCCGGGCTGATGGCGCGGCCGGTGGCGGGCGCGGTGAACGTGGCGATCCTCGCGGGGCTCGGGCAGTTCCTCACCACCTTCCTCCTCGCCTGGGCCTACGCCCGGCACGCCCGGCTGCGGCGGGACCGGGCCGCGCTCGAACTGCGCTGGGACACGCAGGTGCTGACACGGGGAACCATGCGGGAGGGCGCGTCATGACCGGTGGCCACCAGACGCCGGCGCTGGTGCTGTTCAGCGGGTTCGTGGCGGTCACGCTGGCCATCACGACCTGGGTGAGCCGCAGGAGACACGGTTCGGCAGAGGAGTTCTACGCGGGCGGGCGGCTGTTCTCCCCGATGGAGAATGGTTTTGCCATCGCCGGGGACTACGCCTCGGCCGCCTCCTTCCTCGGTGTGCCGGGGCTGATCGCGCTCTTCGGTTACGACGGGGTGCTGTACGTGGTGGGCTTCCTCGTGGGCTGGCTGGTGGTGCTGTTCCTCGTCGCCGAACTGGTGCGCAACTGCGGCCGGTTCACCCTCGCCGACGTGGTGGCGGCCCGGATGAGCGAGCGGCCGGTACGGATCGCGGCGGGCACGTCCTCGGTCACCGTGTCCGTCCTGTACCTGGTGGCGCAGATGGTGGGCGCGGGCAGTCTGGTGGCCCTGCTGCTGGGGCGGACCGGTGCGGGCGGCGCGGCGCAGGCGTGGGCCGTGATCGTCGTCGGCGCGCTGATGGTGGTCTATGTGTCGCTGGGCGGGATGCGGGCCACCACCTGGATCCAGATCGTCAAGGCCGTGCTGCTGCTGGCCGGGACCGTCGCGCTGACCGTGCTCGTCATGGTCCGCTTTCACGGCGATCTCGACCGGCTGCTGCGTGCCGCGGCCGAGCACAGCGGCCACGGGGCGGCCTTCCTGGCTACGGCGGCGACTGGACCGCGCGCCTGGACTTCATCAGCCTCGGGCTCGCGCTGGTACTCGGCACGGGCGGTCTGCCGCACATCCTGTCCCGCTTCTACACGGTGCCGACCGCACGGGCGGCGCGCAGGTCGGCGCTCTGGTCGATCGGGCTGATCGGCGGCTTCTACCTGATGACGATCGTGCTCGGGTTCGGGGCCGCCGCGATCGTCGGGCCCCAGGCCGTGCGCGGGTCGAACGCGGCCGGGAACACGGCGGTGCCGCTGCTCGCCCTCGACCTGGGCGGTGGTGCGGATTCCACGGGCGGCACGGTGCTGTTCGCGGTGGTCGCCGCCGTCGCGTTTGCCACCATCCTCGCGGTGGTCGCCGGCATCACGCTCGCCTCCTCCGCGTCCGTCGCCCACGACCTGTACGCGTCGCTGAGGCGGCGTGGCGGGCGGCAGCGCGGCGAGGTGGCCGTGGCACGGATCGCGGCCGTCGGCGTCGGGGTGGTCGCCATCGGCCTCGGTCTGCTCGCCCGTGACCTCAACGTCGCCTTTCTGGTCGGGCTCGCCTTCGCCGTCGCCGCCTCGGCGAACCTGCCGGTGCTGCTCTACTCCCTGTTCTGGCGGGGGTTCACCACGCGTGGCGCGGTGTGGGCGGTGTACGGCGGTCTGATCCCTGCTCTGGGGCTCGTCGTGCTCTCCCCGGTCGTCTCGGGCAGCCCGGACTCCCTCTTCCCCGGCGTCGACTTCCAGTACTTCCCCCTGCAGAACCCGGGCCTCGTCTCCATCCCGCTGGGCTTCCTGGCCGGCTGGCTGGGCACCGTCACCTCCGCGGAACCGCCCGACGAGGCCAGGCACGCGGAGACGGAGGTGCGGTCGCTGACCGGGGCGGGGGCCGTGTGAGCGGGGCCGGTCCGGCCGTCGTCACACCGAGGGCCGTCCTGGCGGGCCGCCTGGCGACCGGTCGCCAGGCGGGCGCCCTCGCTCTCGCCGGGAGGCGCCCCCATGGCACCTGCGGCAGCGGACCGGCCGGTCACCGGTGGCCGCCGGCACCGGCCGCCCCGCCCGGGTCACGGCGCCACCCACGCGTAGCGGTGCTCCGGGCGTCCGGTGTCGCCGTACTTGAGTGACAGGCGCAGCCGGCCGGCCTGTTCCAGGTGGCGCAGGTAGCGCTGGGCGGTGGACCGGCTCAGACCGGTGCGCTCGGCCACCTCGTGGGCCGACAGGGGCCGGCCGGCGCCGTGCAGGACACCGCAGATGAGGTCGGTCGTCGGCTCCGAGTGGCCGCTGGGCAGGCCGGGGGAGGGCGGTGCCGGTGTGGTGCGCAGGGCACCGAAGATCCGGTCGACCTGCTCCTGCCCGGCCACTCCGCGGCCGCCGACACGGTCGACGGTGCGGCGCAGGGCGGCGTAGGAGTCAAGGCGGGTGCGCAGCGCGGTGAAGGTGAAGGGCTTGACCAGGTAGTGCAGCGCGCCCAGCCGCATCGCCTGCTGCACGGTCGCCACGTCGCCGGCCGCCGTGATCATGATGACGTCGGTGCCCAGGCCCTGTTCGCGCATGCGGTGGACGAGTTCCAGGCCGGTGCGGTCGGGCAGGTAGTGGTCGAGCAGGACCAGGTCGATGCCTCCGTGTTGTACGGCGGCCAGTGCCTGGGCAGCACTGTGCGCGCGGGAGGTCACCCGGAAACCGGGAACCTTTCCCACGTACTTCGCGTTGATCTCGGCGACACGGAAGTCGTCGTCGACCACCAGGACGTCAATCATCGGGGCTCTTTCCCTCAAGGCCTGGCGAGCGTTAAGCCCGTGTTTCGGCTCCGTTGTTGTAGCGCGAGCAAAACGAGCACAACAGGTGCTTGCGAGCAAAAGAACGGCTTGCGAACAGAAGACTGCTGCTGTGGCGGGGGCCACATCTACCGTCCCGGGTCATGAGCGCAGACACCAGCCCCGCCATCGAGCTACGGGGCGCGAGCAAGACGTTCAGGACCCCCTCGGGGGGCCTGCACACCGCGGTGAGGGATCTCGACCTCACCGTGCGGCGCGGCGAGTTCGTGGCCGTGGTGGGACCTACCGGCTGTGGCAAGTCGACCACGCTGACGCTGGTCAGCGGGCTGGAGGAGCCCACCGAAGGTGAGGTGCTGGTGGCCGGCGAGCCGGTGACCGGCGTCGGCGGCAAGGTCGGCTTCGTCTTCCAGCAGGACGCCACCTTCCCCTGGCGGACGGTGCTGTCCAATGTGATGGCCGGGCCGCGTTTCCGCGGTGTGCCCAAGGCGGAGGCGAAGGAGAAGGCGCGGGCGTGGCTGGCCCGGGTCGGACTCGCCGCCTTCGAGGACCGTTACCCGCACCAGCTCTCCGGCGGCCAGCGCAAGCGGGTCGCGCTCGCCGCGACCTTCGTCAACGACCCAGAGATCCTGCTCATGGACGAGCCGTTCTCGGCGCTCGACGTCCAGACCAGGGCGTTGATGTCGGACGAGCTGCTGGAGCTGTGGGAGGGCACGGGCTCCTCGGTCGTCTTCGTCACCCACGACCTGGAGGAGGCCATCGCGCTGGCCGACAAGGTGGTCGTGATGACGGCCGGCCCGGCCACCGTGAAGCAGGTCTTCGACATCCGCCTGCCGCGGCCTCGCAAGGTCGAACAGGTGCGCCTGCAGAGCGAGTTCATCGACATCTACCGCGAGATCTGGGAGTCCCTGGGCGAAGAGGTCCGCATCACCCGTGAAAGAGGTGCCGCCCATGTCGCCTGAGACACTCAGCACGCCGGTCGCCGAGGCGGCCAAGACGCCCGACAGGGCGCACTCCCGGGCGCGCGCCGCCCGCAAGCGGAAGGTGATCGTCACCGCGGCCCGCGTCCTGCTCCTGGTGGCCGTGCTCGGGCTGTGGGAGGCGCTCTCCCGCGCGGAGGTCATCGATCCCTTCAACTTCTCGATGCCGTCCAAGATCTGGGACCAGATGTGGACGTGGATCACCCACGGCACCGCGCTCGGCTCGCTGGGCGAGCAGATCTGGTACACCCTCTACGAGGCACTGATCGGCTGGGTGTTCGGTGTGGTGGCCGGTGTCGTCCTCGGCATCGCGCTGGGCCGCATCCCCTTCCTGGCGGACGTCCTCGGCCCCTACATCAAGGTGCTCAACTCGCTCCCCAGGATCGTGCTCGCCCCGATCTTCGTGATCTGGTTCGGGCTCGGCCCGATGTCCAAGATCGCGTCGGCCGTCGTCCTCGTCTTCTTCCCGGTGTTCTTCAACGCCTTCCAGGGCGCCCGCGAGGTCGACCGCAACCTGGTGGCCAACGCGCGGATCCTCGGCGCCAGCGACCGCAGGGTCACCTTCCAGGTGGTCATCCCGTCCGCCACCTCCTGGATCTTCACCAGCCTCCACGTCAGCTTCGGCTTCGCCCTCATCGGCGCCATTGTCGGCGAGTACATCGGCGCCACCAACGGCATCGGCCTGCTCGTCGCGCAGTCCCAGGGCACCTTCAACGCCGCCGGTGTGTACGCCGCGATGGTCATCCTCGCCGCGGTCGCCCTCGTCGCCGAGGGGCTGCTCACCTTCGCCGAGCGCCGCATCTTCCGCTGGAAGCCCGCCGACTCCGGTCACTGAGCCGCCGATTCCGGCCGCTGAGCCACGGCCACGCCACTGTGCCACAGGCCCCGCAGCCGGTCCGCCGGTCCGCGCGTCCGCAAGCCCGCAACTCCGCCGGGCCCGCAGGCCCGCGCACCGAGCCGCCGGCCCCTCGGTCCGGCCCGGCGCCCTCTTCCCCGCACCCCGCCCCGTACCGCTCACCTCTAGGACGTGAACCGTCATGCGCAAGACCACCAGACTCGCGGCGTCGGCCGCCACCGGCCTGCTCGCCCTGTCCTCCCTCACCGCCTGCGCCAACGACGCGGCCGGCTCGGCGGCCGACAGCGGCAGCGGCGGCGGCAAGGGCGAGCACGTCAAGATCATGGTCGGCGGCCTGGACAAGGTCATCTACATGCCCGCCATGCTCACCCAGCGCCTCGGCTTCTTCTCCGCCGAGGGACTGAACGTGGAACTGCTCAGCGAGCCCGCCGGCGTCCAGGCCGAGACCGCGCTCGTCTCCGGCCAGGTCCAGGGCGCCGTCGGCTTCTACGACCACACCCTCGACCTCCAGGTCAAGGGCAAGGACATCGAGTCCGTGGTGCAGTTCTCGCACGCGCCGGGTGAGGTGGAGGTGGTCTCCGCCAAGGCCGAGGGGGAGATCGCCTCTCCCAAGGACTTCAAGGGCAAGAAGCTCGGCGTCACCGGCCTCGGTTCCTCGACCGACTTCCTCACCAAGTACCTCGCGGTGAAGAACGGCGTGAGCGTCAGCGACTTCACCCCGGTCGCCGTCGGTGCCGGACCGACGTTCATCTCCGCGCTGCAGAAGGGGTCCATCGACGGCGGTATGACCACCGACCCGACCGTCGCGACCATCCTGGACAAGAAGGCCGGCAAGATCCTCCTCGACATGCGCACCCCGGAGGGCTCGCAGGAGGCGCTCGGCGGCCCGTACCCGTCGTCGAGCCTGTACATGCAGACGGAGTGGGTCGACAGCCACAAGGAGACCGTCCAGAAGCTGGCCAACGCGTTCGTCAAGACGCTCAAGTGGATGTCCACCCACAGCGCGACCGAGATCGCCGACAAGATGCCCGCCGACTACTCGCAGGGCAACAAGCTCCTGTACGCGGCGGCCATCAAGAGCACGCTGCCGATGTTCACCACGGACGGCGTCATGCCGGCGAACGGTCCCGAGACCGTCGAGAAGGTCCTCAAGGCGTTCAACCCCACCATCAAGAACGCCAAGGTGGACCTGAGCAAGACCTTCACGACGGAGTTCGTCAAGAAGGCCACCGGCTGACCTCCGTGCCCGGCCGCGGGAGGGGCACGGACTCCGTCCCCTGCGCCCCGTGAGCCGTGTCCTCAGACGCGGGCCGCCCACACGTAACGGTGTTCGGGGCGGCCCGCGACGCCGTACCGGAGGGTCAGCCGGACCCGCCCCGCGTGCTCCAGCAGCTTCAGATAGCGCTGGGCGGTCTGCCGGCTCAGCCCCGTCCGGTCGGCGACGTCCTGCGCCGACAGCGGGGCGCCCGCCCGGATCAGGGTCTGGCGTACGAGGCCGGCCGTGGTGGGGGAGTGCGCCCGGGGCGGACCTGGCGCCGCGGACGCGGACAGCGCCCCGAAGATGCGGTCCACGTCGGCCTGTTCGGCCTCCCCGCCGCCGTCCAGGGTGCGGCGCAGCGCGGCGTACGCCTCCAGCCGGGGCCGCAGGCCCGCGAACGTGAACGGTTTGACCAGGTACTGCAGCGCCCCGTGCCGCATCGCCGCCTGGACGGTCGCCACGTCCCGGGCCGCCGTCACCATGATCACGTCGCTCTGGTGGCCGCGGCGGCGCATCTCCCCGACCACCTCGAGCCCTGTCCGGTCCGGCAGATGGTGGTCCAGGAGCACCAGGTCCGGGGACGGCAGGGCCTCCAGCCGGTGCAGCGCCTCGGCGGCGCTGTGCGCCAGGCCCGCGACGCGGAAGCCGGGCACCTTGGCGACGTACGCGGCGTTGACCCGCGCGACCCGGGTGTCGTCGTCCACGACCAGAACCTCGATCACCGTGCCTCCTCATCGGCGGAAGCGGCGGAAGCGGCGGAAGCGGGGGAGGCGGCGGTGCCGGACGCGACGGTGGCGGTGCCGGACGCGACGGTGGCTGGGCCGGACACGGGGGGCCCGCCGGCGGCGACGGCCCCGCCGGTGGTGACGGGCCCCGCGGGGGCGAGGGACCCGGCGGGGGCGGCGGCGGGGGCCGGGGCCGCGCCCTCCTCCAGCGCCTCGGGCAGCACCACCGTGAACTCCGCGCCGCCGCCGTGCGCCGTGCCGACCGTCGCGCTCCCGCCCTGGCGCTCGGCCAGCCTGCGCACCAGGGAGAGCCCTATGCCGCGCTTCCCGTGCGCCGGTGGCCGCTTGGTGGACCAGCCTTCCGTGAAGACCAGTTCGCGCAGCTCGGCCGGGATCCCCGGCCCGGTGTCGCGGACTCTCAGGACGGCGCTGCGCCCCTGGGTGAGCAGCTCGACCTCCACGCGCGCGTGCGGCGTGGCCGCCACCGCGTCGAGGGCGTTGTCCACGAGGTTGCCCACGACGGTGACCAGGCCCCGGGGGTCGACCAGCCGGTCCGGCAGCCACGTGCGGTCCGAGATCCACAGCGCCACACCACGCTCGGCCGCGACCGTGGCCTTGCCGACGAGCAGGGCGGCGAGCAGCGGGTCCTGGATCTTCTCGGTGACCTGCTCCGCGGTCGCCCGGTGGTCGCCGACCACCTCCCCGACGAACTCCACCGCGTCGTCGTACATCTCCAGCTCCAGCAGCCCGAGCAGTGTGTGCATGCGGTTGGCGTGTTCGTGGTCCTGGGCACGCAGCGCGTCGATCAGGCCCCGGGTGGAGTCCAGTTCCCGGCCGAGCTGTTCCAGTTCGGTGCGGTCGCGCAGGGTGGCTACTGCGCCGCCGTCGTCGGTGGGCATCCGGTTGGCGACCAGGACCCGCTGTCCGCGCACGGTGAGCAGGTCGGTGCCGGTCACCCGCCCGGCCAGGACGTCGGTCGTACGGCCCTCGCCGAGTGCCTCGTCCAGGGAGCGGCCCACGGCCTCGTCACCGATGCCGAGCAGCCGTCGCGCCTCGTCGTTGAGCAGCCGCACCCGGCCGTCCCGGTCCAGGGCCACGACGCCCTCGCGGATGCCGTGCAGCATGGCCTCCCGTTCGGCGAGCAGGGCCGCGATGTCGGAGAAGGCCAGGTCCCTGGTCTGCCGCTGCACCCGCCGGGAGACCAGCCAGGCGGCCAGCGCGCCGACGGCCAGGGCTCCGCCCGCGTACGCGAGCAGGCCGGGGATGGCGTCGATCAGGCGGGCGCGGACGCTCGTGTAGGCGATGCCGACCGAGACGGCCCCGACGATGTGGTGGTGGTCGTCGTAGAGCGGCACCTTGCCGCGGGCGGAGCGGCCGAGGGTGCCGGTGTCGATCTGCATGACCTTCTGGCCGGCCAGGGGGGCTTCGGGACTTGTCGAGACGATCCTGCCGATCTGCTGCGGATCGGCGTGCGACCAGCGTGTGCCCCGCAGGTCCATCACCACGACGTACTCGGCCCCCGTCGCGCTGCGGATCCGCTCCGCCTCCCGCTGCACCGGCCCGTTCGCACTGGGCGGGGTGTGCTGGAGGTCGCGGGCGATCTGCGGGTTCTCGGCGGTGGTCTCGGCGATCGAGAGGGCGCGCCGCATCGCCTGGTCGTCCAGCTGGTGGCTGAGCGGGGCGAGGAACAGCCCGGTCGCCAGGACGGCGACTCCCGCCGCGATCGCCAGCTGCGTCAGCAGCACCTGGGAGAACGCCCGCCGGGGCAGGCCCAGTCGGCGGCGGCGTGCGGGGGCAGTGGTGCTCATGCGGATGACGGTACGGTGCGGGACGGCGGCCGCCCCAGGTGGTGTGGCGCGGATCTCCCGGCGCAGCCGATTCCCGGGGCGGCTGTCCGGGCTGCCCGATTCCCGCGAGCGGCTGTCCGGGCCGAGCCGAATTCCGCGCGAGGCTCTCCCGCCCCGTGGCGATTCCGTGCGCATCTCTCCAGGCCGAGCCCGTCCCGCGCGCCGCTCCCTCTCCCGGCCGGTTCTCCCCGGGCTGTTACCGGTGGCCCCGGCGGCTTCCGGTGGGCTCAGTGGTGCGGGCGGGGCACCGCCAGTTCGCGGACGGCCAGCACGTCCATGCGGGCCGGCGTGCCGAGCACGGACGCGCCGCAGCTCTCCGGGCGCGGCGGCCCCGCGGTGCCCCGCGCCACGGTGACGTGCCAGCGGCGTCCGTCGACGTGGGCGACGGTCACCTCCCAGCTCGGTGCGGCGTCCGCCGGGCCCGGCGCACGGGCCGCGTCCGGTGCACCGGGGCCGGCCAGAGGGGCGGTGCGTACGACGGTCAGCGCGTCGGCGCGGTACTCGCCGGCCGCCTCGCGCACGGTCAGTTCGGCGGCCTGCGCGGGACGCTCCCAGGCGCTGCGGCCCCGGCAGCCGTCGAGGACGACCCGGCCCTCCCGTACGCCGCGCAGCGCCTCCTCGACCGCGTGGGCCTCGGCGCGGCCGTACGCGTACCCGTGGGGGAGGACGAGCAGGGTGGGGGAGAAGCGGTGGCCGCCCAGGTGCGAGACCTCCCAGGTGCCGCCGGCCCCGCGGGAGGCGAGTTCCGCAGCGAGGGGCCGGCCCAGCAGGGCGCAGCACCGGTCGCGTCTGCCGTTGGTGCACACGAGGGCGAGCGGGTCTCCTGTGTGCGGCTCGCCCGTCAGGACCGTGTCGAAGGTGTGGTGGTCACCCCTGCCGAGGGCGGCGAAGTCGAGGTCCAGCAACTGTTCCGGGGCGGCGGTCACCGCGCCGTGCAGCCAGGTGGCTCCGGGCAGGGTGTGGGCCGCGTACACATGCCGCATCGAAGGGGTGTGGCAGTCGGCGTGCCGTCCGGGGCGGCGGACGAGGGCGATCCGGACGCCGGTGCCCTGCGCCGCCCGCTCCAATGCGCGTCCCAGGGCCGGGTCCAGATGGCTGGACGTGAGCGCCTTGGCACCCCAGGGGCCGGGCTGCTCCAGCAGCAGCCACGTGGCCGCCGTGGGCGCGGTGGCGGACAACGGTTCGCCGAGCTGCCGGGAGGCGGTCGCGCACGTACTCACAGGGGCGAGCCTACTGCGGCGGGCTCCCTGCGGGCCGTCCGGCCCCGCCCGGCACCCTGGCCGTGACGTGTCAGTCCCTGTGCGGACACTCGCGCAGCCGCAGCCGCAGCCGCAGCCGCAGCCGCAGCCGCTGCTCCCGGCCCGTCGCGCACCTCCCGATCGCCTGGAAGGACGCCAGGCGCCGCATCGACGAGCAGGCCCGTACCGACGCGGCGAAAGGCCCCCGCGCGGCGGGGAGCAGGGGGCCTCGGGCAGATGTTGCGTGCCCGCGCAGGAGGGCGTGACCCGCAGGGGGCCGCCACGGTCCCCCGCGCGGGGGGAGCCGCTCGCCGTCTTCGGCCGGTGAGCGGCTCGTATCCTGGTGCGGCAGTCAGTCCGCGTGCCCGCCCCGGGTCCCGTCGCCCCGGGCGCGCACCGCACCGTTGGGAGAGAGGTCGCCCGGTGAGCCAGCCGCTCCGGAACCCGTACCCGGACCCGGACCGCGATCCGGACCGCGAGCCGGACCCGGACCACGACCCGGCCCTGGACCGCGACCCGGACCCGCGTCCCGTCGCGGCCCCGGCCACCGCCCCGCCCGCCGGACGCCCGGGCAGCGCCCAGATCCCCGTCGTCGTGCTCGCCGGATTCCTCGGCGCAGGGAAGACCACGCTGCTCAACCATCTGCTCCACCACAGCGGCGGCAGCCGGATCGGCGCGATCGTCAACGACTTCGGGGCCATCGAGATCGACGCGATGGCGGTCGCGGGCGCGCTCGGCGACTCCACCGTCTCCCTCGGCAACGGGTGCCTGTGCTGTGCCGTGGACGCGGGGGAGCTGGACCAGTACCTGGACCGGCTGACCCGCCCCGGCGCCGGCATCGACGTGATCGTCGTCGAGGCGAGCGGGCTGGCCGAGCCGCAGGAACTGGTGCGGATGGTGCTGGCCAGCGAGAACCCCCAGGTCGTCTACGGCGGCCTCGTCGAGGTGGTCGACGCCGCCGAGTTCGACGGCACCAGGGCCCGGCACCCGGAGATCGACCGGCATCTCGCGCTCGCGGACCTCGTCGTCGTCAACAAGACCGACCGCGCCGCCGACGGCGAACAGGTGCTCGCCACCGTACGGTCCCTCGTCGACCGGGCCGCCGTCGTCCCGGCCTCCTACGGCCGCGTGGATCCCGAGTTCCTGTTCGACTGCCGGCCAGGGGAGGAACGCGTCGGCCAGCTGTCCTTCGACGATCTGGGTGCCTTCGGGGAGGACGGCCCCGACGACGCCCACGACCACCACGCCGGCCATCTGCACGCCGGCTACGACAGCCTCTCCTTCGTCTCCGACGTGCCGCTCGACCCCCGCCGCCTGATGCGCTTCCTGGACAGCCGGCCCGACGGGCTCTACCGCATCAAGGGGTACGTCGGCTTCGGCCCGTACGACCCGCGCAACCGCTACGCCGTGCACGCCGTGGGCCGGTTCCTGCGCTTCTACCCCGAGCCCTGGCCGGCCGGCGAACCGCACCGCACCCAGCTCGTGCTCATCGGTTCCGGCACCGACGTCCCCGGCCTCGTCAAGGAACTCCAGGCGTGCGAGGCGGACACCCCGCACGCCGACGAGCACGGCATGTGGGGCGTCCTGCGTTACGTCCAGGGCCCCGGCCAGGAGGACGTACCCACCGAGGACCCGCCCGTCTAGGGCCGGCCCGGGACGGCCTCAGACCGGCCCCGGACGGACTCACTCCGGCGCCAGGCCCGATGCGACCCGCGCCCGGACGGATTCGACGCACGCCGGGACGGACTCACCCCGCGCCGGCCGGGCGCGACCCGCCTGCGGACGGATTCGACCGGGACGGATTCGACCCGGTCCGGAGGGGCCCCGAGCGCCCTCCGGCCGCAAACCGGTGGGGCTCCCGCCCCGGGCCGGACGGCTCCCCGCCCGGCCCGGAACGGCCTCACGCCCAGGCGGGACCGGCCACCACCGCCACCGTCTTCGGCAGCGACACGCCCGAGCCGTCGCGGCGCGGGTCGATCTCGGGGAGTTCGGCCGGATTGCCGTTCTTCTGCGCGGCCAGCGCCGGGGTGGGGCCCGCCCAGGCGAACGACAGGCAGTCCTCGCCCTTCAGGAACCGCTGGCAGCGCACACCGCCGGTGGCCCGGCCCTTGCGCGGGTACTGGTCGAACGGTGTCACCTTGGCCGTCGTCTGCACCGAGTCGTCCAGCGTGCCGCGCGAGCCCGCGACCGTGAACACCACCGCCTCCGCGGCCGGGTCCACCGCCGTGAACGAGATGACCTTGGCGCCGTCGGCGAGCTTGATGCCCGCCATACCGCCGGCCGGGCGGCCCTGCGGCCTGACCTGGGACGCCTGGTAGCGCAGCAGCTGCGCGTCGTCCGTGACGAAGACCAGGTCCTCCTCACCGGTGCGCAGCTCGGCCGCGCCGACGATCCGGTCGCCCTCCTTGAGGGTGATGACCTCCAGCTCCTCCTTGTTGGCGGGGTAGTCGGGGACCACCCGCTTGACGACACCCTGTTCGGTGCCGAGCGCGAGACCGGGCGAGGACTCGTCCAGCGTGGTCAGGCAGACCACCGTCTCGTCGTCGTCCAGGGAGATGAACTCCGCGATCGGCGCGCCGCCGGACAGGTTCGGTGCCGCCGCCGTCGGGGGCAGCTGGGGCAGGTCCACGACGTTCACCCGCAGCAGGCGGCCGGCCGACGTGACCACGCCCACCTCGCCGCGCGCCGTGGCCGGCACCGCCGAGACGATCACGTCGTGCTTGTGCCGCCTGGCGTCCGTGTCCCGCGGGAAGGGCCCGTCGTCAGCCGTGCGGGCCAGCAGACCGGTCGAGGACAGCAGGACCCGGCACGGGTCGTCCGCCACCTGCAGTGGCACCGCCGCGACCTGCACGGCGCCCGCCTCCAGCAGGACCGTCCGCCGCGGGGTGCCGAACTTCTTGGCGACCACGGCGAGTTCGTTGGAGACCAGCTTGCGCAGCTCCGCGTCGGACTCCAGGATCCGCGTCAGCTCCTCGATCTCCGCGGTGAGCCGGTCCTTCTCCGCCTCCAGCTCGATACGGTCGTACTTGGTCAGCCGGCGCAGCGGCGTGTCGAGGATGTACTGCGTCTGGACCTCGCTCAGCGAGAACCGCTCCATCAGGCGCTGCTTGGCCTGCGCGGAGTTCTCGCTGGAGCGGATCAGCCGGATGACCTCGTCGATGTCCACCAGCGCCGTGAGCAGGCCCTCGACCAGGTGCAGCCGGTCCCGCCGCTTGCCGCGCCGGTACTCGCTGCGGCGCCGTACGACCTCGAAGCGGTGGTCGAGGTAGACCTCCAGCAGCTCCTTCAGCCCCAGCGTGAGGGGCTGGCCGTCGACCAGGGCGACGTTGTTGATGCCGAAGGACTCCTCCATCGGCGTCAGCTTGTAGAGCTGCTCCAGGACCGCCTCCGGCACGAAGCCGTTCTTGATCTCGATGACCAGCCGCAGCCCGTGCTCGCGGTCGGTGAGGTCCTTGACGTCGGCGATGCCCTGGATCTTCTTCGCGCCGACCAGGTCCTTGATCTTGGCGATGACCTTCTCCGGACCGACCGCGAAGGGCAGCTCGGTGACGACGAGGCCCTTGCGGCGGGCGGTCACCGTCTCCACCGAGACCGTGGCGCGGATCTTGAACGTGCCGCGGCCCGACTCGTAGGCGTCCCGGATGCCGGACAGGCCGACGATCCGCCCGCCGGTGGGCAGGTCGGGGCCCGGCACGTGCCGCATCAGCGCGTCCAGGTCCGCGTTCGGATGACGGATCAGGTGCCGGGCCGCCGCGATGACCTCGCCCAGATTGTGCGGCGGCATGTTCGTGGCCATGCCCACGGCGATGCCCGACGCGCCGTTCACCAGAAGGTTCGGGAAGGCGGCGGGCAGGGCCACCGGCTCCTGCTCCTGGCCGTCGTAGTTCGGCGCGAAGTCGACCGTGTCCTCGTCGATCGACTCGGTCATCAGGCTCGTCGCCTCGGCCATGCGGCACTCGGTGTACCGCATCGCGGCGGGCGGGTCGTCGTTGCCCAGGGAACCGAAGTTGCCGTGGCCGTCGACCAGCGGGACACGCATCGAGAAGGACTGGGCCAGCCGCACCAGCGCGTCGTAGATCGACGCGTCGCCGTGCGGGTGGAGCTTGCCCATGACCTCGCCGACGACACGGGCGCACTTCACGTAGCCGCGCTCGGGGCGCAGGCCCATCTCGTTCATCTGGTAGACGATGCGGCGGTGCACCGGCTTCAGTCCGTCCCGGGCGTCCGGCAGGGCGCGCGAGTAGATGACCGAGTACGCGTACTCGAGGAAGGAGCCCTGCATCTCGTCGACGACGTCGATGTCGAGGATCTTCTCCTCGTAGGGGTCGTCGGGCGGCGGGGTCTTCGTGCTGCGGCGGGCCATCGCTGCCGGCTCCTTGCTGAAGCGTGTGACGGGATCTGACGCCGACCATTGTGGACCGCCGGACTGACAACGTGGACCGGACCCCGCCCCGGAGGGTCCCGCGCGCCCCGCGCGCGGGACCCGTCCGCCCCGATCCGCTTCCGCTCCCGGCGTACGGCGAGCGGGAACTTCGCCAGCGGTCCGCACGCTTGCATACAGTGGCAGGACCGGCAGGAACAGGGCGGTTCCCGGACCGCCACCGCGATCGAAGGGACGTACATGCCCATGGGTCACACGGCCACAGCCGAGGCAGGCTCCGGCGGCCTGACAGCGACCGAGCACCGCCTGGCCAACGGCCTGCGCGTGGTGCTCTCCGAGGACCACCTGACCCCGGTCGCGGCGGTGTGCCTCTGGTACGACGTCGGCTCCCGCCACGAGGTCAAGGGGCGTACCGGCCTGGCTCACCTTTTCGAGCACCTGATGTTCCAGGGCTCCGCCCAGGTCAAGGGCAACGGCCACTTCGAACTGGTGCAGGGCGCGGGCGGCTCCCTCAACGGCACCACCAGCTTCGAACGCACCAACTACTTCGAGACCATGCCCGCCCACCAGCTGGAACTGGCCCTCTGGCTGGAGGCCGACCGCATGGGCTCGCTGCTCGCCGCGCTGGACGACGAGTCGATGGAGAACCAGCGCGACGTCGTCAAGAACGAGCGCCGCCAGCGCTACGACAACGTGCCCTACGGCACCGCGTTCGAGAAGCTGACCGCCCTCGCCTACCCGGAGGGCCACCCGTACCACCACACGCCCATCGGGTCCATGGCGGACCTGGACGCGGCCACCCTGGAGGACGCGCGCGCGTTCTTCCGGACGTACTACGCGCCGAACAACGCCGTCCTCTCGGTCGTCGGCGACATCGACCCGCGGCAGACCCTCGCGTGGATCGAGAAGTACTTCGGCTCCATCGCCGCCCACGACGGCAAGCCGCAGCCCCGCGACGGCTCGCTGCCCGAGGTCATCGGCGAACAGCTGCGCGAGGTCGTCGAGGAGGAGGTCCCGGCCCGCGCCCTGATGGCCGCCTACCGGCTCCCGCACGACGGCACGCGCGCGTGCGACGCGGCCGACCTCGCGCTGACCGTCCTCGGCGGCGGCGAGTCCTCCCGGCTGTACAACCGGCTGGTGCGCCGCGACCGCACGGCCGTCGCCGCCGGGTTCGGCCTGCTGCGGCTGGCCGGCGCGCCCTCCCTGGGCTGGCTCGACGTGAAGACCTCCGGCGACGTCGAGGTGCCGGTCATCGAGGCCGCCATCGACGAGGAACTGGCCCGGTTCGCCGAGGAGGGCCCGACCGCCGAGGAGATGGAGCGCGCCCAGGCCCAGCTGGAGCGCGAGTGGCTGGACCGGCTCGGCACGGTCGCGGGCCGCGCCGACGAACTGTGCCGCTACGCCGTCCTGTTCGGTGACCCGCAGCTCGCCCTGACCGCCGTCCAGCGGGTCCTGGAGGTGACGCCCGAGGAGGTCCAGGAGGTCGCCAAGGCCCGCCTGCGCCCCGACAACCGCGCGGTCCTCGTCTACGAGCCGACCGCCCCCGACGCACAGGAGCAGGCACCGGACGCGGACGCCGCGGCCGGCGACGACACCGAGGAGACGGCGAAGTGAGCGAACTGGCCACCATGGAGTTCCACCCCCGTCCCCAGGCGGGCGAGGCCCGGCCGTGGGCGTTCCCGGCCCCCGAGCGCGGCACGCTGGACAACGGCCTGACGGTGCTGCGCTGCCACCGCCCCGGCCAGCAGGTCGTCGCCGTGGAGGTGCTCCTCGACGCACCCCTGGACGCCGAGCCGGCCGGCCTGGACGGCGTCGCCACGATCATGGCGCGGGCCTTCTCCGAGGGCACCGACAAGTACTCCGCCGAGGAGTTCGCCGCCGAACTGGAGCGCGCGGGCGCCACCCTGGACGCGCACGCCGACCACCCCGGCGTACGGCTCAGCCTGGAGGTCCCGGCCTCCCGGCTGGCCAAGGGGCTCGGGCTGCTGTCGGACGCCCTGCGGGCACCGGCGTTCGCCGAGTCCGAGGTCGAACGGCTGGTGCGCAACCGGCTCGACGAGATCCCGCACGAGCTGGCCAACCCCTCCCGCCGGGCCGCCAAGGAACTCTCCAAGGAGCTGTTCCCGGCCACCGCGCGCATGTCGCGCCCCCGCCAGGGCACGGAGGACACCGTCGGCGCCGTCGACGCGTCCGCCGTCCGCGCCTTCTACGACCGGCACGTGCGCCCCGCGACGGCCACCGCCGTGGTCGTCGGCGACCTCACCGGCATCGACCTCGACGAGCTGCTGGGCGAGACCCTGGGCGCCTGGACCGGTTCGCGGGCCGAGCCGCGGCCCGTGCCGCCGGTCACCGCCGACGACACCGGCCGCGTCGTGATCGTGGACCGGCCCGGCGCCGTCCAGACGCAGCTGCTCATCGGCCGGACCGGCCCCGACCGGCACGACCGGGTGTGGCCGGCCCAGGTGCTCGGCACCTACTGCCTGGGCGGCACCCTCACCTCCCGCCTGGACCGCGTCCTGCGCGAGGAGAAGGGCTACACCTACGGGGTGCGGTCGTTCGGCCAGGTGCTGCGCTCCGCGCCCGACGGCACCGGCGCGGCGATGCTCGCCATCAGCGGCTCGGTCGACACGCCGAACACCGGGCCCGCGCTGGACGACCTGTTCACCGTGCTGCGCAAGCTGGCCGCCGAGGGCCTCACCGAGGCCGAACGGGACGTCGCCGTGCAGAACCTCGTCGGTGTGGCGCCGCTCAAGTACGAGACGGCCGCCGCCGTGGCGAGCACGCTGGCCGACCAGGTCGAGCAGCACCTGCCCGACGACTACCAGGCGACGCTCTATCAGCAGCTCGCCGGGACCGGCACGGTGGAGGCCACCGCGGCGGTCGTCAGCGCCTTCCCGGTGGACCGGCTGGTGACGGTGCTCGTCGGGGACGCGGCGCAGATCAAGGAGCCCGTCGAGGCGCTCGGCATCGGCCCGGTGACCGTCGTCACCGCCGAGTAGCGCGGCCCGGCACGCGCGCGTGGGGCCCTGGTGACGGACGCGTCACCAGGGCTCTGTGATGTCCGGATTGGGGGAGTGGCTGCGCTTCTGCCCTGTGGCCTGCGCTACAAAAACCCGGATCCGTTTGGGATCGGAAAGCGGGCCCGTCTAGCGTCGGTCCGGCTGTTCGTCGGGCAGTGCGCCGCACCCGCGGCACCGGACAGTCATCGCCGAGTCCCCGTACGGCGCGAGCCAGGGGAGCCGGGGACCCACGCAGTCCCTGGGGTGAATCGGGCGCCGCGCACGCGCGCGGGGCCCGTAGGAGACCTTCCTGCTCCGAACCCGTCAGCTAACCCGGTAGGCGAGAGGGAAGGAAAGGACCAGCCACCACATGGCGTTCACGCGCGCCACCGGGAAGCACCGCCGTCCCGGCCGGGTGCAGCGCACCACCGCCCGCGCGGCGGGTGTCGCGGCCCTCACCACCACCGGCGTCATCGGCACCCTCGCCGCCTCGCCGGCCCTGGCCGCCGAGACCCCGGCCCCCGCGGACACCGGCCTCACCCCGGTCGTCAGCCTCGGCGACACCGTCGCCGAGCGGGTCGACGCCCAGGCGGCCGCCCAGCTGGAGGCGGCCCGGCACAAGCAGGCCGAGGAGGCCGCGCGCAAGCGGGCCGCCGAGCAGGCGAAGAAGGCGCGCGAGGCCAAGGAGCGGGCCGCCCGCGAGGCCGAGCGCGAGCGCCTCAACACCTTCGTGCCGCCGATCACCGGCTCGTACGTCTCCACCGGCTACAAGACCGGTGGCTCCCTGTGGTCCTCCGGCTCGCACACCGGCATCGACTTCCACGCCGCGAGCGGCACCGCGGTGCACGCGGTCGGCGTCGGCACCGTCGTGCAGACCGGCTGGGGCGGGGCGTACGGCAACCAGATCGTGATCAGGATGGCCGACGGCATGTACACCCAGTACGGGCACCTGTCGTCCATCGGTGTCTCGGTGGGCCAGCAGGTCACGCCGGGGCAGCAGATCGGCCTGTCCGGCGCCACCGGGAACGTCACCGGCCCGCACCTGCACTTCGAGGCGCGCACCACCCCCGACTACGGCTCCGACGTCGACCCGATCGCCTACCTGCGCAAGCACGGCGTGCACGTCTGACGGCGGCACCTGCGAGGGCGTGCCCGTCCGAGGGCCCGTACCGCCGAACACGTGGACGCTGATCACGCGGACATCTGAACGACACCGAAAACCCCGGCCGCCCGGCCGGGGTTTTCGGTATTCCCGGGCTCCGCGTTGACCAAAAAATAACCCCGGATTCCGTCGTGCGGTCGGAAATTCCCGCGCATTGTCATAGAGTCGCCGGAACACGCGTTCGTCGCGGAGTTCCACGGGATCAATGCGGAGGTCGGTCATGCGCGTTCCGGCGCACTCGGTGTGCACGGCGATCCGGGACGACATCGTCGCCGGCGTCCACGAGCGCGGTGCCCGGCTCGCCGAGGAGGTCCTCGCCCGGCGCTACGGCGTCTCGCGCGTGCCCGTGCGCGAGGCCCTGCGCACCCTGGAGGCCGAGGGTTTCGTCGTGACCCGCCGGCACGCCGGCGCGTGTGTCGCCGAGCCCACCGGGCAGGAGGCCGCCGACCTGCTGGAGATGCGCCTCCTGCTGGAGCCGCTGGGCGCGGCGCGGGCCGCCCAGCGGCGCACCGAGGCCCATCTGAAGGTGCTGCGCGGCCTGGTCAGGCTGGGGCGGGAGCGGGCGGACAGCGGCGGCGAGGAACTGCGGTCCCTGGCGGCCTGGTTCCACGAGACCCTGGCGCAGGCCTGCGGCAGTCCCGCGCTGACCGCCGTCCTGACCCAGCTCCGGTACAAGATCGCCTGGATGTACGGGGTGCCGGACCCGGCCGACCCGGTCGAGGCCTGGGACGAGCACGGGGCGATCGTGGACGCCGTGGCGCGCGGCGACGCCGAGCGCGCCCGGGCGCTCACCGCCCTGCACACGGAGCGGGTCACCGCCGCGCAGCGTGTGAGGGCCCCGAAACGTCCCGTCAACACTTCGGGCGTCCGGCATTAACAAGGCTGCCGTATACAAAGAGGAAATCGACCCGAAGAAGCACCGGACCGCTATTCGCGCACCATGAATTCGCGCGTTTTTCCGGCGTGCGTCCGGTCGCGTTCTCGGTATGCGCCCGATCGCGTTCCGCCGGGCGCCACGATCGCGATTTTGTGCGCGCGAACTCTTCCGGAACGCGGGAACACGCGAAAGCCGCGCCGCCCGGAAAGAAAAGGGCGACGCGGCTTTCGTGTGCGCTGCGCCGTGCGGCACCGCGGCCGGTGAGCGGCGGCCGGGCGGAGCCGTGGCCACGCCCGGCACGCGGTGCGCGGTGAGCGGTCAGACGGTCTCGGGAAGCTCCTCGAGACCCTCGGCGACCAGCTTGGCCAGCCGGTCCAGGGCGGCGTCCGCACCCTCGGCGTCGGAGGCGAGGACGATCTCCTCGCCGCCCTGCGCGCCGAGGCCGAGGACGGCCAGCATGGAGGCCGCGTTGACGGGGTTGCCGTCGGCCTTGGCGATCGTCACGGGGACCCCTGCGGCCGTGGCGGCCCGGACGAAGATGGAAGCGGGGCGGGCGTGGAGGCCCTCGGCCCAGCCGACGTTGACGCGGCGCTCAGCCATGTGATGCTGCCCTTCAGTGTTTCAGGTTGTCTAGACCAGTTTCCCATACGTGAAGCACGTCCCGGACGGCACCGCAACCGGTGTCCCGGCGGTGCCGGACCGCGGCCTCGGTCCGGCAGGTGCCCGCCCGGGCGCGTCCTCGCGCGTGGTGCTCCACAGACTGCCTCGCGCCGCTGTCGGACGCGAGCCGTACTCTGGGGCCCATGCGCACCTCGTCGGACCGGCACGAGTATCCCGCCCACTGGGAGGCGGACGTGGTGCTGCGCGACGGCGGCACCGCGCGGATCCGCCCCATCACCGCCGAGGACGCCGACCGGCTGGTCAGCTTCTACGAACAGGTGTCGGACGAGTCCAAGTACTACCGCTTCTTCGCGCCCTACCCGCGCCTGTCCGCGAAGGACGTCCACCGCTTCACGCACCACGACTTCGTGGACCGGGTGGGACTCGCGGCCACCATCGGCGGCGAGTTCATCGCCACCGTACGCTACGACCGCCTCGGCGCCGCCGGAGCGCCCGCCGCCGTGTCCGCCCCCGCCGTCTCGTCCGCCTCCGCGTCCGCCGCCTCCGCGCCCGCCGACGAGGCCGAGGTCGCCTTCCTGGTGCAGGACGCCCACCAGGGCCGCGGCGTCGCCTCCGCCCTCCTGGAGCACATCGCGGCGGTCGCCCGCGAGCGCGGCATCCGCCGTTTCGCCGCGGAGGTGCTGCCCGCCAACAACAAGATGATCAAGGTGTTCACCGACGCCGGGTACACCCAGAAGCGCAGCTTCGAGGACGGCGTCGTACGCCTGGAGTTCGACATCGAGCCGACCGGCCGCTCGCTGGCCGTGCAGCACGCGCGCGAGCAGCGCGCGGAGGCGCGCTCGGTGCGGCGGCTGCTGGTACCCGGCTCGGTCGCCGTCATCGGAACGGGCCGCGCGCCCGGGGGCGTGGGCCGCACCCTCCTCGGCCATCTGCGCGAGGCCGGTTTCACCGGCCGGCTGTACGCCGTCAACCGCGCCTTCGGCCAGGAGTGCGAGGAGATCGACGGGGTGCCCGCCCGCCGCTCGGTGCGGGAGATCGACGGGCCGGTCGACCTCGCCGTGGTCGCCGTACCGGCCGAACAGGTGCCCGATGTGGTCACCGAGTGCGGCGAGCACGGCGTGCAGGGACTCGTCGTGGTCTCCGCCGGGTACGCGGAGAGCGGCCCGGAGGGGCGCGAGCGCCAGCGCGCCCTGGTGCGCCAGGCACGCACGTACGGCATGCGGATCGTCGGGCCGAACGCCTTCGGGATCGTCAACACCTCGCCCCGGGTCCGGCTGAACGCCTCCCTCGCCCCCGAGATGCCCCGGCCCGGCCGGATCGGCATGTTCGCCCAGTCCGGCGCCATCGGGATCGCCCTGCTCTCCCGGCTGCACCGGCGCGGCGGCGGGGTGACCGGGGTGACGGGCGTGTCGACCTTCGTCTCCTCCGGCAACCGCGCGGACGTCTCCGGCAACGACGTCCTCCAGTACTGGTACGACGACCCCGACACCGACGTCGCCCTCATGTACCTGGAGTCCATCGGCAACCCGCGCAAGTTCACCCGGCTCGCCCGGCGCACGGCGGCGGTGAAGCCGCTCGTCGTCGTGCAGGGGGCCGGCTCGGCGCCCCAGGGGCACGCGGTCCGGGCGACGCGGCTGCCGCACGCCACGGTCTCCGCGCTGCTGCGGCAGGCCGGCGTGATCCGGGTGGACACCATCACGGAACTGGTCGACACCGGGCTGCTGCTGGCCCGGCAGCCGCTGCCCGCCGGGCCCCGGGTGGCGATCCTCGGCAACTCCGAGTCGCTGGGCGTGCTCACCTACGACCGCTGCCTGGCCGAGGGCCTGCGCCCGCAGCCGCCGCAGGACCTCACGACGGCCGCCTCCGCGGAGGACTTCCGGGCGGCGCTGTCCCGGGCGCTCGCCGACGAGACGAGCGACGCGGTGGTGGTGACCGCCATCCCGGCCCTGGGGGAGGGGGCGACCGAGGACGCGGCCCTGGCCGAGGCGCTGCGCTCGGCCGCCGAGGCGACCCCTGGCAAACCGGTGCTCGTGGTCCACGTCGAACTGGGCGGCCTCGCGGAGGCCCTCTCGGCCGCGGCCAGCACGGGCCCGCACCCCAACGGCACCCCGCCCCAGCCTGTTCCTCCCGCCCCCGGCCCCCCGACGGCCCCGCCCCCCGGCTCCTCCGCGGCCCCGCCCCCCGCGCCCGGCTTCCGCCCGGCACCGCTCCCCGCGCCCCCCGCCCCCGTCCCGTCGGGCGGCGGTCCGCGGCTCATCCCCGCCTACCCCGCCGCCGAGCGCGCGGTGCGGGCCCTCGCCGAGGCCGTGCGGTACGGCCAGTGGCGGCGCGAGGCGGCCGAACCCGGCAAGGTGCCCGAGTACGACGACATCGACGAGAAGGGCGCCGCCGCCCTCATCGGCGGGCTCCTCGCGCGCGGGCAGGGCCTCACCCTCGGCACCGAGGAGACCTGCGAGCTGCTCGGCCGCTACGGGATCCACGTCCGCCGGGCCGTCCCCGCGCCCACCCCGGACGCCGCCGCCGAAGCCGCCCGCGCCCTCGGCTACCCGGGCGCCCTGAAGGCCACCGCCCCGCACCTGCGCCACCGCGCCGACCTGGGCGGCGTGCGCCTCGACCTCGCCGACGAGGAACAACTGCGCCGCGCCTACGCGGAATTGACGGACCTGTTCGGCAGCCCCCAGGAAGTGCGGCCGGTGGTGCAGACGATGGCACCCCGCGGCGTCGACACCGTCGTCCGGGCCGTCATCGACCCGGCGGCCGGCGCGGTGCTCTCCTTCGGCCTCGCCGGAGCCGCCTCCCAGCTGCTCGACGACATGGCGCACCGCCTGGTCCCGGTCACCGACCCGGAGGCCACCTCCATGATCCGCTCGATCCGGACGGCCCCCCTCCTCTTCGGCTGGCGCGGCTCGGCGCCGGTCGACACGCCTGCCCTGAAGGAACTGCTGCTGCGGGTGTCCCGCCTGGTCGACGACCACCCCGAGGTCGTCGCGGTCACCCTGGAGCCGGTCGTCGTCGCCCCGCGCGGACTGAGCGTGCTCGGCGCGAGCGTGCGCCTCGCGCCCCCGCCCGTCCGCGACGACCTCGGCCCGCGCACCCTCCCGGCCTACTGACCGGATCCCCCGCACCGACGGTGCCTCGCAGTCAGTGCCTCCCCGTAGGATGGACGGCATGGCCAAGACCAGTACGACGACCCAGGGGCTGCGGGCGGCGATCGAACGCAGCGGCTACTACCCGGCTCTCGTGGCCGAGGCGGTGGAGGCCGCCGTGGGCGGCGAGCCCATCCGGTCGTACCTGGTCCACCAGGAGACCACCTTCGACCAGAACGAGGTACGGCGGCACGTCACGGTGCTCGTCCTCACCGGCAACCGCTTCATCGTCAGCCACACCGACGAGCAGGCCGCCGACAGCACCTCCCCGACGCCCTACGCCACCACGTCCACCGAGTCGGTCAAGCTCGGCCGGATCTCGTCGGTCGTGATCAGCCGGGTCGTCGCCAACCCGGAGCAGTACAAGCCGGGCACCCCGCCGCGCGAGGTGGTCCTCACCATCGGCTGGGGCGCCGTCTCCCGCATCGACCTGGAGCCCGCCGCCTGCGGCGACCCGAACTGCGAGGCCGACCACGGCTACACCGGGAGCTCGACCGCCGACGACCTCAGCCTGCGCGTCAGCGAGGCCGGGGACGGCCCGGAGACCGTGCGCCAGGCCCTCGACTTCGCCCAGGCCATCTCCGAGGCCACCGCGGACGTCACCCGCTGATGTCGGCACAGCCCACCGCCTGGGACCACCCCGAGCCCCTGGCCGTCGCCTCCGCGCCCGTCCCCGAGTACGGCTCGGGCTCGCTCGCCGACCTGCTGCCCACGCTGGCCGCAGGTATGGGCGTACCGGAGACGGCGGCCGCGATCGGCGAGCTGACCCCCACCGACCGCGCCTGCGTCTTCCTGATCGACGGACTCGGCTGGGAGCAGCTGAGGGCGCACCCCGACGAGGCGCCCTTCCTGACCTCCCTGCTGGGCAGCTCGCGCGGCGGCACCGGCCGCCCGCTCACCGCCGGCTACCCCGCCACCACCGCGACCTCCCTCGCCTCCGTCGGCACCGGCCTGCCCCCGGGCGCGCACGGCCTGCCCGGCTACACCGTGCGCGACCCGGCCACCGGCGGCCTGATGAACCAGCTGCGCTGGCAGCCGTACACCGATCCGCGCGCCTGGCAGCCGTACCCCACGGTCTTCGAGCTGGCCCACCGCGCGGGGGTGCACGCCGCACAGGTCTCCTCCCCGACCTTCCAGAACACCCCGCTGACCAAGGTCGCGCTCAGCGGCGGCACCTTCCTGGGACGGCTGACCGGCGAGGACCGCATGGACGCGGCGGCCGGGCAGCTCGCCGCCGCCGACCGCGCCCTCGTCTACACGTACTACTCCGAACTCGACGGCGCCGGCCACCGCTACGGCGTGGACTCCGACGCCTGGCGCGGCCAGCTGATGTGCGTCGACCGGCTGGTCCAGCGCCTGGCCGAGCGGCTTCCCCCGCGCAGCGCCCTCTACGTCACCGCCGACCACGGCATGGTCGACATCCCGTTCGACGAGGAGCACCGCCTCGACTTCGACGAGGACTGGGAGCTGCGGGCCGGTGTCGCCCTGCTCGGCGGCGAGGGCCGCGCCCGCCACGTCTACGCGGTGCCCGGCGCCGCGGACGACGTGCTGACCTGCTGGCGCGAGGTGCTCGGCGAGCAGTTCTGGGTGGCCTCGCGCGACGAGGCGATCGAGGCCGGCTGGTTCGGCCCGCGCATCGACGAGCGGGTGTACGCGCGGATCGGCGACGTCGTCGCGGCGGCCCGGGACGACGTCCTGCTCATCGCCTCCGAGCGGGAACCCAAGGAGTCCTCGATGGCCGGCAACCACGGCTCCATGACCCCTGCCGAGCAGTTGGTCCCGCTCCTCGAAGTACGCTCCTGAAGCCTCCGCCCGCACCCCTTCCCTCACCGACCTCGCCGAAAGGTGCCCGCCCCCTCATGCCCGAGCTGGTGTTCTTCTCCGGAACCATGGACTGCGGGAAGTCGACACTGGCTCTCCAGATCGAGCACAACCGCTCGGCGCGCGGCCTCGCCGGCATGATCTTCACCCGTGACGACCGGGCGGGCGAGGGCAAACTGTCCTCGCGGCTCGGCCTGGTCACGGACGCGGTGGAGGTCGAGGACGGCGTCGACCTGTACGCCTACCTCGTCGACCACCTCTCCCGGGGCGGCCGGGCCGACTACGTGATCGCCGACGAGGCGCAGTTCCTCGCCCCGGACCAGATCGACCAGCTCGCCCGCGTCGTCGACGACCTGGAGATCGACGTCTACGCCTTCGGCATCACGACCGACTTCCGCTCCAAGCTGTTCCCCGGCTCCCAGCGCCTGGTCGAACTGGCCGACCGCGTCGAGGTGCTCCAGGTCGAGGCCCTGTGCTGGTGCGGCGCCCGCGCCACGCACAACGCCCGCACGGTGGGCGGCGTCATGGTCGTCGAGGGCGCCCAGGTGGTCGTCGGCGACGTCAACCAGTCCGAGGACGAGGTCGGCTACGAGGTCCTGTGCCGCCGCCACCACCGCCGCCGCATGACGGCGGCCTCTGCCCGGGCGGGGGCGCTGTCACCGGACGTCCTCCCGGTGGAACCCGGCGCCCGCCGCTGACCGCGTCAGCCGCGCGGCGCCGCCCCGACGAACCCGGCCCAGGCCTCCCGCGAGACGGTGAGCACGGGCCCGGCGGCAGCTTTGGAGCCGCGGACGTGGACAGCGGCCGAGCCGGCCGCGACTTCGACGCACTGGCCGCCCTCGGTGTCGCTGTAGCTGCTCTTGGACGCTGGGACTGGCACCCGCGCCCGGACGGTCCGGGCAAGACCGTCTGGGCGGAGTGCACGATCCCCTCACGGGACTGACGGCGCGGGCGCCGCGGTCAGTGTCCGCTGTGCACCAGCGCGAACCGGGCGCCCTCGGCATCCGCGACCGCGGCCGCCCGCCCGTGGGCCGTCTCCGCGGGCGCGGCGAGGACGCGCCCGCCGAGCGCAGTCACGCGCTCCAGCGCCGTGTCCACGTCGTCCGCCTCGAAGTACGTCGTCCAGTGCGAACCCCCGTCGTGCCGCAGGGCAGGGCCGATGCCCAGGATCCCGGCGACCGGGCGGCCGTCGAGGCACAGGGTCACGTGGTCGACGGCGTCCTCTGCGGTCCCGTCGCCGGCCTCCGCCCGCCGCTCCTCGTACCCGAACAGCGTCCCGTAGAACTTGGCGACGTTCGCCGTCTCGTAGGTCCGCAGTTCGTTCCAGACGGGCGTGCCGGGCACCCCGCCGGCGTCGGGGCCGCGCTCGGGCGGCATCTGCCAGACGCCGAAGACCGCCCCCGAGGGGTCGCAGCCCAGCGCGAGCCGGCCGACCTCGCCCGCGTCGAGCGGCCCGACCCCGACCGTGCCGCCGCACAGCCGTACCGTTTCGGCCGTCAGATCGACGTCGTCGGAGGCGAGGTACGGGGTCCAGGCGACGGGCAGGTGCCGGTCCGGCGGGAGCAGGCCGATGCCCGCCACCTGCCGCCCGTCCTGCAGGGCGCGCACATAGGGACCGAGCTGGGGCGGCCCCGGTTCGAACTCCCAGCCGAACAGCTCCCCGTAGAAGGCCTGCGTCGCCGTCATGTCGTGGACCATCAGGCTCACCCAGCAGGGTGCGCCGGGCGTGTGCCGGGCGGGTGTCCGGACGTCCCGTCCGGCCGGCTCCGGTGCCTGAGTCATCGTCACTCTCTTCTCCGGCCCCTCGCGGTGGCCGCGTCGCTTCCGCTCTTCCCCGGACCCCGGTCGCCGACCGGAGGATGCCCCCTGTGCGGTGTCCTGACCGTTTCGGCGCGCTTGCCGACGGATGTCGATCGAGCGCACAGCATGTGGCCGATCCCGTACGCCTGGTGATCGGACCTGTCCGGCCGAGCAGAGTAGCGGGACCGGGACGCGACGGCCACCCCGTGCGCGAGGATGGTGACCATGAACGCCATCATCTCCGCACCCGAGCTGGCGGTGGCCCTCGCGGGTCCGAACCCGCCGGTCCTGCTCGACGTCCGCTGGCAGCTCAGTCTCGCCCGGGCCGCCGGGGAGCCGCCCTTCGACGGGCGCGCCGCCCACGCGGCCGGGCATGTCCCCGGCGCCGTCTTCGTGGATCTGGACCGTGAACTGGCCTCGGCGCCGGGCGCGCACGGCCGCCACCCGCTGCCCGCCACCGCGGAGTTCGGTGCGGCGATGCGCCGCGCCGGGGTCAGCGCCGGCCGGCCGGTCGTCGTGTACGACGGCGGGCAGGGCTGGGCGGCGGCCCGCGCCTGGTGGCTGCTGCGCTGGACCGGGCACCCGGACGTACGGGTCCTGGACGGCGGCCTGGCGGCCTGGGGCGGCCCGCTGGAGACGGCGGTCCCCGAACCGGCCGAGGGCGACTTCACGCCGGCGCCCGGCGCCCTGGAACTGCTGGACGCCGACGCCGCCGGGGAGTTGGCCCGCTCGGGTGTCCTGTTCGACGCGCGCGCGGGGGAGCGCTACCGCGGGGAGGTGGAGCCCGTCGACCGGGTCGGCGGCCACATCCCGGGCGCGGTGTCCGCCCCCACCACCGAGAACGTCGGCCCCGACGGGCGTTTCCTGCCCGCGGCCGAGCTGCGGGAGCGGTTCCGGGCGCTGGGCGCGGCCGAGGGCACGCACGTGGGCGTGTACTGCGGGTCGGGCGTCTCCGCCGCGCACGAGGTGCTGGCCCTGGCCGTGGCGGGCATCCCGGCGGCCCTGTACGTGGGTTCGTGGTCGGAGTGGTCCTCGGACCCGTCCCGGCCGGTGGCGGTGGGAGCCGACCCGCAGTAGGCGCGGGCGGGGCGCACGCCGGGAAGGGCCGCGCCGGTCGCGCGGCCCTGAGCGCCGTGAACCCCGCATGCCGGGATCCTGGCTTTCGTACGCGGGCGCCTGCTACTCCTGCTTCTTGCGGCGGGTGCCGAAGACGATCTCGTCCCAGCTCGGGACGGCGGCCCGGCGGCCGGGCCGGACACCGTCCGCCTCGGCCTGGCGGTCGGTCGCGCCGACGAGGCGGTCGCGGTGGCTGCCGACCGAGCGGGGCATGAGCACGTCCGCGTAGGCGGACCCGGCGCCGGCGGACGCCGCGGGGGCGGGCGGTTCCTCCACCGCCGCCTCCTCGTCGGGCTCGTCCACGGGCTCCGGGGTGCGCTCGGGCACCACCAGGTCGCCGCGGAAGCTCGGCACCGCCTCCAGCAGGCTGGTCAGGGAGTCGCGCTCGCCCGTGCTCTCCGCGGCCGGTTCGAGCGACTGCGCCGGCAGCGCGGGGCGGTCGCGGTCCAGGGGACGGTCCCGGTCCAGGGGACGGTCGCGGGGCAGCCGGGCGATGCGGGGCACGAACGGGAAGCTGGGCTCCGGTGCGCCGAGGTCGTCCGACTCGCCGATCAGCGCGCGCGCCTCCGCGTCGACGGCCTGCACGAGCCGCCGCGGCGGGTCGTACGTCCAGCTCGCCGAGTGCGGTTCGCCCGCGACCAGGTAGACCAGCAGGACCTCCCAGGTGCCGTCGTCGCGGCGCCAGGAGTCCCACTGCACGGTGTCCTTCTCGGCGCCGCGCAGCAGCAGCCGCTCCTGGACGGCCTCGCCGAGCAGCGGGCCGGAGTTCTCGCCGGGGCGGCGAACGGGGGTCTTGCGGGCCCGCTCGGCCATGAAGGCGCGCTCGGCCAGCACGGGGCCCTCGAAGCGGCGCACCCGGTCCACGGGGATGCCGGCCAGCTGGGCGACCTCTTCCGCGGTCGCACCTGCTCTTATCCGCGCCTGGATGTCACGGGGGCGGAGATGGCTCTCCACCTCGATCTCGATCTGGCCGAGGCGGGGACGGTCGCCGCGCACGGCGGCGCGGAGCCGTTCGTCGATGGGAAGCGTGTACTCCGTGCTGTCCGCAGCCTTCAGCACCAGCCGTGTGCCGTCATTGGAGACGGCCACGACACGCAGTTCGGGCATGGGGACCTCCCGGGTGGTGCCTGCCGACGTCACGTGCGTCGCTGCTTCCGCTAGTCGAGTGTGGCCTGCCCGGGTGCAGCCTGCCACAACCTTGCCGAGTTGCCCGGCGTGTCGGGCGCGGGCCCTGGAACGCCGTTATGGCACGGTTACCTGTTCACAACGCTCAGTGACCAACTGCGTCACCCTGTGCAACCAGCCCCCTCCCGGCGGTCCAGCAGGTCTCGGACACCCCGGCGGGAGGCCGGACCCAGGGCTCGCAACAGTACTCCATTCGGACCACGTGCGTGGATCGGCGCGCCGCCCAACTTCTGGCAAGGGGAGGGACTTGGCCGCCCCTGACCCGTTTTATCGATCATGAACGTGGCGTACTTCACGTAATCACCAGAAACGGAACTAACGGTTTCGTCCGTACGTCCCTTTCTCGTGCAGTCGGCCGATCAGATCCCGAAGATCGGTCATGTACGGGAGAGGCAGGCAAGGTCCGGGTATGCGTGAAAGGCCCGAGAGCGGTGACGAGCCGAGTACGGGGCAGGAGGTGAGGAGGCGGCGGATCGACCTGAGCGTGGCCCAGGTCGCGGGCAGCGCGGTGGCCGCCGTGGTGGCCGCGAAACTCGCCTCGTACTTCGGTGTCTACGGCACGATCCTGGGGGCAGGCGTCGTCAGTGTGGTCGCCACCTGCGGCGGTTCGGTCTTCCAGCACTTCTTCCGGCGCACCGGCGAGCAGATCCGCACCGCGACCGTCTCCGTCCGGCCGGTCGCCGGGACTCCCGGCGTCAGCGCGGCACCGGCTCCCGGGGGTGGCGCACCGGTCCCCGGCGAGTTCTCCGAGGGCACGGTCTACCGGGCCCGCGTCAAGAGCTGGAAGCGGCCGCTGATCGCGGCGGCCCTGGTGTTCGGCGTCACCATGGCCGGGATCACCGCGTACGAACTGGTGTCGGGCAGCAGCTTCAGCGGCCGCGGCGGCACCACGGTCGGCGACGCCGTGACGGGCCACCGGGGGAAGGCGGCGCCGTCCGGCGGCGAGACCCCGGCGCCGTCCGGCTCGCCGGGGGGAACCACCGGAACGGATGACGGGGCGTCGCCGGGTGCGGGTGTCTCCGGCGGTCCCGGACAGGGCACGGCCGGGACCTCGACGCCGACCCCGGACGGCGGCACGCACTCGGGCACGGGGAGCACGGACGGCACGGGCACCGGTTCCGGGGACAGGACCCCCGCGGGACCGGGCACCGACTCGGGAACGGGCTCAGGCTCGGGCCCGGACTCGGGCTCGGACGGCACGCCGGGCACCGGCGGAACGGCCCCCGCGCCCGGCGCCTCGGCTACTGCCCCAGCACCCTCCGCAAGTAGTCGTTCCGGAAACGGCGTTCCGGATCCAGCCGGTCCCGCAGCGCGGTGAACTCACCGAAACGCGGATACACCCGGGCGAAGTACTCCGCGTTCCTGGTGTGGATCTTCCCCCAGTGCGGCCGGCCCTCGTGCGCGGTGAAGATCCGCTCGGCCGCGGTGAAGTAGCGCTGGTAGGGCGTGCCGCGGAACATGTGGACCGCGACGTAGGCGCTGTCGCGCCCCGACGCCGTGGACAGGGCGATGTCGTCGGCGGGCGCGGTGCGCACCTCCACCGGGAAGCTCACGCGCAGCCCGGAGCGGTCCACCATCGCCTTCAGCTCGCGCAGGGTGTCCGTCAGCGCCGCCCGCGGAACGGCGTACTCCATCTCCACGAACCGCACCCGCCGCGGCGAGGTGAAGACCTTGTACGGGATGTCGGTGTACGTCCGGGCCGACAGCGCCCGGCTGGAGAGGCGGGCGATGGCGGGGACGGTGGCGGGCACCGCGCGGCCGACCCAGTTGGCCGCCTGGAAGACGCCGTTGGAGAGGAACTCGTCCTCGATCCAGCCGGCCAGCGGCGCCACCGGCGCCTCGGGGCCCGCGCTGCGGTTGTTGCGCTTGGTGTTGGTGCTGCCGGTGTGCGGGAACCAGTAGAACTCGAAGTGCTCGTTCTCCGCCCAGAGCTGGTCGAACTCCGCCAGTACCCGGTCCAGGGGCATCGGTTCCTCCCGGGCGGTGAGCAGGAAGACCGGCTCGACGGCGAAGGTGATCGCCGTGACGATGCCGAGCGCGCCCAGGCCGATCCGGGCGGCCGCGAAGACCTCCGGGTTCTCCTTCTCGGAGCAGGTGAGCACCGAACCGTCGGCCGTGACCAGTTCCAGGCCCTTGATCTGGGCGGAGAGGGAGGCGGACTCGCGGCCGGTGCCGTGGGTGCCGGTGCTGGTCGCCCCGGACACCGTCTGCTCCATGATGTCGCCCATGTTCGTGAGGGACAGCCCCTCACGCGCGAGGGCCACGTTCAGCCGCTTGAGCGGGGTGCCCGCCTCCACCGTGACGGTCATGGCCTCGCGGTCGATGCCGCGGATGCCGGTCAGCAGCCCGGGGCGGACCAGGACCCCATCGGTGGCGGCGATGGACGTGAAGGAGTGGCCGGTGCCCACCGCCTTCACCGGCAGACCGTCCTCGGCGGCCCGCCGCACGGCCGCGGCCAGTTCGTCCACGGACGCGGGCGTCACCTCCCGGGCGGGACGGGAGCGGACGTTCCCGCCCCAGTTACGCCATATGCCGTTCTTCGCGCTCGCCGTGCTGCCCAACGGAGCCTCCCCGACCCGGAGCCGGCCTGCTGAGCCGGCGGTACCCGAGGAAACCGACCGCGACCGCGACGGCCCCGGACACCGCCGGAACCCCGTACCCGGAGCGCGCGCCGGCCGCGTCGATCACCCAGCCGGCCACCGACGAACCCAGCGCCACTCCCACCGCCAGCCCGGTACTCACCCAGGTCATGCCCTCGGTCAGGTGCGCGCGCGGTACGTGCTCTTCGACGAGGGCCATCGTCGTGATCATCGTGGGAGCGACCGACAGGCCCGCAACGAACAGCGCCACGGCCAGAAACGGCAGGTTCCCGACCAGTAGGAGGGGGATCATACTCACGGCCATCGTGCAGACGCCCAGGAGCCAGCGGCGGGCGGGCGCTCCCGACGGCCGCAGCAGGCCGAACAGCACGCCCGCCGTGCACGAACCCGCCGCGTACAGCGCGAGCACGACACTGGCGGCGCCCTTGTGCCCCCGCTCGTCGGCGAAGGCCACGGTGACCACGTCCACCGCCCCGAAGATCGACCCGGTCGCCACGAAGGTGGCCACCAGCACCTGGAGCCCGCGGGCCCGCAGCGCCGAGCCGCCGCCGTGCTGCTCGCGCGGGTGCGGCTCGGGCTCGGTGCCCCGCTGGGCGGTGAGCCAGAAGACGCCCACCGCCAGGAAACAGGCGGCCAGCAGCGGCCCCGCCTCGGGGAACCAGGCCGTCGAGAGCCCGATGGAGACGATCGGCCCGAAGATGAAGCAGACCTCGTCCACCACCGACTCGAACGAGTAGGCGGTGTGCAGCTGCGGGGTGCCCCGGTACAGCGCCGCCCAGCGCGCGCGGACCATCGCCCCCAGCGACGGCACCGAGCCGATCCCGGCCGCGCACACGAACAGCACCCAGTCCGGCCAGCGGAAGTACGCGGCCAGCAGCAGCCCGGCCGCCGCCGCCAGCGAGACGAGGGTCGCCGGGCGCAGCACCCGGCTCTGCCCGTGCCGGTCGACCAGGCGGGATATCTGCGGTCCGATGGCCGCGGCGGCCAGGGCGATGGTGGCCGACAGCGCGCCCGCGAGCCCGTAGCGGCCGGTGAGCTGGGAGATCATCGTGACCACGCCGATGCCCATCATCGACAGCGGCATCCGGCCGAGGAAACCCGCGGCGGAGAAGCCCTTGGAGCCGGGCGCGGCGAACAGGGCGCGGTACGGGCTGGGCACAGGGTCTCCGGGGATCCGGTAAGGCGTGAAAGAAGCTGATACAGCTTACGGCCCGGCCGGCCCCCGCCGCATCCGGATATGCGGCCGGCGGCGCACCGGCCCCGCGGGCAGGGGTGCGCCTGTCCTGCGGGCAGGGAGTGCCCGGTCCCACGGGCAGGGAGTGCCCGGTCGTGCGGGGCCGGGGGTGCGCGGTCGTGCGGGTCGGCGGCCCGGCCGTCGGTGCCGGGTGGCAGGATCGAGACATGTCAGACGCGCTCGATGCCACTCCGTACGACGCCCTGCTCCTGCTCTCCTTCGGCGGCCCGGAGGGGCCGGACGACGTGGTCCCGTTCCTGGAGAACGTGACGCGCGGGCGCGGCATCCCCACCGAACGCCTGAAGGAAGTCGGGCAGCACTACTTCCTCTTCGGCGGGGTCAGCCCCATCAACGCCCAGAACCGCGCCCTGCTGGACGCCCTGCGCAAGGACTTCGCCGAGCACGGCCTGGACCTGCCGGTCTACTGGGGCAACCGCAACTGGGCGCCCTACCTGACGGACACCCTGCGGGACATGGTCCGCGACGGCCGCCGCCGCATCCTCGTCCTCGCCACCAGCGCGTACGCCTCCTACTCGGGCTGCCGCCAGTACCGGGAGAACCTCGCCGACTCCCTGGCGGCCCTGGAGGCCGAGGGCCTGGAGCTGCCGAGGGTCGACAAGCTGCGGCACTACTTCAACCACCCCGGCTTCGTCGAACCCATGATCGACGGCGTGATCGAGTCCCTGGCCGGCCTTGCCGACGACGTCCGTGACGGCGCCCACATCGCCTTCACCACCCACTCCATCCCCACCTCGGCCGCCGACACCTCCGGCCCGGCCGGGGAGCACGGCGACGGCGGGGCGTACGTCCGCGAGCACCTGGACGTGGCGCGGCTGATCGCCGACGCGGTCCGCGAACGCACCGGCGTCGACCACCCCTGGCAGCTCGTCTACCAGTCGCGCTCCGGCGCCCCGCACATCCCGTGGCTGGAGCCCGACATCTGCGACCACCTGGAGGAGCGGCACGCGGCCGGGGTCCCCGCCGTCGTCATGGCACCCATCGGCTTCGTCTCCGACCACATGGAGGTCCTCTACGACCTCGACACGGAGGCCACGGCCAAGGCCGAGGAACTGGGCCTGCCGGTGCGCCGCTCGGCCACCGTGGGCGCCGACCCCCGTTTCGCCGCCGCCGTGCGCGACCTGGTCCTGGAGCGTGCCGCCACCGAGAGCGGGCGGCAGGTCACGCCCTGCGCCCTCGGCGCGCTCGGCGCGAGCCACGACCTCTGCCCGGTGGGCTGCTGCCCGGCCCGCGCCCCGCGTCCCGCCGCCGCGGGCGCCGACAGCCCCTACGCGTGAGGACCCCCATGACCGACGCCCTGCACACGGAACTGCTCCAGCTCGCCCTCCAGGCCGCCGCCCGCGCCTGTGACCTGCTCCGGGACGGCCGCCCCGCCGACCTGGGGGTGGCCGCCACCAAGTCGAGCCCGGTCGACGTCGTCACCGAGATGGACATCGCGGCCGAGAAGCTGATCACCGGCCTGATCGCCGACCGGCGCCCCGACGACGGCTTCCTCGGCGAGGAGGGCGCCGCCACCGAGGGCACCAGTGGCATCCGCTGGGTCGTCGACCCGCTCGACGGCACCGTGAACTACCTCTACGGCCTGCCCAGCTGGGCCGTCTCCATCGCGGCCGAGCAGGACGGCGAGACCGTGGTGGGGGTCGTGGCCGCCCCCATGCGCGGGGAGACCTTCCGCGCGGTGCGCGGCCGGGGCGCCTGGGCCTCTGGCGCCTGGGCCGGTGAGCGCAAGCTGGCCTGCCGCGCGGACGCCCCGCTGGACCAGGCCCTGGTCTCCACCGGCTTCAACTACGTCGCCGACGTCCGCGCACACCAGGCCGAGGTCGCCGGGCGGCTGATCCCGCTCGTCCGCGACATCCGGCGCGGCGGCTCGGCCGCGATCGACCTGTGCGACGTGGCCGCGGGCCGCCTCGACGGGTTCTACGAGCGGGGTCTGAACCCCTGGGACTACGCGGCCGGTGACCTGATCGCCCGGGAGGCGGGCGCGCTGACCGGTGGCCGCCCCCAGGAGCGCGTCTCCCGCGAGCTGACGATCGCCGCCACCCCCGGCGTCTTCGAGCCCCTCCAGCGCCTCCTGGAGGACTTCGGCGCCTGGCACGACGGGATGTGACGGCCCGGCCCCGTGCGGGGCGCCGGAGCCGCTGCCGGACGACGAACGTGCTCAGCGGCCTCCCGGCAACGGCCCGAGCGCCCCGAGGGCGAACGAGCGAGAACAACGCGAACGGGACCCCGGCGCTGGATTCGCCGGGGTCCCGTCACGCGTGCGGGCTGGTCAGACGCCGGACACGGCGACTTCCACACCGTGTTCGGCGGCGAGGCGGCGCAGGTCGTCGAGTTCGGCCAGCTCCACTTCGACGAGGAAGTCGTCGCCCTCGTCACGAGCCCGCGTCAGGTCGGACTCGGTCGCCTTTATGCGCTGCAGAAGTCCTGCGGTGAATGCGTCCATGCTGCGCCCCCTCGTCCTGGGTCGTGGGTCGGTGGCACGGGGGTGTGCCGTCGGGAAGGGGCGATCACGTCTCCATCAGGTGCCCAGCGCTGCCCTGCCGGGCGGCGACGGTGCCGGACACCCACGCCCACTCTGCGGAAGCGGATCGCGACGTACCGCATGGTGGTGCGGTACGTGCAGAGCGTGATCGCGGGGTGTAAAGCCGTCCTCCCCCAGCTCCCTGTGCCGGAAACCTCAACCGCCCGAGAAAGTTCCGCATTCCCGTCCGCCGCCTGCCCCGCGCACCCGCTTCCCACACGCCGCTCACGGCCCCCGCTTCCCCGGCTTACAGCCGACTTATGGCCGAAAAGGGCAGGATGGAGGCAACACACCCATGAAGATCCCTGCCCGCGTGCGCCCGAGCGGCGTCGCGCGGGCGGACACAGGAAGGACAAGCGACGTGCGCGTACTCGTCGTCGAGGACGAGCAGCTGCTCGCCGATGCGGTGGCCACCGGACTGCGCCGGGAGGCCATGGCCGTCGACGTCGTGTACGACGGTGCGGCCGCTCTGGAACGCATCGGCGTCAACGACTACGACGTGGTCGTCCTCGACCGCGACCTCCCGCTCGTGCACGGCGACGACGTCTGCCGCAAGATCGTCGAGCTGGGCATGCCCACCCGCGTGCTGATGCTCACCGCCTCCGGCGACGTCAGCGACCGGGTGGAGGGTCTGGAGATCGGCGCCGACGACTATCTGCCCAAGCCCTTCGCGTTCAGCGAGCTGACGGCACGCGTGCGGGCCCTCGGCCGGCGCACCAGCGTGCCCCTGCCGCCCGTCCTGGAGCGCGCCGGCATCAAGCTCGACCCCAACCGCCGCGAGGTCTTCCGCGACGGCCGGGAGGTCCAGCTGGCACCCAAGGAGTTCGCCGTCCTGGAGGTCCTCATGCGCAGCGAGGGCGCGGTGGTCTCGGCCGAGCAGCTCCTGGAGAAGGCCTGGGACGAGAACACCGACCCGTTCACCAACGTGGTGCGCGTCACCGTGATGACCTTGCGCCGCAAGCTCGGCGAGCCCCCGGTGATCGTCACTGTGCCCGGCTCCGGCTACCGGATCTGATCGGCCGTGGCAGCGTCACCCGCGCCGCCCGAGGCGCCCCCGAAGCCCACCTGGGACCCGCGCAGGCCGGAACCGCCCTTCCCGTGGCTGCGCCCGACCATCCGGATACGGCTCACCCTGCTGTACGGCGGCATGTTCCTGATCGCCGGCATCCTGCTGCTGTCGATCATCTACCTGCTCGCGGCCAACGCCTTGAACGTCGGCAGTGAACTGCCGTTCAAGATCGTCTCGGGTCAGGTCTCCAGTCAGACCTGCAACTTCCCGAACCCGACGACGGCGGACGAGCTGAACCACGCCATGAACGAGTGTGCGAACCAGCAGCGCCAGCACGCTCTGGACGACCTGCTCAGCCGCTCGCTGCTCGCCCTGCTCGGCCTGGCCGTCATCGCCTTCGCCTTCGGCTACGCGATGGCGGGCCGGGTCCTGGCACCGCTGGGCCGGATCACCCGCACCGCCCGCGCGGTGGCCGGCTCCGACCTGTCCCGGCGCATCGAGCTGGACGGCCCGGACGACGAGCTGAAGGAGCTGGCGGACACCTTCGACGACATGCTGGAGCGGCTGCAGCGGGCCTTCACCGCCCAGCAGCGCTTCGTCGGCAACGCCTCGCACGAGCTGCGCACCCCGCTGGCGATCAACCGCACCCTGCTGGAGGTGCACCTGTCCGACCCGCAGGCGCCCGTGGAGCTGCAGCAGCTCGGCAAGACCCTGCTGGCCACCAACGAGCGCAGCGAGCAACTGGTGGAGGGCCTGCTGCTGCTCGCCCGCAGCGACAACCAGATCGTCGAGCGCAAGCCGGTGGACCTGGCCGAGGTCGCCTCCCGGGCGATCGACCAGGTGCACGCGGAGGCCGAGGCCAAGGGCGTGCGGATCCGCGGCGAGCGCAAACCCGCCGTCGTCCAGGGCAACGGCGTGCTGCTGGAGCGGATCGCCCTGAACCTGGTGCAGAACGCGGTGCGTTACAACATCCCGGAGGAAGGCTGGGTGGAGGTGACGACGGACGTCGGGCACGGGCAGGCGGTCCTGGTCGTCACGAACACGGGACCCGTCGTCCCGGCGTACGAGGTCGACAACATCTTCGAGCCCTTCCGGCGGCTGCGCACCGAGCGCACCGGCAGCGACAAGGGTGTCGGTCTCGGGCTGTCCATCGTGCGTTCCGTGGCGCGGGCGCACGGCGGGCACATCGCGGCCCAGCCCCGTGAGGGGGGAGGGCTCGTGATGCGGGTCACCCTGCCCGTCTGAGACCATGGCGGCGACACCACGAGGGTGTTCGCTCTACGCGGAATTTTCGGGGCCCCTTACCAACCTCTTCCTGTGTGATCGATCACATGGACTGATTTCCGGACGCCTACGGTCCGTGATCATGGAGGGCGGCGAAAAGTCGGAAAAATCCGGGTTTTCAGGGGTCCTGATCACGGGAAGTACACGGTGAGACCGCTTTGAAGTGCACCATTCGAACCGTGTACGGTCCCCATCGCCATCCAAGCCGATCACTCTTGAGGAGTGCGGTTGGGTGTCGATTGAGTAACAGACCTTGATGTGAGGCAAAATCTCCGCCTCGGGTCGGGCACAAGTCCGGCCTCTCACGCGTTACGTGCGCTGGAGACACCCGCAGACACCCAGAGGGGGAGAGCGACATGGCAACCGATTACGACACTCCACGCAAGACCGACGACGACGTCGACTCGGACAGCCTTGAAGAGCTGAAGGCCAGGCGGAACGACAAGTCGACCTCCGCTGTGGACGTCGACGAGTTCGAGGCCGCCGAAGGCCTGGAGCTTCCCGGCGCGGACCTCTCCAATGAGGAGCTGGCCGTCCGGGTGCTGCCCAAGCAGCAGGACGAGTTCACCTGCATGAGCTGCTTCCTGGTGCACCACCGCAGTCAGCTGGCCCGCGAGAAGAACGGTCAGCCGATCTGCCGCGACTGCGACTGAGGCAGGGTCGGCCGTGACCGGCTCGACCCCTCCTTGGAAGCGCCGCTTCTCCCGCGGGGAAGCGGACCCGGAGCCGTCCGACGGCTCTCACGGCGCGCGTGACCACGAGCGAGGCCCATCCCGTCCGTCCGACCGGACAGATGCGACAGCATCCACGGGATCGGCCTCGCTCGCGCAGGTGTCAGGGCGTGGTGACCCTGCCGCCTCGGCGGCACGGCCCGCGCCCCTCGCCAGTCGCCGCATCGCGGTGATCCGCGACCGGGCCGGCGAGGCCGCCAGGAACGGCGTCCGCAGGAGCGGGAGCCGGGCCAGGGCGGCACTGTCCCACCTGGCCGACCGGATCATCGACATCGCCCCCCGGATCCCGGTGCGCGACCTCGCCACGCTCCGCCGGCAGTTCCCGGGCCTGGGCCCCGAGGAGCTGGCGGACAAACTCGTCGCGGGCGCCGCCCACGGGACGTCCACCATCGGCGCCGGGATCGGCGCGGCGGCCATGCTGCCCGTACCGCCCGCCATGCCCACCGAACTGGCCGCGGAGATCACCGGCGTCGCGGCGGTCGAACTCAAACTGATCGCCGAACTCCACGAGGTCTACGGAGTGCGGCCCCCGGGCCACCTCAAAACGCGCAGCGCCTTGTACCTGTCCTCCTGGTCGGGGGAGCGCGGGATCGACGTGACCAAGCCGTCGACCGTCGACGCGGCCCTCGGCGGCCAGATGAAGCGCCGGCTGCGCCAGCAGATCATGAAACGCATGGTCCGGGACCTGCCGAACCTCATGCCCTTCCTGGTGGGCGCGGCCGTCGGCGCCGTCATCAACCGGCGCGACACCAGGAGACTCGCGGCCCGCGTCCGCGCCGACCTGCGCAAGATCCAGGTCCCTTGGGACGAACTGCCCGCCCTGCCGCCCCTGGGGACCCCCGAGGCGCCGCTCCCGATGGACGACGGCCCCGCGAAGCCCGGTCCCGGCGGCGACGGTCCCGGACGGCCCCAACGCTGACGACGGCCCCTCTCGGGCCCCCGGAGCGCCCCGTCTCCCGCCCCGGAGGTTCGAGGCGGCCGTTCCCGGCGCAGCACCCACGGGGCACCCGTTCGTTCCGGTGAGCCCGCACGGGGAGCGCGCGACCCTGCCCGGCGATGCCGGCACCGGGGTCCCCCGGCCGGGCCCCCGCGGGGCCCGCAGGAGCCCTACGCGGCCGTGCCCGGGGAAGTCGCCGCCCGGGCCGCCCGCAGGGCCTCGGCCAGCCGCTCGGGCTCGCGCGTGGACAGGTACAGGTAGGGCGTCGGGTCCTCCGGGTCGGTGACCAGCACGCGCAGCGCGGTGGGGATGTAGGCGCGCAGCAGCAGGAACGCCCGGGTGTCCGCCTTGTAGGTGCGCCAGGCGCGCGCCTCCTCCGCGTCCAGGATCTCCGCGTCGCCCAGGGCCGTGACCGGCACCTTCGCCTCGCCCGCGATCAGCGAGCCGCCCACGACCCGGATGCGGACCGAACCGTAGGAGCTGGCCACGACCGCCGCGACCGCCGTGCCGCCGACCAGGCCGCCGAGCATGGGCAGGGTGCCGAAGGGGAACAGGATCAGGGCGCACGAGACACCGATCAGGAAGCTGATCAGCCACCAGGAACGGGGCGCGGTGAGACGTTCTTCGTACGGCTGGGCGGGAAGCTGCATGAATCCAGCTTGGCACGGTGTCCGGACGACGCCGACGCGCGGGTAAGGTCTGCGCCTGTGAGTGGTAGTTCCGCAGCCCTTCAGCCTCCCGCCGACGCCCAGCGGCCCGTACGGCACCCCGACGCCCCCGCGCCCGGTGAACTCCTCGGCGCGCACTACGACGGGTGCTTCGGGTGCGGCGGCGACCAGCCGCACGGACTGCACCTGCAGGCGCGGGCCGGGGAGGGCGTCCGCATCACCGCCGAGTTCACCGTGCAGAGCGCCCACCAGGGCGCGCCGGGCCTCGCGCACGGCGGCGTCCTCGCGACCGCCCTGGACGAGACCCTCGGCTCGCTGAACTGGCTGCTGCGGACGATCGCGGTCACCGGCCGCCTGGAGACCGACTTCCTGCGGCCCGTCCCGGTCGGTACGACGCTCCACCTGGAGGCCGAGGTGACGGCCGTGGCCGGACGGAAGATCTACTCCACGGCCACCGGCCGCGTCGGCGGCCCCGACGGCCCGGTCGCCGTGCGCGCCGACGCCCTGTTTGTCGAGGTCAAGGTCGACCACTTCGTGCAGCACGGCCGCGACGAGGAGATCCAGGCCGCCATGAGCGACCCGGACCAGATCCGGCGGACCCGCGCCTTCGAGGTGAACCCGTGAGTTCCGCAGGCCGTCCGCCCCTGGACGTGATGATCCGCCGCGTCGATCCCGACGTACCGCTCCCGGGGTACGCGCTCCCGGGCGACGCGGGCGCGGATCTGCGCACCACCGTCGCCCGCACGCTCGCCCCCGGTGAACGCGCCGTTCTGCCCACGGGCGTGTCCATCGCCCTCCCCGAGGGGTACGCGGCCTTCGTGCACCCCCGGTCCGGCCTGGCCGCCCGGTGCGGTGTCGCCCTCGTGAATGCCCCGGGGACGGTTGATGCCGGGTACCGTGGGGAGATCAAGGTGATCGTGGTGAATCTCGACCCGCACGAGTCCGTGCGGTTCGAGCGCTTCGACCGGATTGCCCAACTGGTCGTCCAGCAGGTCGAGAGGGTCCGCTTCCAGGAGGTCGCGGAACTTCCCGGCTCGGCGCGGGCCGAGGGGGGCTTCGGGTCCACCGGTGGCCATGCCGCGGTGGACGGTGAGAGCGGCACAAGCGGCCGGACCGCTAGGGGCGGACCGGCGGGTGGGAATCGATACGCTTCGGTCGTATCCGACCGGGAAGGACAGTGACGTGTTCGGACGTCGCAAGAAGAAGGGTGCCGCCGAGGACGCGGCCGGCGAGGCCGAGCAGGTCGTCGACAACGTCGACACCGAGGCGGACGAAGAGGAAGAGGGCGAGCGCGCGCGAGTGCGTCTCGAGCCCGAACCCCGGCCCGACGGGCCCTGGGACAGCACCGAGGTCGGCGACCCGAACGAGGGCCGCGTCGACCTGGGCGGCCTGTTCGTGCCGGGCGTGGACGGCATGGAGCTGCGGGTGGAGGTCGCGGGCGACGCGATCGTCGCGGCGACCGTCGTCCTGGGGGACAGCGCGGTCCAGCTGCAGGCCTTCGCCGCGCCCAAGCGCGAAGGCATCTGGGGCGAGGTCCGCGAGGAGATCGCGACCGGCATCACCCAGCAGGGCGGCATCGTCGACGAGGTCGAGGGGCCGCTCGGCTGGGAGCTGCGCGCCCAGGTGCCGGTGCAGCTGCCGGACGGCACGGGCGGCTTCCAGGTGGTCCGATTCGTCGGTGTGGACGGACCCCGCTGGTTCCTGCGCGGGGTCATCTCCGGCCAGGGAGCGGTGCAGCCGCAGGCGGCCGGACTGCTGGAGCAGATCTTCCGCGACACGGTCGTGGTCCGCGGCGAGGGCCCGATGGCGCCCCGCGACCCGATCGTGCTGAAGCTGCCCAACGACGCGCAGATGGTGCCCGAGGGCGCCCAGCAGGACGAGGGCCAGTCCCGCTTCTCCGGTGGCATGGGCCAGCTCCAGCGCGGCCCGGAGATCACCGAGGTCCGCTAGGGCCGTGACCGGTCCTGCCGGACCCGGACCACCGCAGGACACCGAGGGCCGCACCCGCCAGGGAGCGGCCCTTTCCGCGTGCCCTCTCCCCGCTTCTGAGCGTCCCCGGGTCCCCTGTCCCACCTGCACACCCGGCCCACCCGCCCTGCCCCTGCCCCGTCCGTCCTCCCGTGCAACGAACGGAAACCAATCCCGGCCACCGTCCGTTGAAGGATTGATCGAACGGGCCGCCGCTCGTGATACTGGCGCCCGGTCCACGGGGGAGCACGACGGGGAGGGCAGCACATGAGCCAGGTCGCCACCGACACGATGGTGCGTGTCGAGAACGTCCACAAGTCCTACGGGCAGGGCGCCGGCGCGGTGCACGCCCTGCGCGGGATCTCCTTCGAGGTGCCGCGCGGTGAACTCGTCGCGCTCAAGGGCCGTTCCGGCTCGGGCAAGACCACCCTCCTCAACATCGTGGGCGGCCTCGACGAGCCCGACGAGGGCCGGGTCGAGGTCGACGGCCGCGCCCTCTCGGAGCTGGGCGAGGAGGGCCTGCTCGCCCTGCGCCGGGACCGCGTCGGCTTCGTCTTCCAGTCCTTCGGCCTGATCCCCATCCTGACGGCCGCGGAGAACGTCGGGGTGCCGCTGCGCATGCGCCGCGCCGACCCCCGTGAGCGGGAGGAGCGCGTGGAACTGCTGCTCTCCCTGGTCGGCCTCGCCGACCACGCCAGGCAGCGGCCCGGCGAACTCTCCGGCGGCCAGCAGCAGCGCGTCGCCATCGCCCGCGCCCTCGCCAACGACCCCGCGCTCCTCATTGCCGACGAACCGACCGGCCAGCTCGACGCGGAGACCGGCCTCGCGGTGATGGAACTGCTGCGCGCCGTCGTCCACAGCCAGCGGGTCACCGCCCTCGTCGCCACCCACGACCTGACCCTCCTCGACCTCGCCGACCGCGTGCTGGAACTGCGGGACGGCGAAATAGTCGAGCACTGAGGGACGGCGGCCCGCCCCCGGACACTCCCCGCCCACGCCGCCGTACGTTCCCCGCCCCCGGCGGGCCGCGCCCCCGGTCTCCCTCCCCGCGCCACGCCCGCCTGACCCGCCCCCGACACGCCCGCCTGACCTGCCCCTCCTTCCGCGTCAGAGTTGCGTCAAAGACCGGTCCGGGGCCCCATCCGGCCCGTTCTGGCCGGATCCCTGGCCGTAAGGTCGACGCTGCGTGCACAGGTGTGACGGGAAGACAATGAGGCCATGGGACGCGGCAAGCTCCGGATCTATCTCGGTGCGGCACCGGGAGTCGGCAAGACCTACGCGATGCTGTCCGAGGCGCACCGCCGGGTGGAGCGGGGCACCGACTGCGTCGTCGCGTTCGTCGAGCACCACGACCGTCCGCGCACCGAGGTGATGCTGCACGGTCTGGAGCAGGTGCCGCGCCGGGAGCTGACGCACCGGGGGGCCGTCTTCACCGAGATGGACGTCGACGCGGTGCTGCGCCGTGCCCCCGCGGTCGCCCTCGTCGACGAACTCGCCCACACCAACGTCCCCGGCTCCCGCAACGCCAAGCGCTGGCAGGACGTGGAGGAACTGCTCGCCGCCGGCATCGACGTCGTCTCCACCGTCAACATCCAGCACCTGGAATCACTCGGTGACGTCGTCGAGTCGATCACCGGCGTGCGGCAGCGGGAGACGGTGCCCGACGAGGTCGTACGCCGGGCCGGCCAGATCGAACTGGTCGACATGTCGCCGGAGGCACTGCGCCGCCGCATGGCGCACGGCAACATCTACCAGCCGGACAAGGTCGACGCCGCCCTGTCCAACTACTTCCGGCCCGGCAACCTCACCGCGCTGCGTGAGCTGGCCCTGCTGTGGGTGGCCGACCGGGTCGACGAGTACCTGCAGCAGTACCGCAGCGAACACCGGGTGTCGAAGATCTGGGGCTCGCGCGAGCGCATCGTGGTGGGCCTGACCGGCGGACCGGAGGGACGCACCCTCATCCGCCGCGCGGCCCGGCTGGCCGAGAAGGGCGCGGGCGGCGAGGTCATGGCCGTCTACATCGCCCGCAGCGACGGGCTCACCGGTGCCTCACCGAAGGAGCTGACCGTCCAGCGCACCCTCGTGGAGGACCTGGGCGGCACCTTCCACCACGTCGTCGGCGACGACATACCGGCCGCCCTGCTCGACTTCGCGCGCGGCGTCAACGCCACCCAGATCGTGCTGGGCTCCTCGCGCCGCAAGACCTGGCAGTACGTCTTCGGGCCCGGCGTCGGCGCCACGGTGGCCCGCGAGTCCGGCCCCGACCTCGACGTGCACATCGTCACCCACGGCCAGATCGCCAAGGGGCGCGGACTGCCCGTGGCCCGGGGCGCGCGGCTCGGACGGGCCCGGATCGCCTGGGGCTGGGTGATGGCGCTCGCCGGTCCGGTGGTCCTCGCCGTGCTGCTCAACGGCGTCGACCTCGGCCTGGCCAACGACATGCTGCTGTTCCTCACCCTGACCGTGGCGGCGGCCCTGCTGGGCGGACTCCTGCCGGCGCTCGCGTCGGCGGCCGTCGGATCGTTCCTGCTGAACTACTACTACACACCGCCCCTGCACCGGCTGACCATCGCCGACCCCAAGAACATCGTCGCCATCGCGATCTTCGTCGGAGTCGCCGTCTCCGTGGCCTCCGTGGTCGACCTGGCGGCCCGCCGCACCCACCAGGCCGCCCGGCTGCGCGCCGAGGCGGAGATACTGTCCTTCCTCGCGGGCAGCGTCCTGCGCGGCGAGACCAGCCTGGAGGCCCTGCTGGAGCGCGTCCGCGAGACCTTCGGCATGGAATCGGTGGCACTCCTCGAACGGCAGAGCGACGTGGACCCGTGGACCTGCGCCGGCCGGGTCGGCACCGGGCGTCCGTCGCAGCGCCCGGAGGACGCGGACGTGGACATGCCCGTCGGCGACCACATGGCACTGGCGCTGACCGGACGCGTCCTGCCCGCCTCCGACCGCCGGGTGCTGGCCGCCTTCGCCGCCCAGGCCGCCGTCGTCCTGGACCGCCGCCGCCTCCAGGAGGAGGCCGACCGGGCGCGTGCCCTGGCCGAGGGCAACCGCATCCGCACCGCGCTGCTCGCCGCCGTCAGCCACGACCTGCGCACCCCCCTCGCCGGCATCAAGGCCGCCGTCTCCTCGCTGCGCTCCGAGGACGTCGAGTGGTCCGAGGAGGACCGCGCCGAGCTGCTGGAGGGCATCGAGGAGGGCTCCGACCGGCTGGACCACCTCGTCGGCAACCTGCTGGACATGTCGCGCCTGCAGACCGGCACCGTCACCCCGCTGATCCGGGAGATCGACCTCGACGAGGTCGTGCCGATGGCGCTGGGCGGGGTGCCCGAGGAGAGCGTGCACCTCGATGTGCCCGAGAGTCTGCCGATGGTCGCCGTGGACGCCGGCCTGCTGGAGCGCGCGATGGCCAACATCGTCGAGAACGCCGTGAAGTACAGCCCGGCCAGGGAGGTCGTGCTGGTGTCGGCCAGTGCCATCGCCGACCGCGTCGAGGTCCGCGTCGTCGACCGCGGCCCCGGGGTGCCGGACGAGGCCAAGGACCGCATCTTCGAACCCTTCCAGCGCTACGGCGACGCTCCGCGCGGCGCGGGCGTCGGTCTCGGCCTCGCGGTGGCGCGCGGCTTCGCGGAGGCCATGGGCGGCACTCTCGCCGCCGAGGACACGCCCGGCGGCGGCCTCACGATGGTGCTCAGCCTCCGCGCGGCCGCACCGGCCGGGGAACCGCCCGCACCGGCCGGGCGGGCGGGCGGAGCGGGCGAAGAGACGGGCGGAGCGGCCGAGGAGACGTCCGCGCCGGCCGAGGAGACGTCCGCGCCGGCCGAGGAGCGGTCCGCGACGGCCGGGAAGTCCGGCGAAGCGGCCGAGCAGCAGGCCGGGCCCCGCAGACCGAGCCCCGTACCCCCAGAAAGGCAGGTTTCATGACCAGGGTGCTGGTGGTCGACGACGAGCCGCAGATCGTGCGTGCCCTCGTGATCAACCTCAAGGCACGCAAGTACGAGGTGGACGCCGCATCCGACGGCCGGAGCGCCCTCGACCTCGCCGCCTCCCGCCACCCCGACGTCGTCGTCCTCGACCTCGGTCTGCCCGACATGGACGGTGTCGAGGTCATCAGGGGCCTGCGCGGCTGGACCCGGGTGCCGATCCTGGTGCTGTCCGCCCGGCACTCCTCCGACGAGAAGGTCGAGGCCCTGGACGCGGGCGCCGACGACTACGTCACCAAGCCCTTCGGCATGGACGAGCTGCTGGCCCGGCTGCGCGCCGCCGTCCGCCGCGCCGAGCCCGTCGGCGGCGGCGAGGACGGCCTGACGACGGTGGAGACCGCGCAGTTCACCGTCGACCTCGCCGCGAAGAAGGTCAACCGGGGCGGCAAGGACGTACGGCTGACCCCGACCGAGTGGCACCTGCTGGAGGTGCTGGTGCGCAACACCGGCCGCCTGGTCAGCCAGAAGCAGCTGCTCCAGGAGGTGTGGGGACCCTCGTACGGCACGGAGACGAACTACCTGCGCGTCTACATGGCACAGCTGCGCCGCAAGCTGGAGGCCGACCCGTCGCACCCCGAGCACTTCGTCACCGAGCCGGGGATGGGCTACCGCTTCGAGAAGTGAGAACGGCGTGGGGCGGGACCGGCGGGGGAGAGGAAGGCCGGGGTGAGCGCGGTTACGGTCCTGCCGCCCCACCCCGGTACCCTTCAGACATGAGTGCTGTTCCTCGCCCCGAGAAGCCGACGGGCCGGTTCCGGCGCATGCTCGACCGGCTCTCCTCGTCGCAGGAGGACCTGGAGTCGGAGGAGCTGCGCGAGGACACCGAGACCGCGGGGTGCACCCGGATCGGTGACTGCCACGACCGGCAGATCGTCACCGTTACTGGTACCTTGCGCACGGTCACCCTGCGTCCGCGCGCCGGAGTCCCGGCCCTGGAGGCGGAGCTGTTCGACGGCTCCGCGGCCCTGGACGTGGTGTGGCTCGGCAGGCGCTCCATCGTGGGTATAGAACCGGGGCGCAAGCTGATCGCATCGGGCCGGATCTCCATGAGCCGGGGCCGCCGGGTGCTGTTCAACCCCAAGTACGAACTGCGACCCCTCGGACGGGAGTAGCCCGTGACGTCACTCGACAAGCCGACCGAAGAGACGACCGCCGACGACGGGGCCAGGGCGGTGACGGAGGCCGCGCTTTTCGAGGCGTTCGGCGGAGTCCGGGGCATGGTCGAGACCGTGCTCCCCGGCCTGCTCTTCGTCAGCATCTTCACGGTCAACAAGGACCTGCACTGGTCGGCGATCGCCGCTCTGGCGGTCTCCGTGGTACTGGTCGCGGTCCGGCTGGTGATGCGGGACACCGTCAAACACGCCTTCAGCGGCGTCTTCGGCGTCGCCTTCGGCGTGGTCTTCGCGATGATGACCGGCAACGCCAAGGACTTCTACCTGCCGGGCATGCTCTACACCCTGGGCCTGAGCCTGGCCTACATCGTCACGGCGCTCGCCGGGGTCCCGCTGATCGGCCTCATCCTCGGCCCGGTCTTCAAGGAGAACCTCTCCTGGCGCACCCGCAACCCGGGCCGCAAGAAGGCGTACACCAAGGCGAGCTGGGCCTGGGGCCTGATCCTGCTCGCCAAGTGCGCGATCCTCTTCCCCCTGTACTGGTGGGCGAACACCGCGCAGCTCGGCTGGGTCCTGGTCGCCCTGAAGATCCCGCCCTTCCTGCTGGCGGTCTACCTCACCTGGGTGTTCCTGGCCAAGGCGCCCGCGCCCATCGACGTGTTCGCGGAGATGGAGGCGCAGGAGAAGGCCGAGGAGGAGCGGAAGGCCGCCCTGGCGGCCGAGCGCGGCGACGCCCCCGACGGCACCCCCTCGGCGGGCCCGGCGGCAGGCCGCCACCGCCGCGAGGCGTAGCCGGCTCCCCCCTACGGCGACGAGGGGGGGGCCGGCGTCGACGGGCGGCCCGCCGAGTTCCGTGCAGGAAACTAGATAAAAGAAAAAAAAAATCCACAAAGCAA
>NZ_JBEYJA010000049.1:0-62438 GCF_040703815.1 Streptomyces sp. NPDC006743 | reverse complement strand
GGCCCGCAGCATCGATGCTGCGGGCCCAGCGACGTATCTGTGGGCATCGGGGCCACCTGCGGCCGCACGGGCCCGCAGGAGGCCGTCAGAAAGCCGCCGGGGTGGCCGGAACCGTCTGGTTCCGGCCACCCCGGCGGCACGTTTCTGCTGGGTCCGGCGTCGCTGCCGGAGCTGGGCTCAGGCCTCCTCGTGGGACGCCACCGCGCGGCGCGCGTCCGCGTCCAGGACGCCCCAGCTGATCAGCTGCTCGGTGAGGACCGAGGGCGACTGGTCGTAGATCACGGCGAGGGTGCGCAGGTCGTCCTGGCGGATCGAGAGCACCTTGCCGTTGTAGTCACCGCGCTGGGACTGGATGGTGGCCGCGTACCGCTGCAGCGGGCCGGCCTTCTCGGCGGGCACGGTGGCCAGCCGCTCCAGGTCCAGGACCAGCTTCGGCGGGGGCTCGGCGGCACCGCCGGGGGTGGTGCCGGGCAGCAGCTCCTGCACCGGGACCCCGTAGAAGTCCGCCAGCTCGGCGAGGCGCTGCACGGTCACGGCACGGTCGCCGCGCTCGTACGAACCGACCACGACCGCCTTCCAGCGGCCCTGGCTCTTCTCCTCGACACCGTGGAGGGAAAGGCCCTGCTGGGTGCGGATCGCCCGGAGCTTGGCCCCGAGCTGTTTGGCGTATTCGCTGGACATATGGCTCCCCGGACACTGTGTCGACGCGGCCTGGCTCGGCTGCCACGCCGGGCGGCTGGTAACTCACTGTGAGGTTACGCAGCGTTACTCTGCCGCGTCAAGCCGAATGGTCCACACCGCCTCTTCCGTGCTAACGGCACCCGGTTGCGCCGAACGGGTGACGCGCGGGGGCCGAGGGGTGTGCCGGGCGGTCCGCGGCACCTGCTACCGTGGATGGCGCAATTCCGACGTCCTTTAAGGTCCGTCCCGTGAGGCGGAGAAGGAGGTCCGTTTCGTATGGACAAGCAGGACACGCACGCCGGTGCGCAGGCGTCCGATGCGCGGCCCGTTCTCGAGGGTCCCGACATCGCCCGCGTACTGACCCGCATCGCCCACGAGATCGTCGAACGCGCCAAGGGCGCCGACGACGTGGTGCTCCTCGGCATTCCGACCCGCGGCGTCTTCCTCGCCCAGCGGCTCGCCGCCAAGCTCGAACAGATCACCGAGCGCAAGGTCCCGGTCGGCTCGCTCGACATCACCATGTACCGCGACGACCTGCGCATGCACCCGCCGCGTGCGCTGGCCCGCACCGAGATCCCCGGTGACGGCATCGACGGCCGTCTCGTCGTCCTCGTCGACGACGTGCTCTTCTCGGGCCGCACCATCCGCGCCGCCCTCGACGCGCTGAACGACATCGGCCGCCCGCGCGCGGTGCAGCTCGCCGTCCTCGTCGACCGGGGCCACCGCGAACTGCCCATCCGCGCCGACTACGTCGGCAAGAACCTCCCCACGTCGCTGCGGGAGACGGTCAAGGTCCAGCTCGCCGAGGAGGACGGTCGCGACACCGTGCTGCTCGGCGCCAAGCCGGCCGCCCAGGGCGAGCAGCAGCCGTAGCGCCGCGCGCGTACGCACCCGCCGTACGTCCCGCGCGCGTGCCCGCACGCGCTCCTGTGCCCGAATTCTCCTGAATGAACTGCCTTACGGAGCCTGACAGATGCAGCGTCATCTCATCTCGGCCGCCGACCTCACCCGCGACGACGCCGTCCTGATCCTCGACACCGCCGAGGAGATGGCCCGGGTCGCCGACCGGCCGATCAAGAAACTGCCGACCCTGCGCGGCCGCACGGTGGTCAACCTCTTCTTCGAGGACTCCACCCGCACCCGGATCTCCTTCGAGGCCGCCGAGAAGCGCCTGTCCGCGGACGTCATCAACTTCACCGCCAAGGGGTCGAGCGTCTCCAAGGGCGAGTCGCTGAAGGACACCGCCCAGACGCTGGAGGCCATGGGCGTCGACGCCGTGGTCATCCGGCACGGCGCCTCCGGCGCTCCCTACCGCCTGGCCAACTCGGGCTGGATCGACGCCGCCGTCATCAACGCCGGGGACGGCACGCACCAGCACCCCACCCAGGCCCTGCTCGACGCGTTCACCATGCGCCGCCGCCTCACCGGCCGCGACGCCGGCCTCGGCCAGGACCTGGCGGGCCGGCGCATCACGATCGTCGGCGACGTCCTGCACAGCCGCGTCGCCCGCTCCAACGTCGACCTGCTGCACACCCTCGGCGCCGACGTCACCCTCGTCGCCCCGCCCACCCTGCTGCCGGTCGGCGTCGAGTCCTGGCCCTGCGAGGTCTCCTACGACCTCGACGCCACGCTGCCCAAGTCGGACGCGGTGATGATGCTGCGCGTGCAGCGCGAACGCATGAACGCCGCCTTCTTCCCCACCGAGCGCGAGTACTCCCGGCGCTACGGCCTCGACGGCGACCGCATGGCGCGGATGCCCGAGCACGCGATCGTGATGCACCCCGGCCCGATGGTCCGCGGCATGGAGATCACCGCCCAGGTCGCCGACTCCGGGCGCTGCACCGCCGTGGAACAGGTCGCCAACGGCGTCTCCATCCGCATGGCCGTGCTCTACCTGCTGCTCGGAGGCAACGAGCCCGCCGTCACCCACACCCGCACCACCGAGGAGAAGTAAGACAAGATGAGCAAGATCCTTATCCGTGGTGCGAAGGTGCTCGGCGGCGAGCCGCAGGACGTGCTGATCGACGGCGGGACCGTCGCGGAGGTCGGGTCCGGCCTGTCCGCCGAGGGAGCGGAGGTCGTCGAGGCCGCCGGCAAGGTCCTCCTGCCGGGCCTGGTCGACCTGCACACCCACCTGCGCGAGCCGGGCCGCGAGGACTCCGAGACCGTCCTGACCGGCAGCCGCGCCGCCGCGAGCGGCGGCTACACCGCCGTGTTCGCCATGGCCAACACCTTCCCGGTCGCGGACACCGCGGGCGTGGTCGAGCAGGTCTGGCGGCTCGGCCGTGAGCACGGCTACTGCGACGTGCAGCCCGTCGGCGCCGTCACCGTCGGCCTGGAGGGCAGGAAGCTCGCCGAGCTGGGCGCCATGCACGAGTCGGCCGCCGGCGTCACCGTCTTCTCCGACGACGGCAAGTGCGTCGACGACGCGGTGATCATGCGCCGGGCCCTGGAGTACGTGAAGGCGTTCGGCGGTGTCGTCGCCCAGCACGCGCAGGAGCCCCGCCTCACCGAGGGCGCCCAGATGAACGAGGGCGTCGTCTCCGCCGAGCTGGGCCTGGGCGGCTGGCCGGCCGTCGCCGAGGAGTCGGTCATCGCCCGGGACGTGCTCCTCGCCGAGCACGTCGGCTCCCGCGTCCACATCTGCCACCTGTCGACCGCCGGCAGCGTCGAGATCGTCCGCTGGGCCAAGTCCCGCGGCATCGACGTGACCGCCGAGGTCACCCCGCACCACCTGCTGCTCACCGACGAGCTGGTGCGCACCTACAACCCCGTCTACAAGGTCAACCCGCCGCTGCGCACCGAGCGCGACGTGCTGGCCCTGCGCGAGGCGCTCGCCGACGGCACGATCGACATCGTCGCCACCGACCACGCCCCGCACCCGCACGAGGACAAGGACTGCGAGTGGGCCGCCGCCGCCATGGGCATGGTCGGCCTGGAGACGGCCCTGTCGGTGGTCCAGGAGACCATGGTCGACACCGGCCTGCTGGACTGGGCGGCCGTCGCCGACCGCATGTCCTTCGCACCGGCCCGCATCGGGCGGGCCGCCGGCCACGGCCGTCCCGTCTCGGCAGGCGAGCCCGCCAACCTCACCCTCGTCGACACGGAATACCGTGGGCAGGTGGACCCCGCGGGCTTCGCCTCGCGCAGCCGCAACACCCCCTACGAGGGACGTGAGCTGCCGGGCCGTGTCACCCACACGTGGCTCCGGGGCAAGGCCACGCTCGTCGACGGGAAGCTCACGTGACACCTGCAACACTGCTCGCAGCCGGGCTCACCACCCGCCTCGCCGCCGAAGAGAAGTCGGCGACGGTCACCGACTGGGGCGGCCGCATCGGCTGGCTGGTCGGCCTCGCCCTCTTCGTCGCCCTCGTCTACTGGCTGATGCGCGAGGGCTGGAAGTGGCGCGGCACCCTCCAGAGCGACCTGCCCGAGCTGCCCGCCGCGCCGCGGGAGCCCGGTGCGGCGAGACTGACGATGACCGGCCGCTACCACGGCTCCACCACGGCCGGTCAGTGGCTGGACCGCATCGTGGCGCAGGGCCTGGGCACCCGCAGCCGGGCCGAGCTGACCCTGACGGACGCGGGACTGGACGTCGTACGCCCCGGCGCGCAGGACTTCTTCGTCCCGGCGGCACAGCTGCGCGGCGCCCGGCTCGACAAGGGCATCGCCGGCAAGGTCCTCACCGAGGGCGGCCTGCTGGTGGTGACCTGGGAGCACGGAGGCAAGCTGCTCGACTCGGGGTTCCGCTCCGAGAGGGCGGCCGAGCACACCGAGTGGGTCGCCGCCCTCAACTCCATGACCGAAACGAAGCTCGAAACGAACACCACGGAAGGCGTCGAACGATGACCACCTCCATCCAGGGGAACGCCTCGCGCAGGCAGAGGGCGCTTCCCGCCGTACTCGTCCTGGAGGACGGCCGGGTCTTCCGGGGCCGCGCCTACGGCGCCGTGGGGGAGACGTTCGGCGAGGCCGTGTTCTCCACCGGCATGACCGGCTACCAGGAGACCCTCACCGACCCGTCGTACCACCGCCAGGTCGTCGTGATGACCGCCCCGCACGTCGGCAACACCGGCGTGAACGACGAGGACCCCGAGTCCCGGCGCATCTGGGTGGCCGGCTACGTCGTCCGCGACCCCGCGCGCGTGCCCTCCAACTGGCGCTCCCGCCGCTCCCTGGACGAGGAGCTGGCCGCGCAGGGCGTCGTCGGCATCAGCGGCATCGACACCCGCGCGCTCACCCGCCACCTGCGCGAGCGCGGCGCCATGCGCGTCGGCATCTTCAGCGGCGACGCCGTCCAGGACGACGCCGCGCTGCTGGCCCGCGTCCAGGAGGCCCCCGAGATGGTCGGCGCGGACCTGTCCGCGGAGGTCGCCACCAAGGAGGCGTACGTCGTCCCCGCGATCGGTGAGAAGAAGTTCACCGTCGCCGCCGTCGACCTCGGCATCAAGGGCATGACCCCGCACCGCATGGCCGAGCGCGGCATCGAGGTGCACGTCCTGCCCGCCACCGCCACCCTGGAGGACGTCTACGCGGTCCGGCCCGACGGCGTGTTCTTCTCCAATGGCCCCGGCGACCCCGCCACCGCCGACCACCCCGTCTCCGTGATGCGGGGCGTCCTGGAGCGCGGCACGCCGCTGTTCGGCATCTGCTTCGGCAACCAGATCCTCGGCCGCGCCCTCGGCTTCGGCACCTACAAGCTGAAGTACGGCCACCGCGGCATCAACCAGCCGGTGCAGGACCGTACGACCGGCAAGGTCGAGGTCACCGCGCACAACCACGGCTTCGCCGTGGACGCCCCGGCCGACCAGGTCTCCGACACCCCCTTCGGCCGCGCCGAGGTCTCCCACGTCTGCCTGAACGACAACGTGGTGGAGGGCCTCCAGCTCCTCGACAAGCCGGCCTTCAGCGTCCAGTACCACCCCGAAGCGGCGGCCGGTCCCCACGACGCCGCCTACCTGTTCGACCGCTTCGTTTCCCTGATGGAGGGCCAGCGTGCCTAAGCGCACCGATATCCAGTCCGTCCTGGTCATCGGCTCCGGCCCGATCGTCATCGGCCAGGCCGCCGAGTTCGACTACTCCGGCACCCAGGCGTGCCGGGTCCTGAAGGCCGAAGGCCTGCGGGTCGTCCTGGTGAACTCCAACCCGGCGACGATCATGACCGACCCGGAGATCGCCGACGCCACCTACGTCGAGCCGATCACCCCCGAGTTCGTCGAGAAGATCATCGCCAAGGAGCGCCCCGACGCCCTGCTGCCCACCCTGGGCGGTCAGACGGCCCTGAACACCGCCATCTCGCTGCACGAGAACGGCGTCCTGGACAAGTACGGTGTCGAGCTGATCGGCGCCAACGTCGAGGCCATCCACAAGGGCGAGGACCGCGACCAGTTCAAGGAGGTCGTGGAGGAGGTCCGCCGCAAGATCGGACACGGCGAGTCCGCCCGCTCGGTCATCTGCCACACCATGGACGACGTCCTCGCCGGCGTCGAGGAGCTGGGCGGCTACCCGGTCGTCGTCCGCCCCTCCTTCACCATGGGCGGCGCCGGCTCCGGCTTCGCCCACGACGAGGAGGAACTGCGCCGCATCGCGGGCACCGGCCTCACGCTCTCCCCGACCACCGAGGTCCTTCTGGAGGAGTCCATCCTCGGCTGGAAGGAGTACGAGCTGGAGCTGATGCGCGACAAGAACGACAACGTCGTGGTCGTCTGCTCCATCGAGAACTTCGACCCGATGGGCGTGCACACCGGTGACTCGATCACCGTCGCCCCGGCGATGACGCTCACCGACCGCGAGTACCAGGTCCTGCGCGACATGGGCATCGCGATCATCCGCGAGGTCGGCGTCGACACCGGCGGCTGCAACATCCAGTTCGCGATCAACCCGGTCGACGGCCGCGTGATCGTCATCGAGATGAACCCGCGCGTCTCCCGCTCCTCCGCGCTCGCGTCCAAGGCCACCGGCTTCCCGATCGCGAAGATCGCCGCCAAGCTCGCTGTCGGTTACACCCTCGACGAGATTCCCAACGACATCACGCAGGAGACCCCGGCCTCCTTCGAGCCGACCCTCGACTACGTGGTCGTCAAGGCTCCGCGGTTCGCCTTCGAGAAGTTCCCGAGCGCGGACTCCACCCTCACCACCACCATGAAGTCGGTCGGCGAGGCCATGGCCATCGGCCGCAACTTCACCGAGGCGTTCCAGAAGGCGCTGCGCTCCCTGGAGAAGAAGGGCAGCCAGTTCACCTTCGTCGGCGAGCCGGGTGACAAGCAGGCGCTCCTGGAGCGGTCCGTCCGGCCCACCGACGGCCGCATCAACACGGTCATGCAGGCCGTCCGGGCCGGCGCCACGCCGGAGGAGATCTTCGAGTACACGAAGATCGACCCCTGGTTCGTCGACCAGCTCTTCCTGATCAAGGAGATCGCCGACGAGCTGGCCGAGGCCCCCGAGCTGACCGCCGAGCTGCTCGCCGAAGCCAAGCGGCACGGCTTCTCCGACCAGCAGATCGCCGAGATCCGCGGGCTGCGCGAGGACGTCGTCCGCGAGGTGCGCCACGCGCTCGGCATCCGCCCGGTCTACAAGACGGTCGACACCTGCGCGGCCGAGTTCGCCGCCAGGACCCCGTACTTCTACTCGTCCTACGACGAGGAGAGCGAGGTCGCGCCGCGCGAGAAGCCCGCCGTGATCATCCTGGGCTCCGGCCCCAACCGCATCGGCCAGGGCATCGAGTTCGACTACTCCTGCGTCCACGCCTCCTTCGCGCTGAGCGACGCCGGGTACGAGACCGTGATGGTCAACTGCAACCCGGAGACCGTCTCCACCGACTACGACACCTCCGACCGGCTGTACTTCGAGCCGCTCACCCTGGAGGACGTCCTGGAGATCGTCCACGCCGAACAGCAGGCCGGACCGGTCGCCGGTGTGGTCGTCCAGCTCGGCGGCCAGACCCCCCTCGGTCTGTCGCAGGCGCTCAAGGACAACGGCGTGCCGGTCGTCGGCACCTCGCCCGAGGCCATCCACGCCGCCGAGGACCGGGGCGCCTTCGGCCAGGTCCTCGCGGAGGCCGGCCTGCCCGCCCCCAAGCACGGCACCGCCACCACGTTCGCCCAGGCCAAGACCATCGCCGACGAGATCGGCTACCCGGTCCTGGTGCGCCCGTCCTACGTCCTGGGCGGCCGCGGCATGGAGATCGTCTACGACGAGGCCCGCCTGGAGGCGTACATCGCCGAGTCGACCGAGATCAGCCCCTCGCGTCCGGTCCTCGTCGACCGCTTCCTCGACGACGCCATAGAGATCGACGTCGACGCCCTCTACGACGGCGAGGAGCTGTACCTGGGCGGCGTCATGGAGCACATCGAGGAGGCCGGCATCCACTCCGGCGACTCGGCGTGCGCGCTGCCGCCGATCACGCTGGGCGGCTTCGACATCAAGCGGCTGCGCGCCTCCACCGAGGCCATCGCCAAGGGTGTCGGGGTGCGCGGCCTGATCAACATCCAGTTCGCGCTGGCCGGTGACATCCTCTACGTCCTGGAGGCCAACCCGCGCGCCTCCCGCACCGTGCCCTTCACCTCGAAGGCGACCGCGGTGCCGCTGGCGAAGGCCGCCGCCCGGATCTCGCTGGGCGCCACCGTCGCCCAGCTGCGCGAGGAGGGCCTGCTGCCCAGGAACGGCGACGGCGGCACCATTCCGCTCGACGCGCCGATCTCCGTCAAGGAGGCCGTCATGCCGTGGTCGCGCTTCCGCGACATCCACGGCCGCGGCGTCGACACCGTCCTGGGCCCGGAGATGCGCTCCACCGGTGAGGTCATGGGCATCGACTCCGTCTTCGGCACGGCCTACGCCAAGTCGCAGGCGGGCGCCTACGGGCCGCTGCCCACCAAGGGCCGCGCCTTCATCTCGGTCGCCAACCGGGACAAGCGCTCGATGATCTTCCCGGCCCGTGAGCTGGTCGCCCACGGTTTCGAACTGCTCGCCACCTCCGGCACCGCCGAGGTCCTCAAGCGCAACGGCATCAACGCCACGCTGGTGCGCAAGCAGTCCGAGGGCACCGGCCCGAACGGCGAGAAGACCATCGTCCAGCTCATCCACGACGGCGAGGTCGACCTCATCGTCAACACCCCGTACGGCACCGGTGGCCGCCTGGACGGCTACGAGATCCGTACGGCGGCCGTGGCGCGGTCCGTGCCCTGCCTGACGACCGTCCAGGCGCTCGCCGCCGCCGTCCAGGGCATCGACGCCCTCAACCGCGGCGACGTGGGCGTGCGGTCGCTCCAGGAACACGCCGAGTTCCTGACCGCGGCCCGCGACTAGCGGCCGCACCGAGGGGGACACCGGAAACGGTGTCCCCCTCCTCATGAGGGCCCGTCCCTTCATGAGGAGCCGGTCTCTCCACGACGACCCGGCCTCTTCATGACGTTTCACGAGGACCCGGTTTCCGCACGAGCACCCGGGTCCCTCCACGAGGACCCCTGGTCGCCGCCTCGAGCACCCCCGAAGGACTTCTCCGCGATGTACAAGCTCTTCTTCCGCCTGGTCTTCCGGCGCATGGACCCGGAACAGGCCCACCACCTCGCCTTCCGCTGGATCCGCCTGGCCGTCCGCGTCCCGGTGCTGCGCACCTTCGTCGCCGCCGTCCTGGCACCCCGCTACAAGGAACTGCGCACCGAGGCACTGGGGCTGCGCATGCACGGCCCCTTCGGGCTGGCCGCGGGCTTCGACAAGAACGCCGTCGCCATTGATGGCATGTCCATGCTCGGGTTCGACCACGTCGAGATCGGCACGGTCACCGGGGAGCCGCAGCCCGGCAACCCCAGGAAGCGCCTCTTCCGCCTCGTCGAGGACCGCGCGCTCATCAACCGCATGGGGTTCAACAACGACGGCTCGCTGGCCGTGGCGGCCCGCCTGGCCTCCCGCACGCCGGTGTTCAGGACCGTGGTCGGCGTCAACATCGGCAAGACCAAGGTCGTCCCCGAGCAGGAGGCGGCCGCCGACTACGTGAAGTCCGCCGAGCGCCTCGCCCCCCACGCCGACTACCTGGTCGTCAACGTGTCCTCGCCCAACACCCCCGGCCTGCGCAACCTCCAGGCGACCGAAGCGCTGCGGCCGCTGCTCAGCGCGGTGCGCGAGGCCGCCGACCGGGCGGTGCCCGCCCGCCGCGTCCCGCTGCTGGTCAAGATCGCGCCGGACCTCGCCGACGAGGACGTGGACGCCGTCGCCGACCTCGCCGTGGAACTCGGCCTGGACGGCATCATCGCCACGAACACCACCATCGCGCGCGAGGGACTCGGTCTGCGCGCGCGGCCCGCCCTGGTGAAGGAGACCGGCGGTCTGTCCGGCGCGCCCCTGAAGGAACGCTCCCTGGAGGTCCTGCGCCGCCTCTACGCGCGCGTGGGCGACCGCATCACCCTGGTCGGCGTCGGCGGCATCGAGAACGCCGAGGACGCCTGGCAGCGCATCCTGGCCGGCGCCACGCTGGTCCAGGGCTACAGCGCCTTCGTCTACGAGGGGCCCTTCTGGGGCCGCGCCATCCACAAGGGCCTCGCCGCGCGCCTGCGCACCAGCCCGTACGCCACCCTCGCCGACGCGGTCGGCGCCGACGTGAGGAAGTCCGCATGAGCCCTCTGGAGCCCTTCGGCGCACGCCTGCGCCGTGCGATGGACGAGCGCGGCCCGCTGTGCGTGGGCATCGACCCGCACGCCTCCCTGCTCGCCGAGTGGGGCCTGAACGACGACGTGGCCGGGCTGGAGCGGTTCAGCCGCACCGTCGTGGAGGCGGTCGCCGACCGGGTCGCCGTCCTCAAGCCGCAGAGCGCCTTCTTCGAGCGGTTCGGCTCGCGGGGCGTCGCCGTCCTGGAGGCGGCGGTCCAGGAGGCGCGGGCGGCCGGGGCGCTGGTCCTCATGGACGCCAAGCGCGGCGACATCGGCTCGACCATGGCGGCCTACGCCGAGTCGTTCCTGCACAAGGACGCGCCGCTGTTCTCGGACGCGCTGACCGTCTCGCCCTACCTCGGTTACGGGTCGCTGAAGCCCGCGGTCGACCTGGCGCGGGAGAGCGGCGCCGGCCTGTTCGTCCTGGCGCTGACCTCCAACCCGGAGGGCGGCGAGGTGCAGCACGCGGTGCGGCCCGACGGCCGCGACGTGGGCGCCACCATGCTCGCCCACCTGGCGCGGGAGAACGCGGGAGAGGGCCCGATGGGCTCCTTCGGCGCGGTGGTCGGCGCCACGCTCGGTGACCTGTCGTCGTACGACCTGGACATCAACGGGCCGCTCCTGGCGCCCGGGATCGGGGCGCAGGGGGCGACGCCGGCCGATCTGCCCGCGGTCTTCGGTCCGGCGGTGCGCAACGTGGTGCCGAACGTCAGCCGCGGTGTTCTGCGTCACGGTCCCGACGTGGTCGCGCTGCGTGACGCGGCGGACCGTTTCGCGCAGGAGATCCGGGCGGCGGTGCGGGCCGGCTGAGCCCCGGACGAACGGTCGGGCGGAGCCCCGAGTCCGGCCCCGGGTCTGGATACATTCTCAAATCCGGGGCAATATGTCCTAAATGCCCGGCCTCACTGAGGCTGACCAGGACTTTTCCGCTGTTCTCGCTGACTCTGGCGCCCTTGACCGCTAGTCTCCGTCGAGAGTCATCGGGCGAGCGTGTTGCTCGTGGCTCCCCAGGTGTGGGGCGACTAGGTTCCTCACCGGTCCGTATCCGACAGTTCGACATCCGAGGTGACGTAGGCGTGGCTCTTCCGCCCCTTACCCCTGAACAGCGCGCAGCCGCGCTCGAAAAGGCCGCCGCGGCTCGCCGGGAGCGGGCCGAGGTCAAGAATCGACTCAAGCACTCCGGCGCCTCCCTGCACGAGGTCATCAAGCAGGGCCAGGAGAACGACGTCATCGGCAAGATGAAGGTGTCCGCCCTTCTTGAGTCCCTGCCGGGCGTGGGCAAGGTCCGCGCCAAGCAGATCATGGAGCGACTCGGCATCTCCGAGAGCCGTCGTGTGCGCGGCCTCGGCTCCAACCAGATCGCTTCCCTGGAGCGTGAGTTCGGCAGCACCGGTTCCTGAAGTCCCGGTGCCCGGGACGGGCGTCCCGGGCACCGCCGGATTGCTGGAATAATCGCTGCATGGCTGTAACACCCCGGGGGACGACCCCCGTACCCCCGGACGCACGTCCGCGGCTGACCGTGCTCTCCGGCCCCTCCGGGGTCGGCAAGAGCACGGTCGTCGCTCATATGCGCAAGGAGCACCCCGAGGTCTGGCTCTCGGTGTCGGCGACGACCCGCAAGCCCCGCCCCGGCGAGCAGCACGGCGTCCACTACTTCTTCGTCACCGACGAGGAGATGGACAAGCTGATCGCCAACGGTGAGCTGCTGGAGTGGGCCGAGTTCGCCGGCAACCGCTACGGCACGCCGCGCGCCGCCGTGCTGGAGCACCTGGAGGCGGGTGTGCCGGTCCTGCTGGAGATCGACCTCCAGGGCGCCCGGCAGGTCCGCGAGTCCATGCCCGAGGGACGCCTGGTGTTCCTGGCCCCGCCCTCCTGGGAGGAGCTGGTGCGCAGGCTCACCGGCCGGGGCACCGAGCCGCCCGAGGTGATCGAACGCCGGCTCCGGGCCGCGAAGGTCGAGCTGGCGGCCGAACCCGAGTTCGACGAGACCCTGGTCAACACCTCCGTCGAGGACGTGGCGCGCGAGCTGCTAGCCTTGATGGACGTCGTGTGATCGTCACCGATCATCCGGACTGATTCTTTCCCATCCATCGGAAGGTAGAGCGTGTCCTCTTCCATCTCCGCGCCCGAGGGCATCATCAACCCGCCGATCGACGAGCTCCTCGAGGCCACCGACTCGAAGTACAGCCTCGTGATCTACGCGGCCAAGCGGGCCCGCCAGATCAACGCGTACTACTCGCAGCTCGGCGAGGGCCTCCTCGAGTACGTCGGTCCGCTCGTCGACACCCACGTCCACGAGAAGCCGCTCTCCATCGCCCTGCGGGAGATCAACGCCGGTCTGCTGACGTCCGAGGCCATCGAAGGCCCGGCGCAGTAACCGCCGACGATACGGCGCAGATGCGGCGCAGGTACGGTGCGATAAGTCGTATCTACAGACCGCAGTAGCTTTTTCCACAGGCCCGGCAGCGCGACTGCCGGGCCTGTGGTGTGTCATAGGAGGCGTGCGCCGCACCGGGCGCACCGGGGCCGAGCCAGGGAGAGACGGTGGACAAGCCGAAGGTCGTGCTGGGGGTCAGCGGCGGCATCGCCGCGTACAAGGCCTGTGAACTGTTGCGCCGGTTCACCGAGTCCGGACACGAGGTGCGCGTCGTCCCCACCGCCTCCGCGCTCCACTTCGTCGGCGCCGCCACCTGGTCCGCCCTGTCCGGCAACCCCGTCGCCACCGAGGTCTGGGACGACGTCCACGAGGTGCCGCACGTCCGCATCGGCCAGCACGCCGACCTGGTCGTCGTCGCCCCGGCCACCGCCGACACGCTCGCCAGGGCCGCCCACGGCCTCGCCGACGACCTGCTGACCAACACGCTGCTCACCGCCCGCTGCCCGGTCGTCTTCGCCCCCGCCATGCACACGGAGATGTGGGAGCACCCCGCCACCCAGGAGAACGTGGCGACGCTGCGCCGGCGCGGCGCCGTCGTCATCGAGCCGGCCGTCGGCCGCCTCACCGGCGTCGACACCGGCAAGGGGCGGCTGCCCGACCCGGCGGAGATCTTCGAGGTCTGCCGCCGCGTCCTCACCCGGGGCGCCGGCGCCCCCGACCTGGCCGGCCGGCACGTCGTCGTCAGCGCGGGCGGCACCCGCGAGCCGCTCGACCCCGTCCGCTTCCTCGGCAACCGCTCGTCCGGCAAGCAGGGCTACGCGCTGGCGCGCACCGCCGCGGCCCGGGGCGCCCGGGTCACCCTGGTCGCCGCCCACACCGAGCTGCCGGACCCGGCGGGCGTCGACCTCGTGCGGGTCTCGACCGCCGTACAGCTGCGCGAGGCGGTGCTGAAGGCGGCCGCGGACGCCGACGCGGTCGTGATGGCGGCCGCCGTCGCCGACTTCCGTCCCGCGGTCTACGCGGCCGGGAAGATCAAGAAGAAGGACGACCAGGAGCCCGAGCCCATCGCCCTGGTGCGCAATCCCGACGTCCTCGCGGAGATATCGGCCGACCGGGCGCGGGCCGGGCAGGTGATCGTCGGCTTCGCCGCCGAGACCGACGACGTCCTCGCCAACGGCCGCAGGAAGCTGGCGCGCAAGGGCTGCGACCTCCTCGTGGTGAACGAGGTGGGGGAGCGCAGGACCTTCGGCTCCGAGGAGAACGAGGCGGTGGTGCTGGCGGCCGACGGCGGCGAGACGCCGGTCCCCTACGGACCGAAGGAGGCCCTGGCCGAGACGGTGTGGGACCTGGTCGTCTCCCGGCTGGGCTGATCGTCCCCGCCGCCTCGCGCGCCACTCGAACACCGCACACCGTCACCCGGCGGCCCTGTTCAATCGCCGCGGGCATTGGGCAGAATGCCCGTGCCGCAGGTCACAGGGCTCCCGAGTGGCGAGACAGGTGGGCCGGTGGCCGAGCGCGACCGATAAACTGTCCACGGACGACGCCGGGCGCAGCCCCCCGCGCCGTCCGCCAATGATCAGCCAGCAGCCGCTGCAACCCCAGGGAGCGTTGTGTCCCGTCGCCTGTTCACTTCGGAGTCCGTGACCGAGGGTCACCCCGACAAGATCGCTGACCAGATCAGCGACACCATCCTCGACGCCCTCCTGCGGGAGGACCCCTCCTCGCGGGTCGCCGTCGAGACGCTGATCACCACCGGCCTGGTGCACGTGGCCGGCGAGGTCACCACCAAGACCTACGCGGACATCGCGACCCTCGTCCGCAACAAGATCCTCGAGATCGGCTACGACTCCTCCAAGAAGGGCTTCGACGGCGCCTCCTGCGGCGTGTCGGTGTCGATCGGCGCGCAGTCCCCGGACATCGCGCAGGGCGTCGACGCGGCCTACGAGGCCCGGGTCGAGGGCGACGAGGACGAACTGGACCGCCAGGGCGCCGGTGACCAGGGCCTGATGTTCGGCTACGCCTGCGACGAGACGCCGACCCTGATGCCGCTGCCGATCTTCCTCGCGCACCGCCTGTCCAAGCGCCTCTCGGACGTCCGCAAGAACGGCACGATCCCCTACCTGCGCCCCGACGGCAAGACGCAGGTCACCATCGAGTACGACGGTGACAAGGCCGTCCGCCTGGACACGGTCGTCGTCTCCTCGCAGCACGCCTCCGACATCGACCTGGAGTCGCTGCTCGCCCCCGACATCCGCGAGTTCGTCGTCGAGCCGGAGCTGAAGACGCTCCTGGAGGACGGCATCAAGCTGGACACCGAGGGCTACCGCCTGCTGGTCAACCCCACCGGCCGCTTCGAGATCGGCGGCCCGATGGGCGACGCCGGCCTGACCGGCCGCAAGATCATCATCGACACCTACGGCGGCATGGCCCGCCACGGTGGCGGCGCCTTCTCCGGCAAGGACCCGTCCAAGGTGGACCGCTCGGCCGCGTACGCGATGCGCTGGGTCGCGAAGAACGTGGTGGCCGCGGGCCTCGCCTCCCGCTGCGAGGTGCAGGTCGCGTACGCCATCGGCAAGGCCGAGCCCGTCGGTCTGTTCGTGGAGACCTTCGGCACCCACAAGGTCGAGCCCGAGAAGATCGAGAAGGCGATCGACGAGGTCTTCGACCTCCGTCCGGCCGCGATCATCCGCGACCTCGACCTGCTCCGCCCGATCTACGCGCAGACCGCCGCCTACGGTCACTTCGGCCGTGAGCTGCCGGACTTCACCTGGGAGCGCACCGACCGCGTGGACGCCCTGCGCGAGGCCGTGGGCCTGTAACAGCCCGCAGACACGCAGCGCCGGCTCCCGGGACCCGTTCGTGGTCCCGGGAGCCGGCGTCGTCGCGCGGGCGCGGCTCCCGGCGCCGCAGCGGTGGTCAGGCCCGTTGTCAGTGCCGTTTGGTAAAAATGCAAGCGTGAGCAGCGAGAACGGGCCGGGGGACGGCGGGGCCGAGGGTGCGCCGCCCGAGCAGCTTGCGCTCATCCGGGAGACCGTGCGCAAGGCCAAGGAGCCCCGGGCCAAGCCCCGGACCTGGCGCGGCGCGGCCCTCGCCCCGCACCTGCCCGTCGCACGCGTGCTCGTCGACAAGGGCGTGCTCCACCTCGACCGCTCCTTCGACTACGCGGTGCCCGCCGAGCTGGACGCCGACGCGCAGCCCGGGGTCCGGGTGCGGGTGCGCTTCGGTGCCGGGCGGCACCGGGTGCGCGAGGGCCGCCGCGAGGGCGGCGGCCTCATCGACGGGTTCCTCGTCGAACGGCGGGCCGAGTCCGACTACTCCGGGCCGCTGGCCGCGCTCGCCCAGGTCGTCTCCCCGGAGCCCGTCCTGAGCGAGGAACTCCTCGCGCTGGTCCGGGCCGTCGCCGACCGGTACGCGGGCAGCGTGGCCGACGTGCTCCAGCTCGCCGTCCCACCGCGCAGCGCGCGCGCCGAACAGCGGCCCTCGCCCGCCCCGCTGCCGCCGCCGAAGATCCCGGAGCCGGGCTCCTGGACCCGTTACGGGCACGGGGCCGCCTTCATCGAGTCGCTGGCCGCCGGCGGCGCCCCCCGGGCCGTGTGGAACGCCCTGCCCGGGCCGCAGTGGAGCGAGGAGGCGGCGCGGGCCGTGGCCGCGACGCTCGCCTCCGGGCGCGGCGCGCTCGTCGTCGTCCCCGACGGCCGCATCGCCGCCCGGCTCGACGCCGCGCTGACCGCGCTCCTGGGGGAGGGACGGCACGCGCTGCTCACCGCCGACGCGGGGCCCGAGAAGCGCTACCGGCAGTGGCTCGCGGTGAGCAGGGGCTCGGTACGGGCGGTGGTCGGCACCAGGGCCGCCATGTTCGCGCCGGTCCGCGACCTCGGTCTGGTCGCCCTGTGGGACGACGGGGACGACAGCCACAGCGAGCAGCACGCACCGCAGCCGCACGCGCGCGAGGTGCTGCTGCTGCGCGCCGCGCAGGACCGGTGCGCCTTCCTGCTCGGCGGCTGGAGCTGCACCGTGGAGGCGGCCCAGCTCGTCGAGACCGGCTGGGCGCGGCCCCTGGTCGCCGCGCGGGACCAGGTGAGGCGGGCCGCGCCCCTCGTGCGGACGGTGGGCGACGGCGACCTCGCGCGGGACGAGGCGGCGCGGGCCGCCCGGCTGCCCTCGCTCGCCTGGCAGGCGGCCAGGGAGGGACTGCGGCACGGCCCCGTCCTGGTCCAGGTCCCCCGGCGCGGGTACGCGCCCCGGATGGCCTGCGCGCAGTGCCGGGCGCCGGCCCGCTGCCGGCACTGCGCCGGTCCGCTGGAGGGCCAGGACGCGGGCATCCTGCGCTGCGGCTGGTGCGGGCGGGAGGAGTCCGGCTGGCACTGTCCGGAGTGCGGTGCGTTCCGGCTGCGGGCCCAGGTGGTCGGGGCGCGGCGCACCGCGGAGGAACTGGGGCGGGCCTTCCCCGCCGTACCGGTGCGCACGTCGGGCCGCGAACACGTGCTCGACACGGTGCCGGGCACGCCCGCCCTGGTGGTGAGCACACCGGGGGCTGAACCGGTCGCCGAGGGCGGTTACGCGGCGGCCCTCCTGCTGGACGGCTGGGCCATGCTGGGCCGGCCCGACCTGCGGGCCGGCGAGGACGCCCTGCGCCGCTGGATCGGCGCTGCGGCCCTCGTGAGGCCGCAGGAGGCGGGCGGCACGGTGGTCGTCGTGGCCGAGCCGACCCTGCGCCCCGTGCAGGCGCTGGTGCGCTGGGATCCCGTGGGGCATGCGCTGCGGGAGCTGTCCGAGCGGGCCGAACTGGGCTTCCCACCGGTCTCCCGGATGGCGGCCGTGACGGGCCCCGGGGCGGCCGTCGCGGACTTCCTGCACGCGGTCGAACTGCCGCGCGACGCCGAGATCCTCGGGCCCGTGCCGGTGCCGGACACCCCGGCCGGCCGCCCCCGGCGGCCCGGCGCGCCGCCGCCCGGCGAGCACTGGGAACGGGCGCTGGTCCGCGTGCCGCCCGGCAGCGGCTCCGCCCTCGCCGCGGCCCTGAAGACCGCGCAGGCGGCCCGGACGGCCCGGGGGAGCGGCGAGGCGGTGTGGGTGCGGATCGATCCGCCGGACATCGGGTGACGGACCGGGGCCCCGGGTGCCGGGACCGGCCTCCGTGGCGAGGCCCGCTGCCGTTGCGAGGGCCCTTTCCCGCTGCGAGGCCCGCTTCTGCCGCGAGAACCTGCTCCCGGGCCGGCCGGCTCCCGCCGGGGAAGGGGCCGTGCCGGGTGCGGTGCGTCAGCCGTTGCGCGGGCCCGGGAAGGCCGTAGGCCTGACGTCCTCGCGCAGCGACGGGCTTCCGGCCGTCGGCTGGGTCGGCATGGACCGGGCGGCCGGGACCGTGGGCACCGGGGGCGCCGCGGCCAGTCCGGGGCCCAGTGCGACCGGCCGGCTGCCCGGCGTCTCCGGCGCACGCTCGGCCTCGGCGGCAGCCGCCTGCGCGGCGGCGCGGCGCGCACCGTAACGCCGGTGCACCGCCTGCTTGGTGACGCCGAGCGCCGAGCCCACCGCGTCCCACGAGAAGCCGAGCGAGCGGTCGAAGTCGACGGCGGCCGTGACCAGGGTCTCGACGCTGTCCCGCAGTTCCTGCGCGAGGCGGACCGTCGGGGCGGGGGCCCGTCCGTAGACGACGAAGCCCGTGGAGGGGCCGGAGCGGCGCGGGCGGTAGACGTTGCCCAACTGGGCGGTGAGCGTGCGCAGTGCGTCCACCTGCCGGCGGACCCGCTCGATGTCCCGCACCAGCAAGTGCAGGCTGGCCCGGGCCTGGGCGTCGTGGGTTGCGTGGTCGGCCATGAACAAGCCTCTCGAACCGGCGTTGAAAGGAACGGGCCGTACGAGCGGCCCCTTTTGGTCAACTCTCACTTGACCAACGCGTTTTCCGCCCGCTGGTCACGCTGTGGGGGCGTAAGGGCATATGCGTACGCCCCCCGTGGAGCGGCCGTGCGCTGCGTCCCCCCGCCCCCGGCCGCTTCCCTCCCACGTCCTTGCGGGGTCATAGACTTGTGGGCCGCGTACCCACCCCGAACATCCTGACCGAGAGGCCCGCACCCGCCCATGAAGCTCGTCTTCGCCGGTACCCCCGAGGTCGCCGTTCCCGCCCTGGACGCCCTGCTCGCCTCCGGGCGGCACGAGGTCGCGGCCGTCGTCACCCGCCCCGACGCACCGGCCGGCCGGGGGCGCAGGCTCATCGCGAGCCCGGTCGCCGAACGCGCCGAGGAGGCCGGGATCGAGGTGCTCAAGCCCGCCAGGCCGCGCGACCCCGACTTCCAGGAGCGGCTCAAGGAGATCGCCCCGGACTGCTGCCCCGTCGTAGCCTACGGCGCCCTGCTGCCCAGGACCGCCCTGGACATCCCCGCGCACGGCTGGGTCAACCTGCACTTCTCGCTGCTGCCCGCCTGGCGCGGTGCCGCGCCGGTGCAGCACAGCCTCATGGCCGGTGACGAGATCACCGGCGCCTCCACGTTCCTCATCGAGGAGGGGCTCGACTCCGGTCCGGTCTACGGCACCGTCACGGAGGCGATCCGCCCCACCGACACCAGCGGTGACCTGCTCACCCGGCTCGCGCTCGCCGGGGCGGGGCTGCTCGCGGCGACCATGGACGGCATCGAGGACGGCACCCTGAAGCCCGTGCCGCAGCCGTCGGAGGGCGTGACCCTCGCGCCCAAGATCACGGTCGAGGACGCCCGGGTCGACTGGGCCGCCCCCGCCCTGCGCGTGGACCGCGTGGTCCGCGGGTGCACGCCGGCGCCGGGCGCCTGGACCACGTTCCGCGGCGAACGCCTCAAGCTGATCCAGGTGGCCCCCGTGCCCCGGCGCACCGACCTCGCGCCCGGCGCGCTCGCCGTCGGCAAGAACGACGTGCACGTCGGCACCGGTTCGTACGCGGTCGAGCTGCTGTGGGTGCAGGCCCAGGGCAAGAAGCCGATGCGGGCGGCGGACTGGGCGCGGGGCGTGCGCATCGCCGAGGGCGAGACCCTCGGCGGCTGACCGACGCCGTGCGCCTCGGGCGCGGTCGCCCGGCAGCGGACCGTGCGACCCGCGAGAAGGCAGTGCTGCCCGCCGGACCGGGACCGGCGGGCGGGGGAGAGGTGCGGCGGCCGGGACGGCGGCGTGGCGGCCGTCCGGCAGGTCAGGGCCGGGGGAGGGCCGGTCGGGCGCCGGGGCGGGTCGTAGGCTGGGTGCACAGCGCACCCGGGCCCGCGCACCCGCGCCCGGCCCCGCCCCACGCGTCCGTGCGCGGCGCCCCAGACATCCGGAGCACCTTTTCGTGAGCGACACCCCCCGTCGGCCCCGCAAGCCCGCCAAGCCGTACCGCCGGCCCCAGAAGGACCCCGTCCGCATCCTCGCCTTCGACGCGCTGCGCGCCGTGGACGAACGGGACGCGTACGCCAACCTCGTGCTGCCGCCCCTGCTGCGCAAGGCCCGGGAGAAGGGCGACTTCGACGGACGGGACGCGGCGCTCGCCACCGAGCTGGTCTACGGCACCCTGCGCCGGCAGGGCACGTACGACGCGATCATCGCCGCGTGCGTGGACCGGCCGCTCAGGGAGGTGGACCCGCCCGTCCTGGACGTGCTCGCCCTGGGCGCCCACCAGCTCCTCGGCACCCGCATCCCGAGCCACGCCGCGGTCTCCGCCACCGTCGAGCTGGCCCGGGTCGTGCTCGGTGACGGGCGGGCCAAGTTCGTCAACGCGGTGCTGCGCAAGGTCGCCCAGCACGACCTCGACGGCTGGCTGGAGAAGGTCGCACCGCCCTACGACGAGGACCCCGAGGACCACCTCGCCGTCGTCCACTCCCACCCGCGCTGGGTCGTGTCCGCCCTGTGGGACTCGCTCGGCGGCGGACGCGCCGGCATCGAGGACCTCCTGGACGCCGACAACGAGCGGCCCGAGGTGACCCTCGTGGCCCGGCCGGGGCGCGCCACCACCGAGGAACTGCTGCGGGAGGAGGCCGCGGTGCCGGGCCGCTGGTCGCCGTACGCCGTCCGGCTCACCGAGGGCGGCGAGCCGGGCGCGGTGGACGCCGTACGGGAGGGGCGCGCGGGCGTACAGGACGAGGGCAGCCAGCTCGTCGCCCTGGCCCTGGCCGCCGCGCCCGTCGACGGCCCCGACACCAAGTGGCTGGACGGCTGCGCGGGGCCCGGTGGCAAGGCCGCCCTGCTCGCCGCGCTCGCCGCCGAGCGCGGTGCCGTGCTGCTGGCCTCGGAGAAGCAGCCGCACCGGGCCGGCCTGGTCGCGAAGGCGCTCGCCGGGAACCCCGGGCCGTACCAGGTGATCGCGGCCGACGGAACGCGCCCCGCCTGGCGGCCGGGCAGCTTCGACCGCGTCCTGGTCGACGTGCCGTGCACCGGCCTCGGCGCCCTGCGCCGCCGCCCCGAGGCCCGCTGGCGGCGCCGCCCGGAGGACCTCGACGGCTTCGCGCCGCTCCAGCGCGGCCTGCTCCGTACGGCCCTGGAGTCGGTCCGCGTCGGCGGTGTCGTCGGCTACGCCACCTGCTCGCCCCACCTCGCCGAGACCCGTGCGGTCGTCGCCGACGTGCTCAAGCAGTTCCCGGCGACGGAACTGATCGACGCGAGGCCGCTGCTGCCCGGCGTCCCCGCCCTGGGCGAGGGCCCCGACATCCAGCTGTGGCCCCATCTGCACGGCACGGACGCGATGTACCTGGCCCTGATCCGCCGCACCGGCTGATCACCACCCGCAGGCAGCCCGCCCCCCCCGCAGCGCGGGAACTTGCCGGGGTGCCGCCGGGGCGGCCCGCCCCTGACGCGTAGGACGTGCTGAGACGCGTCCGGGGCCGCCCCGACCGGATGCGCCGGGCCGGCCCGCTCGTCACCGGGGCGCCCCCGCCCCTGACCTGCGACGCCTGCCGGGACGCCGCCGGGACGGCCCCCGCGGAGGCGCGGGGAACCGGCGCCCAGCCGCCGCCGGCCGGCCGGCCGACGAGCCACAACCGGCGCGCACACCGGCGCGCACGCCGGCCCCGGCACCCGGGGACCGCCCCCCACGGCCCCCGGCGGCCCGCCGTTCCGGCCGGGCGCCGCGGCATGGCAGGCTTGGGGCATGGCCGTGCAGATCAACCCCAGCATCCTGTCCGCCGACTTCGCGCGCCTCGCCGAGGAGGCGAAGGCGGTCGAAGGGGCCGACTGGCTCCACGTCGACGTGATGGACAACCACTTCGTCCCGAACCTCACCCTCGGCGTGCCGGTCGTGGAGTCCCTGGCGCGGGCGACGGACACCCCGCTGGACTGCCACCTGATGATCGAGGACCCGGACCGGTGGGCCCCGCAGTACGTCGAGGCGGGCGCCTCCTCGGTGACCTTCCACGTCGAGGCCGCCGCCGCGCCGGTGCGCCTGGCCCGCGAGATCCGCGCCAAGGGCGCCCGCGCCTCGATGGCGCTGAAGCCCGCCACGCCCGTCGAGCCCTACGAGGACCTGCTCCCCGAGCTGGACATGCTCCTGATCATGACGGTGGAGCCCGGTTTCGGCGGACAGGCGTTCCTCGACATCATGCTGCCCAAGATCCGCCGTACCAGGGAGCTGATCGGCAAGCACGGCCTGCAGCTGTGGCTCCAGGTCGACGGCGGCGTCTCGGCCTCGACGATCGAGCGGTGCGCGGACGCCGGTGCCGACGTCTTCGTCGCGGGCTCCGCGGTCTACGGCGCCGACGACCCGTCCGAGGCGGTCCGCGCCCTGCGCGCACAGGCGCAGACGGCCACATCCCAGGCATCCTGGGCGTGCGGCCACTGAGTATCGGGGCATCCCGGGCGGCCCGTACGCGCGGCCGGCGCGCGTCGGGGCGTCCCGGACGTGCAACCACTGGGCATCAGGTACGTGAACGGCTCTCATCAGGGCTGATCAACAGCGCCGGATCTGCAAGGATGAACGGCGAATCCAGAGTGTGAACAGCAGTGAGGAGATCGCCGTGTCGGGTATGTCGGCGGGCCGGTCAGCAGTGCGGATGGGACCCGCTGAGCTGGTGCAGGCGGCGGCCATGGCCCGCCGCTTCTACCTCGAGGGCAAGTCCAAGATCCAGATCGCCGAGGAGTTCGGCGTGAGCCGGTTCAAGGTGGCCCGGGTCCTGGAGACCGCCCTCGAACGGGATCTCGTACGGATCGAGATCCGGGTGCCGGCCGAGCTGGACGCCGAGCGCTCCGACGCGCTCCGCGCCCGCTACGGTCTGAGGCACGCCGTCGTGGTCGAGTCACCGGCCGAGGCGGAGGAGACGCCCGACCCGGAGAACCTCGGCGAGGTCGCCGCCGACCTGCTCGGCGAACTCGTCGACGAGGGCGACGTCCTGGGCCTGGCGTGGGGCCGTTCCACCATCCACATGGCGGCGGCCCTGGACCGGCTGCCCCCGTGCACGGTGGTGCAGCTGACGGGCGTGTACGACGCGGGGACCTCCGAGCGCGGCTCGGTGGAGGCCGTCCGCCGCGCCGCCCAGGTCTCCGGCGGCGACGCGCACCCCATCTACGCGCCGATGCTGCTGCCGGACGCGGCCACCGCGGCGGCGCTGCGCAACCAGACCGGGATCGCCCGCGCCTTCGAGTACTTCGACAAGGTCACCGTCGCCTGCGTCTCCATCGGCTCCTGGGAGCCGGGCATCTCCACGGTGCACGACATGCTCAGCGACGAGGAGCGCGCCCACTACGCCTCGCTCGGCGTGGCCGCCGAGATGGCCGCGCACCTCTTCGACGCCGAGGGCCGCCGGATCGGCCGCGACCTGGGGGAGCGGTGCATCACGGTCAAGGCCGACCAGCTGCGCCGTATCCCCGAGGTCGTCGCCATCGCCGGCGGCCAGCGCAAGGCGGCCGCGATCGACGCGGTGCTGCGCTCGGGGCTGGTCACCAGCCTCGTCACGGACACCTCGGCAGCCGACTACCTGATGACGGCCGGACCGTCCCCCAAGTCCGCGCTGCACCGGGCGGACCCGGACGGGTCCTGACGGCGGGCCGCCGGCGGACGGCCGTGGGAGCATCGTCGCCATGCTGCTGCGGTCCGTCCCCCGTGCGCTCGCGGGTCTCCTCGTCTGCCTCGCCGTCCTCCTTGCGGGCTGTTCCGCCGGGGGCCCGGGCGGTTCCGCCACGGGGGGCGCGGCCTCCCCGCCTGCCCGGTCCTCCGCGTCGCGGCCCGCGCCGGCCGGCGTCGCCACGCCCGCCTGGGCGCGGGGCATGGCCACCGTGCGGGAGTCCCGGCTGCCGGCCGAGGCCCGCCACACCCTGGCCCTCATCGACCGGGGCGGCCCCTTCCCGTACTCCCGGGACGGCGTCGTCTTCGGCAACCTCGAGAAGCGGCTGCCGGCCCACGCGCGCGGCTACTACCACGAGTACACCGTCAGGACCCCCGGCTCCCGCGACCGGGGCGCCCGGCGCCTCGTCACCGGCCGGGACGGCGAGATCTACTACACCGACGACCACTACGACTCGTTCCGGGCGGTGCTGAGATGAGCGACGACCTGGCCGGACGGCTCGTGGCCGTCCTGGACCTCGACGGGGTCAGGGACAAGGCCGGTCTGATGGACCGTGCCGCGCGGGCCCTGGCGCTGCCCGACTGGTTCGGCCGCAACTGGGACGCGCTGGCCGATTCCCTGGCCGATCCCTCCGTGTGGCCTCAAGAGGCGGCGGAGCGCGGACTGCTGCTCGTCGTGCGGGGCTGGCGCGCGTTCGCCGAGGGCCGCCCCGAGGAGTGGCGCACCGCCGAGGACGTGTTCGCCGAGGCGGCGGACCGCACCCCCGCACTGGCCGTAGCCCTGATCCTTGGAGGTTCCTCCTAGACCCCCTCTGACCAGCCTGGATGTTGCGACAGGGCATGACCGGCCATCGGGCATGGGAGAATGAAGTACGTGCTCTTTCCCCCTGGCTGACCTGTCCGGGGGCCACCTCTGATCGACTGGGATGTGCAGCACGTGCGTTTCCTCAACGACATCCAGCCCGCGTACGACCTGACGTACGACGACGTCTTCATGGTGCCGAGCCGCAGCGCGGTCGGCTCGCGTCAGGGCGTGGACCTCAGCTCCCCGGACGGCACGGGCACCACCATCCCGCTCGTCGTCGCCAACATGACCGCGATCGCCGGCCGCCGCATGGCCGAGACCGTGGCCCGGCGCGGCGGCCTGGTGGTCATCCCGCAGGACATCCCGATCGACGTCGTCACCGAGGTCGTCTCCTGGGTCAAGGGCCGTCACCACGTACTGGACACCCCGATCGTGCTGGCCCCGCACCAGACGGTCGCCGACGCCCTGTCCCTGCTGCCCAAGCGGGCGCACAACGCCGGTGTGGTCGTCGACGAGGACCACCGGCCCGTCGGCGTGGTCACCGACCAGGACCTGACCGGCGTGGACCGCTTCACCCAGCTCGAAGTCGTCATGAGCCGGGACCTGGTGCTGCTGGACGCGGACATCGACCCGCGCGAGGCCTTCAACCGGCTCGACGCGGCCAACCGCCGCTACGCGCCCGCCGTGGACAAGGACGGCCGCCTCGCCGGCATCCTCACCCGCAAGGGCGCCCTGCGCGCCACGCTCTACACCCCGGCCACCGACGCGCAGGGCAGGCTCCGGGTCGCCGCCGCCGTCGGCATCAACGGCGACGTGGCGGGCAAGGCCGAGCAGCTCCTCGGCGCGGGCGTCGACACCCTCGTCATCGACACGGCCCACGGCCACCAGGAGTCGATGATCAGCGCGATCAAGCTGGTCCGCGACCTCGACCCGCAGGTGCCGATCGTGGCCGGCAACATCGTCTCCGCCGAGGGCGTCAAGGATCTGGTCGAGGCGGGCGCGGACATCGTCAAGGTCGGTGTGGGCCCCGGCGCCATGTGCACCACCCGGATGATGACCGGCGTGGGCCGGCCCCAGTTCTCCGCCGTACTGGAGTGCGCGGCCGAGGCACGGAAGTACGGCAAGCACGTGTGGGCCGACGGTGGCGTCCGTCACCCCCGCGACGTGGCGATGGCGCTCGCCGCCGGGGCGTCCAACGTGATGATCGGCTCCTGGTTCGCGGGCACGTACGAGTCGCCGGGCGACCTCCAACAGGACGCGAACGGCCGCCTTTACAAGGAGTCCTTCGGCATGGCCTCCGCCCGCGCGGTGCGCAACCGGACCTCGGAGGAGTCGTCCTACGACCGGGCCCGCAAGGCGCTGTTCGAGGAGGGCATCTCCACCTCCCGGATGTTCCTCGACCCGGCCCGCCCGGGCGTCGAGGACCTCATCGACTCGATCATCGCCGGTGTCCGCTCCTCCTGCACCTACGCCGGTGCCGGGTCCCTGGAGGAGTTCGCCGAGAAGGCGATCGTCGGCATCCAGAGCGCGGCCGGCTACGCCGAGGGCAAGCCGCTGCACGCCAGCTGGAACTGACCGCCACCGCCACCGCCCTCGCCGGCCGGCTGCCCCGCCGCCCGGAGCCGGAGCGGCCCCCTTCCGTACGGCCCCTGCCGTCCCGCCCGCCGGGACGGCAGGGGCCGTCGGCGTCCGTGGCGGCCGCGGCACACCGGGACACTCCCACCCGTCCCGTACGCAACGGTCGAAAGCGCCCGCGCAACGAACACCCGCGCAGGCCCCCGGAACGCAACGATCATGCGGAGAGACGCAAGGTTGCTGCATTACGCTTGTGAAGCGCAGCCTCATAGGGTCTGCGCTGTACATGGCGTGGCAGGGACCCCGCTCGGTGGGTCCCCACGGGACGTGGTGCCACCGGTCCCCGCCGCTCGAAGAACCGCAGCGACAAGGAGCCGCGCGTGCTCGACCAAGGCGCACCGCCCAACCGCACCCTCACCGTCCCCTCGTCCTTCGGTGCGCGCCTGATGCGTCGCAAGCCCGTGGAACGCCTGGTCGCGGAGGGCGGCCAGGGTGAGGGGGGCAGTCTCAGGCGCTCCATGGGGCTGTGGCAGCTCACCATGATCAGCATCGGTGCCACCCTGGGCACCGGCATCTTCGTCGTCCTGGGCGAGGCGGTCCCCAAGGCAGGGCCCGCCGTCACGCTCTCCTTCGTGATCGCCGGTCTGACGGCGCTCTTCTCCGCCCTGTCCTACGCGGAGCTGGCCGGCACCATCCCGGTCTCCGGGTCCTCGTACTCGTACGCATACGCAACGATGGGCGAGCTGATCGCCTGGGTCTGCGGCTGGTGCCTGGTCCTGGAGTACGGCGTGTCGGTGGCTGCCGTCGCCGTCGGCTGGGGCGAGTACCTCAACGAGCTGCTCAAGGGCACGATCGGCGTGACCATACCCGCGGCCCTGTCGGCCCCGCCCGGCGACGGCGGCGTCTTCAACCTGCCCGCCCTGATCGTCGTCCTGCTGGCGATGACCTTCCTGCTCGGCGGCGCCAAGGAGTCCGCGCGCGCCAACACGATCATGGTGTGCGTCAAGATCGCCGCGCTGATCCTGTTCTGCGCCATCGGCGTCCAGGGCTTCCGCTCCGGCAACTACTCCCACTTCATGCCGCTCGGCATGGGCGGTGTCAGCGCGGCGGGCGCGACGCTGTTCTTCTCCTACATCGGCTTCGACGCGGCCTCCACCGCCGGTGAGGAGGCGAAGAACGCGCAGCGCGACCTGCCGCGCGCGATCATGCTCTCCCTGGTGATCGTCACCGCCCTCTACGTCCTTGTCGCCGCCGTCGCCGTGGGCGCCAAGCCCTGGCGGCAGTTCAACGACTCGGAGGCCGCCCTCGCCCAGATCATGCGCGAGGTCACCGGCCAGAGCTTCTGGGGCACCCTGCTGGCCTTCTGCGCGGTCATCGCCATCGCCAGCGTCGTGCTGACCGTCCTCTACGGCCAGACCCGCATCCTGTTCGCGATGTCCCGCGACGGTCTGGTGCCCAAGGCGTTCTCCCGGGTCCACCCCAAGTCGGGCGCGCCCCGGGTGAACACGGTCATCGTCTCCCTGTTCTGCGGTGTGCTGGCCGCCGCCATCCCGCTCGGGCAGCTCGCGGACGCCACCAGCATCGGCACCCTCTTCGCCTTCGCGCTGGTCAACGTGGCCGTCGTGGTGCTGCGCCGGACCCGCCCGGCCATGCGTCGCACCTTCCGGGTGCCGCTGTCGCCGGTGCTGCCCGCGATCGGCTTCGTGCTGTGCGTGTGGATGATGGGCAGCCTGTCCGCCGTCACCTGGGTGGTCTTCGGGATCTGGATGGCCGTCGGGCTCGTGATCTACTTCCTGTACGGCCACCGCCGTTCCCGTCTCGCGGCCGGTCCCGCCCCCGCGACGGCAGCCCAGTAGCCCCGAGCCCGACCCCGAAGAAGTGACCCACGCCCCGTGCTGAACGATCTCGACGAACGCATCGTGCACGCCCTCGCCGAGGACGCCCGCCGCTCCTACGCGGACATCGGGCAGCTGATCGGCCTGTCCGCGCCCGCCGTCAAACGGAGGGTGGACCGGCTGCGTGCCACCGGCGCCATCACCGGTTTCACCGTCCGCGTCGACCCCGCGGCGCTCGGCTGGCACACCGAGGGCTACGTGGAGATCCACTGCCGGCGCAACACCTCGCCGGAGACGATCCAGCGCGGTCTCGAGCGCTACCAGGAGGTCGTGTCCGCGTCCACCGTCACCGGTGACGCGGACGCGATCGCCCAGGTCTTCGCCGCGGACATGCGGCACTTCGAGCGGGTCCTGGAACGCATCGCGGGCGAGCCGTTCGTGGAGCGGACCAAGTCGGTCCTGGTCCTCTCCCCGCTCCTGCGCCGCTACTCCTCCGGCTCCCCCACGTAAGCGCCCGCGCGCCCCGGAGCCGGCCGCCGCCCCTGCGACCCGTGCGAGGTCCAGGGGCGGCGTGGTGTGCGCGCGGGGCGGGGGAGGAGCGGACGGGCCGAGTCCCGGCCGGGTCCGCGGCGGAGCCGTGTGACGGAGGGCGCCGGTCCGCCGGGGCCGGGCGGCGGGCGGACCGCCGCCGCCACCGCTCGCGCAACGAATCGCCGCCCGGCCCCGCCCGCACGCAACGAACACCGCGCCGCCGCGCAACGGCTCCCGCTTGTCCGCCCCCACCCCCGCCCGTACCGTCTAACCGACCCCCGAATCCCCCTGACCGGCAAGGATCCCGCATGCGCACCGCCCTGCTCCAGAGCTCCGGCCGCCCCGGCTCCGTCGCCGAGAACCTGAAGGTCCTCGACGCCGCCGCGGGCCGCGCCGCCGCTGCCGGGGCGGGCCTGCTGGTCACGCCGGAGATGTTCCTGACCGGATACGCGATCGGCGACGGCATCGGCCGCCTCGCCGAACCCGCCGACGGCGACTTCGCGGACGCCGTCGCCGACCTCGCCGGCCGGCACGGCCTGGCGGTCGCCTACGGCTACCCGGAGCGGGACGGGGACGCCGTGTTCAACTCGGCCCAGCTCGTCTCCGCCGACGGCACGCGTCTGGCGAACTACCGCAAGACCCACCTCTTCGGCTGCTTCGAACGCGACCACTTCACCCCGGGCGAGCAGCCCGTCGTCCAGGCCGAGCTGGGCGGCCTGACCGTCGGCCTGATGATCTGCTACGACGTCGAGTTCCCGGAGAACGTCCGCGCCCACGCCCTCGCCGGCACCGACCTCCTGCTCGTGCCGACCGCACAGATGCACCCGTACCAGTTCGTCGCCGAGTCGGTCGTGCCGGTGCGCGCCTTCGAGAACCAGATGTACGTCGCGTACGTCAACCGCGTCGGCAAGGAGGGCGAGTTCGAGTTCGTCGGGCTCTCCGTCCTGGCCGGCCCCGACGGAGTCGCCCGCACCCGCGCCGGCCGCGACGAGGACCTCGTCGTCGCGGACGCCGACCCCGGATTCCTCGCCCGCTCCCGGGAGTCGAACCCGTACCTGCTGGACCGCCGCCCCGGCCTCTACGGGTCCCTGGGCTGAGACCGGGCCGGCCCCGACCTCCCCGATCGTTCTTCACGCGCAAGGAGTCCGTACCCCATGACGTCCACCGTGCCCAACGCCGTCGAGCACGCAGACGAGCAGCAGCCGCCGATCACCATGTTCGGCCCGGACTTCCCGTACGCGTACGACGACTTCCTCGCCCACCCGGCGGGGCTCGGCCAGATACCCGCGACCGAGCACGGCAGCGAGGTCGCGGTCATCGGCGGCGGCCTGTCGGGCATCGTGGCCGCCTACGAGCTGATGAAGATGGGCCTCAAGCCCGTCGTCTACGAGGCGGACCGGATCGGCGGCCGGCTGCGCACCGTCGGTTTCGAGGGCTGCGACGCGGACCTCACGGCCGAGATGGGCGCGATGCGCTTCCCGCCGTCCTCCACGGCGCTCCAGCACTACATCGACCTGGTCGGCCTGACCACCCGCCCCTTCCCGAACCCGCTCGCCGAGGCGACCCCGTCGACCGTCGTCGACCTCAAGGGCGAGTCGCACTACGCCGAGACGATCGACGACCTGCCGCAGGTCTACCGGGACGTCGCCCAGGCCTGGAACAAGTGCCTGGAGGAGGGCGCCGACTTCTCCGACATGAACCGCGCCCTGCGCGAGCGGGACGTGCCCCGCATCCGCGCGATCTGGTCGAGGCTCGTCGAGAAGCTCGACAACCAGACGTTCTACGGCTTCCTGTGCGACTCCGAGGCGTTCAAGTCCTTCCGGCACCGGGAGATCTTCGGCCAGGTCGGCTTCGGCACCGGCGGCTGGGACACCGACTTCCCCAACTCCATCCTGGAGATCCTGCGCGTCGTCTACACCGAGGCCGACGACCACCACCGCGGCATTGTCGGCGGCTCGCAGCAGCTGCCGCTCAGGCTGTGGGAGCGCGAGCCGGAGAAGATCGTCCACTGGCCGTACGGCACCTCGCTGAAGACGCTGCACCCGGGCGGCGAGCCGCGCCCGGCCGTGACCCGGCTGCACCGCACCGCGGGCAACCGGATCACCGTGACGGACGCGGACGGCGACATCCGCACCTACCGGGCGGCGATCTTCACCGCGCAGTCCTGGATGCTGCTGTCCAAGATCCAGTGCGACGACGCGCTGTTCCCGATCGACCACTGGACGGCGATCGAGCGCACCCACTACATGGAGTCCAGCAAGCTCTTCGTCCCGGTCGACCGGCCGTTCTGGCTGGACAAGGACGAGGAGACGGGCCGGGACGTCATGTCGATGACGCTCACCGACCGCATGACCCGCGGCACCTACCTCCTGGACGACGGCCCGGACAGGCCCGCCGTGATCTGCCTGTCGTACACCTGGTGCGACGACAGCCTCAAGTGGCTGCCGCTGTCCGCGAACGAGCGGATGGAGGTCATGCTGAAGTCCTTGTCGGAGATCTATCCGAAGGTCGACATCAGGAAGCACGTCATCGGCAACCCGGTGACCGTCTCCTGGGAGAACGAGCCCTACTTCATGGGCGCGTTCAAGGCCAACCTGCCCGGCCACTACCGCTACCAGCGGCGCCTGTTCACGCACTTCATGCAGGAGGGGCTGCCCGAGGACAAGCGGGGCATCTTCCTGGCCGGCGACGACATCTCCTGGACGGCCGGCTGGGCCGAGGGCGCCGTCCAGACCGCGCTGAACGCGGTCTGGGGCGTCATGCACCACTTCGGCGGGGCGACCGACGCGACGAACCCCGGCCCCGGCGACGTCTACGACGAGATCGCGCCCGTCGAACTGCCGGAGGACTGACCCCGGGCACGGACCGCCAGGGCTGATCGCCGGCACTGACCGCGAGCACAGGTCGCGCGGGCCAGGACCGACAGCGGGGGCCGGCCGCGAGGACCGAGGGCCGCGCGCGGGGCCGGGTCCCGCAGGCCGGTCCCGGGCGGGGGCGGTCACAGTCCGGCGGCCCGCGCCTTCTCGTAGACCTCCGCGGCGACGTCCTTGAGTTCCTCGGCGTCCCGCAGGGTGCTCTGCAGGTCGACGAGGATCTCCTCCATGCCGATCTCGGCGTGCGCGAGGAGGTCCTCGACGATCTGGTCGGCGCTGCCGTGGAAGGGGTTCCGGTCCGTGCCTTCCCGGGCCTTGGCCGAGTAGCGGGCGTTCGCCCGCAGCACCGTCCGGATGGGCTGCTGCCGGCCGCGCTCGGCGGCCAGGTCCTGCAGGGCGTGCCACTGGGCGGCGACCTGCTCGACGCTCATGCCGGCCGGCAGCCAGCCGTCGGCGTGCTCCACGAGCCGCTCGCGCGCCTTGCGGGTGCTCGCCGCCAGCAGGATCGGGATCGGCCGGGCGGGCTTGGGGCCGACCACGGCCGAGTCGATCTCGGTGATCCGGCCGTGGTGGCGCACCGGGTCGGGGCCCCACACCGCCCGGCAGACGTCGATCACCTCGTCCAGCACCCGGCCGCGCTCCTTGATCGGGCGGATGCCCGCCGCCGCGTACTCGTCCAGGGACCAGCCGGTGCCCAGCCCCGCGATCACCCGGCCGCCGCTTGCCGCGTCCAGCGAGGCCAGGGTCCTGGCGAGCTGGAAGGGCACGTGCAGCGGCGCGACCAGCACACTGCTGCCGAGGCTCACCCGCTCGGTGACGGCCGCGGCCAGCGTGAGCGTGACCAGCGGGTCGGCCACGTGGCGGTAGGAGTCGGGCCAGGGCAGGCCCTCGATGCCGTAGAGCCCCTGGGTCGCGGGCTCGGGGAACAGCGCCCGCTCGTACACCCAGAGGCTGTCGTAGCCGATGCCCTCCGCCGTCCGTGCCACGTCGGGCACGTCCCTGCCGAGGTCGTACTGACGGTTCTGCGGAAGGCCCAGTCCCAGACGGGTCGCCATGGTGGTGCGCTCCTTCGTGATCGCCGGTGATCGCCGGTGTCCATGGGCAACGTACAGCGATCACAGGGGAGTTCCGGGGAGCAGCGCGGTGCCGTCGGGCGGCCGGGGGAGCCGTCGGGGCGCCCCGGCCCGGGGAGCGGCCGGGGAGCGGGCCGAGCCGCCGCGGGCCCGGCGGGGGAGGGGCGGGCCGGTCAGGCGGGCAGCGGTGTGAGCATCATGCGGCCGGCGAAGCCGACCGCCGCGTCCAGCCGCCGGGTGAAGTCCTCGGCCACGTCGGGCAGCCGGCGCAGCGCCCACAGCGCCCGCGCGGCCGACCAGGCGGCGTCCCGGGCCTGCTCCAGGCTCCACGCGCCCAGCAGATGGGTCAGCGGGTCGGCGATCCGGAGCAGGTCCGGACCCGGCATCAGGTCCTCGCGGACGCGTTCCTCCAGCGCGGCCAGCAGGTCGCCCACCCGCTCGAAGTCGCCCTCCAGTTCGGGCGGTTCGCACTCCAGCGCCGCGCACGTGTCCACCACGGCCAGGGCCAGGTCGTGTCCGATGTGCGCGTTGACGCCGGCCAGCGCGAACTGGAGCGGGCGCACCCCCGGGTGCCTGCGCGACTGGAGGAGCGGCCGCCAGCAGGCCGGTGCGTGCCGCTCCTGGGTCGCCGGGTCCACGGCGGTGAGGTACCGCTCGGCGAACCGTACGTCCAGCGTGGCCGTGGCCCCCGGTGCGGCGGACCGCCGGGCCGCCGGCCGTCGCCCGAACTCCTCGGTGACCGCGAGGTAGACCCGGTTGAAGACCGCGATCCCGTCCCGCTCCGGCAGCCCGGCAGCCAGGTCACGCATCCGTGTGACGACCGCGTCCACTGTGTCCGGACGACGGATGAGTTGTACCGATTGCCCCATGGGGGCAGGGTCCCAGGCCCGCACCGGGCCGGGGGCCGACCGGCCGGACGCTTCCCCAGAACGGGGGAACGTCCGAGCGACCGGGCCCCGGACACAGGGGCGTTCACCTATAGCGGGCTCCCGTCACGGCTCCGGCTGCGGGGGCGTTCGCCCGTACCGGGCATCCGTCACGGATCCGGCGCGGTCCGGAACCCGTCACGGCCCCGGCACGGCCCGGAACCCGTCACGCTCCCTGGCCGGGGCCTCCGGCACCGTCAGAGAGCCGACGTGGTCGGGCATCCGCCGTGCCCCCGGCAAGGTCCCCGCGCCGACCGCGACCGGCGCCGCCCGGCCGCCTGCCGCATCCCGGCACGTTCGGCGCGGGCGGGCGCGTCTCCCGCTCCGTGCGGGCGCGTCTCAGGGCGCGGCCCGACCCGGCCCGCCGCTCCCGGCCCGCCCCGAAGCGTCGTACGACGACGTGCCCTCGTCCAGCAGCGGCTCCTGCTTCTTCAGGTGCGCCGGGGCGAAGGCCCGCAGGGCGTGGTACCCGGTGATGACGACGACCGTGCCGAGCGCGATGCCGCTCAGCGAGAAGGTGTCGGTGAACTTCATGCTGACGTTGCCGACGCCGATGATGATGCCCGCCGCGGCCGGCACCAGGTTCAGCGGGTTGCGCAGGTCCACCCTGGCGTTGGTCCAGATCTGCGCACCGAGCAGGCCGATCATGCCGTACAGGATGACGGTGATGCCGCCGAGCACGCCGCCGGGGATCGCGGCGACGACGGCACCGAACTTGGGACAGACGCCGAACAGCAGCGCGAAGCAGGCGGCGGCCCAGTAGGCCGCGGTCGAGTAGACGCGGGTGGCCGCCATCACGCCGATGTTCTCGGAGTAGGTGGTGTTGGGCGGGCCGCCCACGGCGGTGGAGATCATGGAGGCCGCGCCGTCCGCGGAGATCGCCGTGCCCAACTTGTCGTCGAGCGGGTCGCCGGTCATCTCGCCGACCGCCTTCACGTGGCCGGCGTTCTCCGCGACCAGTGCGATCACGACGGGCAGCGCCACCAGGATCGCCGACCAGTGGAACGCCGGCCCGTGGAAGGCGGGCAGCCCGATCCAGTCGGCCTTGCCGACGCCGGAGAGGTCCAGGCGCCAGTGGTCGGTGAGCCTGCCCGACCCGTCCACGGAGTGGATCTTGCCGAAGACCCGGTCGAAGATCCAGGAGATGCCGTAGCCGAAGACCAGCCCGAGGAAGATCGCGATCCGGGACCAGAAACCCCGCAGGCAGACCACGGCCAGTCCGGTGAACAGCATCACCAGCAGGGCCGTCCACTGGTCCTGCGGCCAGTACGTCGACGCGGTCACCGGGGCGAGGTTGAAGCCGATCAGCATCACCACCGCGCCCGTGACGATCGGCGGCATCGCGGCGTGGATGATGCGCGCCCCGAACCGCTGCACGGCCAGGCCGACCAGGAACAGCACGACACCGACGACGAAGACCGCGCCGGTCACGGTCGCGCTCGTGCCGCCCTGCGCCCGGATCACCGCGGCGACGCCCACGAACGACAGCGAGCAGCCCAGGTAGCTGGGCACCCGGCCGCGTGTGGCGAGCAGGAAGAGCACGGTCGCCACGCCCGACATCATGATGGCGAGGTTCGGGTCGAGGCCCATGAGCACGGGGGCCACGAAGGAGGCGCCGAACATGGCCACGACGTGCTGGGCGCCGAGCCCGACCGTGCGGGGCCAGGACAGCCGTTCGTCGGGCCGGACCACCGCTCCGGGTGCGGGCGTGCGCCCGTCACCGTGCAGTTTCCAGCGCACGCCGAGGTCCATGGTGGGGTTTCGCTTTCTCTGTACGTGAAGTCTGTCCAGACCATTGTGCGGGTGGCCGGGCGGCTGACCAGCACCTTCCCCGCCGACCAGGCTGAGCGACCGCTTAGAATGACGGCCGTCCCGCCCCCGCGGGCCCGTACGCCCCCTCGCGCCGACCCGGCCGTGCGTCCGGTCCCGCCGCCCGGCCCGTACGTTCAGGAGCACCACCGTGACCGCCGAAGCACCCGCCGCCCCCGCCCTGTCGTACGGGCGGCTGATCCCCGTCACCGTCCACTTCGACGACCTGGACGCCCTCGGGCTGCTGCACAACGCCCGCTACCCGCTCATGGTCGAGCGCGCCTGGGCCGGACTGTGGCACGAGCAGGGCTTCCGCTTCGAGGGCGACTGGGTCGCCGCCGGGGACGCCTGCAACGCCGTCAAGGAACTGCGCATCACCTACGAGGCACCGGTGACCCGGCCGGGCGGGTACGCCGTCCACCTGTGGCTCGAACGGCTCGGCACCACCGGTCTCACCTACGGCTTCCGCTTCTGCTCGGCCGACGGCGCGCTGACGTACGCGCACGGCAGCCGCGTCCTGGTCCGGCTGGACCCCGCGACGCTCCGGCCGGCACCGTGGAGCGAGGAGTTCAGGGCCGCGGGTCAGGAACTGCTGCGCCCGGCCCGCTGATCTTCGGGCGGTCCCGGTCGCCCGCGCGCAGCACTCCCGCGAAGACCGCCAGGCCGCACGCCAGGACGGTGACCAGGCCGAACGACACCACCAGGCTGGTCGCCTGGGCGAGACCGCCGATCGCGCCCGGCGCCACCAGGCCCGAGGTGTACGTGATGGTCGCCACGCCCGCGATGGCCTGGCTGGGGTTCGGTCCGCTGCGTCCCGCCGCGGCGAAGCAGAGCGGGACGACGACCGCGATGCCCAGGCCCATCAGGGCGAACCCGGTCATCGCCACCGCCGGATGCCCCGCCGCCACGACCAGCAGGCCCCCGGCCACGGCCAGCACCCCGCCGGCCCGCACCGTGCGCACCGAGCCGAACCGGTCCACCACCTTGTCCCCGGCGATCCGGGCGATGGCCATGGTGAAGGTGAAGCCGGTCGTGCAGGCCGCGGCGAGTCCGGCCGAGGTCTCCAGCCGCTGCCGCAGGTAGACCGCGGACCAGTCCAGGCTCGCGCCCTCCGCGAACACCGCGCAGAACCCGACGGCACCGATCAGCAGGGCCGACTTCGGCGGCAGCGCGAACCGCGGCGGCGGGTCCTCGTCCTCGGCGGGCTGCAGGTCCAGGACCCAGGCGCAGGCGGTGAAGCCGAGGACCGTCAGCACGGCCGCCGTCAGCGTGTGGTGCAGGCGGGCGTCCGCCCCCAGGTGCGCGGCGAGCGTCCCCGCTGCCGAACCGATCAGGGCGCCCGCGCTCCACATGCCGTGCAGCCCCGACATGATCGAGCGGCCGAGCCGGTTCTCCACCTCCACGCCGAGCGCGTTCATCGCGACGTCCGACATGCCCGCCGAGGCGCCGTACACGAACAGGGCCAGGCACAGGGCGAGCAGGTTCGGGGCGAGTGCGGGCAGCACCAGCGAGAGCGTCCACAGGGCCAGCAGGCCGCGCAGGGCGGTGCGGGCGCCGAAGCGGTGGCTGATGCGCCCGGCCAGCGGCATCGCCACGGACGCCCCCAGCGCGGGGAACGCCAGCGCGAGGCCCAGCTGGCCGGCGCTGACCGAGGCGTGGTCCTGGATCCAGGGCACCCGGGTGGCGAACGACCCCGTCACGGCGCCGTGCACGGCGAAGACGGCCGCCACGGCGTACCGGGCGCGCCTGACCTCGCGCTGGTGGTAGACCACTGCTGTCATTCTCCGGCCCCTCCCGGGCGTGTGCGTCGTCCCGCCGTGCTGCTGCGGACGTAAACTATCAGGGACCCTGCCTGATAGATAGGGAGCCGGGGGTGGCCCGCGAAGGCGGGCCGCCCCCGCGGATCTGGAAGGATTCCCGGCATGCCCGCATCCCCGAGCACCGCCCGGGCCATCAACGACCGGCTCGCCCTGCGCCTGTTGCAGCAGGAAGGGCCGTTGACGGCAGGCCAGTTGAAGCAGCTGACCGGACTGTCCCGGCCCACCGTCGCCGACCTGGTCGAGCGCCTGACGGTCTCCGGCCTGATCACCGTGGTGGGGGAGTCCGGTGAGCAGCGGCGCGGACCCAACGCCCGCTTGTACGGCATCGTCGCCGACCGGGCCCACCTCGCCGCCCTCGACGTGCGCACGGACAGCGTCGCCGTGACCGTCTGCGACCTGATCGGCCGGGAACTCGCCGCCGAGTCGGTGCCGATCGGGCCCGGCACCGGCACCGGCCCCGCCGTCGAGCAGGCCGTCACCCTGGTGGAACGCGCCGCCAAGGAGGCGGGCGCGGAAGAGCTGCACACCGTCGGCATCGGCGCGCCCGGCCTGATCGACCCGGTCACGGGCGAACTGCGCGGAACCACCGGGCTGCCCGAGTGGCACCGCCGGCTGGTGGCCGCGCTCCAGGAGCGGCTGCCGCGGGCCCGCGTCATTGTCGAGAACGAGACGAACCTCGCCGCGCTGGCCGAACAGCGCGACGGGGCCGCCCGCGGGCGGGACACGTTCGTCCTGCTGTGGCTGGGCCACGGCGCGGGCGCGGCGGTGGTCCTGGACGGCGTCCTGCGGCACGGCGCCTCCGGCGGCACGGGCGAGATCGGGTTCCTGCCCGTGCCCGGCACCGGCGGCCTGCCCTCGGCGACCGACTGCACGGGCGGCTTCCACTCGCTGGCCGGTTCCGCGGCGGTGGCGGAGCTGGCCGCCCGGTTCGGGCTCTCGGCTGCCCCGGCGGGACGGGAACCGGCCGCCGCGGAACTGGTCCGCGGCGCGGTGCGGGGGGACGCGCCCCGGGCCGCCGAGTTCCTGGACGCGCTCGCCGACCGGGTGACCCTCGCGGCGGCCTCCGTGGTGGCGGTGCTGGATCCCGGGTGCGTGGTGCTGGGCGGCGAGATCGGCCGGGTCGGCGGGGACGCGCTCGCCGCGCGGGTGGCGCGGCGGGTCGCCCGGATGTCACCGCTGCCCACCGAGGTCCGGGCGAGCACGCTGGGCGGCGGGGCGGTGCTGCGGGGTGCGCTCCTGACGGCGCGGGACCGCGCCCAGGAGATCCTTTTCGCGCCCCCCGGCCCGCCCGCTCACCCCCGCCGGACGCCCGGCCCCACGGCCCCGGCACACCCGCGCTGAGGCCCGGCCGCCTTGCTTCCCACCGGGCACGCCCGCCCGTGTTGACGGCGCCCGGCCGCGTCCCTCCCGGCCCGGCTGTGCCCGCGTTGACGGCCCGGCCGCCTTGCTCTCCGCCGGGCAGGCCCGCCCGTGCCGACGGCGCCCGGCTGCGTCCCTCCCGGCCGGCCTCCCAGCCCTGGTACACCCGCGCTGACGCCCCCGCCCCCTCACTCCCGCCGGCCGGTTCCGCAGTGGGCCGCCAGGTATTCCTCGAAGGTGCGCTTGCCCACGGCCCGCCGCGGAGCGAGGTGCTCGCCTTCCCGGAAGCCCTGGTAGGCGCGGCCGGCCAGGGGCACGTTCAGGACGGGGCGGCGGCGGGCCGTGGCCCCGAGGTAGGCGCGGGCCAGCGACTCCAGGCCGCGGACCTCGGGGCCGCCCATGTCCGGCACCTGCCCCGCCGGTGCGCCCGCCGCCAGTTCCGCCAGCCGTCCGGCCACCTCCGCCGCCTCGACCGGCTGCTCCCGCACACCGGCCGGGAGCAGCATGACCGGCGGCCGGGCCAGGCGCCGGAAGGCGGCCGCCAGGAGGTCGTGGGTCCGGGTGGCGCGCAGGACCGACCAGCCCAGGCCCGACTCCTCGACCAGCCGCTCCACGGCCCGCCCGGTCTCGTAGCGGCCCAGCGGAAGCCGGCCCGCGCCCACGGCGGAGACGAGCACCAGAGGTCCCGCCCCGCCCCGGCGCGCCGCCGCCACCAGGTGGGCCGCGGCCTCCTCGCCGCCGTCCCGCGGCGGACTCGCGCAGTGCACGACCGTGTCCGCACCGGCCACGGCCGCGTCCAGCGCAGTCCCGCCCTCGCGCAGGTCCACGGCGCAGCGCGCCCGCCGGCCGAGCACCCGCACCTCGTACCCGTCCGCGCGCAGCCGCTCGGCGACGAGCCCGCCGAGGGGCCCGCCGCCGGTCACCAGGATCACGGTCATGCTGTTCAGCCCCTTCGGACGGCCTGTCCAGCGGCCCTCGGACGGCTCCCCGGGACGGCTGGAGGTTCGTCCAGGCGGCCTGTCCGACGGCCGCCTCCGGACGGCCTGCCCGGCAGTGCCCACCGGCGGCTCCTCCGGCGGTCCCGACCGGCATCGTCAGTACGAGGTCCAGCTTGTCCGCGTTCGGCGGCACCCGCATCCGCACCCCTGCACCAAGCGCCCGCCACCACCCACGTGTTCCGCCCCGCGTCAGGGGAACTCTCCCGCTGTGCGGCCCTGTTGACCCCTCTGGTCTAGTCCACCTAGGGTCGGACCGGGTCCGACCCTAGGTGGACCGGGTCCGACGCCCGCACAGACCGGCCCGGCGGCGGTGACGACGGCCCTTGCCCGCCGCCGGGCCTCCCGCCGCTCGCCGACCGTCAGATCAGTGATGCGCTCTGTGAGCGAGCCCACACCGACCGCCCGTATGGACGCGGGTGGAGCGTGGCACACTGGCCCTGTACCAGTAGCAGCGCACTCCGGGGTCGGTGAAAGTCCGAACCGGCGGTTACAGTCCGCGACCCGGTCGCTTCCAGCGGCCGGTTGACCAGGTGAAATTCCTGGACCGACGGTTAAAGTCCGGATGGGAGGCAGTGCGCGGCGAGCGGGCACATCTGTGCGCGTCGCCGTCCACGGGCTCGTCCTTGCGACGGGTTCCGCTTCGGCGCCGTCGTACCCCGTGCGTTCGCTCGTGTGTCCTGCCGTCGTCGGCAGCCCCGGAGTCCGTGCCCGAAGAGGCAGGAGGACCCGGGAAGTGTTCACCGGAATCGTCGAAGAGCTGGGCGAGGTCACCGCCGTCGAGAACCTCGGCGACGCCGCTCGCTTCCGCCTCCGCGGACCCGTCGTCACCGAAGGCGCGCGGCACGGCGACTCCATCGCCGTGAACGGCGTCTGTCTGACCGTCGTCGACCACGAGGGCGACGAGTTCACCGCCGACGTCATGGCCGAGACCCTCGAACGCTCCAGCCTCGGTGCGCTCGCCCCCGGCTCCCGGGTCAACCTCGAACGCCCCACCGCCGTCGGTGCCCGCCTCGGCGGCCACATCGTCCAGGGCCACGTCGACGGCACCGGCACGATCCTGGAGCGCACCCCCTCCGAACACTGGGAGATCGTGCGGATCTCCCTGCCCGCGCACCTCGCCCGCTACGTCGTGGAGAAGGGCTCCATCACCGTCGACGGCATCAGCCTCACCGTCGTCGACGCGGGCGCCGAGCACTTCACCGTCAGCCTCATCCCCACCACCCTCGCGCTGACCACCCTCGGACGGAAGCAGCCCGGCGAACCGGTCAACCTGGAAGTGGACGTCGTCGCCAAGTACGTCGAACGGCTGCTCGGCGACCGGATCGCGGGGGCCGGCCGGTGAACTGGCTCAACTCCGAGGCCTTCACGCTCTTCGGCCAGCACATCAAGTGGTCCGACATGATCGGCAACATCATCGGTCTGCTCGGCCTGGCGTTCGGCTGGCGCCGCTCCATATGGAGCTGGCCCACCCAGTTCCTGTCCGGCCTGATCCTCTTCGCCGCCTTCGCCACCGCCCATCTCTCCGGCAGCGCGGGCAAGCAGATCGTGGTGATGGTCGTCGCCGTCTACGGCTGGTGGCAGTGGAACCGCGGCAGCGGCACGGCGGAGGACGGCCACATCGCCGTACGCTTCGCCACCTGGCGCGAGCGGGCCGCCCTGCTCGCCGTCGCCGCCGTCGGCACCCTCCTGGTCGGCGCCCTGTTCAAGGCCTACCCGTCCCTGTCCTGGGACCCCTGGCCCGACGCCTACATCTTCGTCGGCACCGTCGTCGCCATGTACGCCCAGGCGCGCGGCATGGTCGAGTTCTGGTTCGCCTGGCTGCTCGTCGACGCCGTCGGCGTCCCCCTCAACTTCGCCAACGGCTTCGCCTTCTCCGGCTTCGTCTACGTCATCTACGGCGCGCTCGTCCTGTGGGGCCTGCGCGACTGGTGGCTGCGCTCCCGCCAGGGCACGCGGCCCGTCCCGGAAGGAGCGCCCGCATGACCGCGGCACCCGTCCTGTACAGCACCGACGACATCGAGGACTTCGCGCTCGACCCGATCGAGCAGGCCGTCGCCGACATCGCGGCCGGCCGTCCCGTCGTGGTCGTCGACGACGAGAACCGCGAGAACGAGGGCGACCTCGTCATCGCGGCGGAGAAGGCGACCCCCGAGATCGTCGCCTTCATGATGAGCGAGTGCCGCGGCCTGATCTGCGCCCCCATGGAGGGCGACGAACTCGACCGGCTGCGGCTGCCGCAGATGGTCGAGGACAACACCGAGTCGATGAAGACCGCGTTCACGGTCTCCGTCGACGCCGGCGCCGCCCACGGCGTCACCACCGGCATCTCCGCCGCCGACCGCGCCACCACCCTCCGGCTCCTGGCCGGCGGCACCGCCGAACCCGGCGACCTCGTCCGGCCCGGCCACGTCTTCCCGCTGCGCGCCAGGCCCGGCGGCGTCCTCGTCCGCGACGGCCACACCGAGGCCGCCGTCGACCTCGCCCGGCTCGCGGGACTGCGTCCGGCCGGCGCCATCGTCGAGATCGCCGGCGAGGACGGCCGCATGCTGCGCCTGCCCGAACTGCTCCTGTTCGCCCGCAAGCACGGCCTGACGATCATCTCCATCGAGGACCTGATCGCCTACCGCCGCGGCAGCGAACCCACCGTCCGCCGCGAGGCCGAGGTCAGCCTCCCCACCGCGCACGGCACCTTCACCGCCTACGGCTTCCGCTCCACCGTCGACGGAGTGGAGCACGTCGCCCTCGTGCACGGCGAGATCGGCGACGGTGACGACGTCCTCGTCCGCGTCCACTCCGAATGCCTGACCGGAGACGTCTTCGGCTCCCAGCGCTGCGACTGCGGCCCCCAGCTGGACGCCTCCCTGGAACGCATCCAGCAACAGGGCAGGGGCGTGGTGGTCTACCTGCGCGGCCACGAGGGACGCGGCATCGGCCTGATGTCCAAGCTGCGCGCGTACGAACTCCAGGAGCGGGGCCGCGACACGCTCGACGCCAACCTGGAACTCGGCCTGCCCGCGGACGCCCGCGACTACGGCGCGGGCGCGCAGATCCTGCGGGACCTCGGCGTCCGCAGCGTCCGCCTGATGACCAACAACCCCGACAAGACCGAGGCGCTGCTCAGCCACGGCATCAAGGTCACCGGCCGCGAGCCCATGCCCGTGAAGGCCGGCGAGCACAACCTCCGCTACCTGCGCACCAAGCGGGACCGGATGGGGCACGACCTGCCCTGGCTGGACGCGGCCACCGCGTCCACCTGCGGCAACCAGTAGACCCGGCGGCCAGGCCCGGCCGGTCCGCAGCACCGGCCGGCACACAGCGCTGGTCGGCGCAGAGCACAGAGCACAGAGTGCTGCAGAGCACAGAGCACTGCTACAGAGCACAGCGCACAGAGCACTGAGGAGACACGTGAGCGGCAAGGGTGCACCGGATCTGTCCGTCCGCAACGTCGGAGACCTCCGGGTCGCCGTCATCGCGGCACAGTGGCACGAGAAGGTGATGGACGGACTGGTGGACGGCGCCCTGCGCGCCCTGCACGAGCTGGGGATCGACGAGCCCACCCTGCTCAGGGTGCCCGGCAGCTTCGAACTCCCCGTGGTGGCGAAGGTGCTGGCCGGCCGCGGCTACGACGCCATCGTCGCCCTCGGTGTCGTCATCCGCGGCGGCACCCCGCACTTCGACTACGTCTGCCAGGGCGTCACCCAGGGGCTGACCCAGGTGTCGGTGGACACCGGCGTCCCCGTCGGCTTCGGCGTCCTGACCTGCGACGACGAGGAACAGGCCCTGGACCGGGCCGGTCTCGAAGGCTCCCGGGAGGACAAGGGCCACGAGGCGGTCACCGCCGCCGTGGCGACCGCGGCCACGCTGCGTTCAGTATCCGAACCCTGGCGGTGACCAGTGGCCCGGAGCGCGTAGGGTAAGCAGCACCATGTCCAAGAAGACGTTCGAGGAGCTGTTCACCGAGCTCCAGCACAAGGCCGCCCACGGCGACCCCGCCACCTCCCGCACCGCCGAACTGGTCGGCAAGGGAGTCCATGCCATCGGCAAGAAGGTCGTCGAGGAGGCGGCCGAGGTCTGGATGGCCGCCGAGCACGAGGGCAAGGAGGCGGCCGCCGAGGAGATCTCGCAGCTGCTGTACCACGTCCAGGTGATGATGGTCGCCCGCGGCATCTCCCTGGACGACGTCTACGCCCACCTGTAACCCGCCCGCCGTAAGAGCAGTTCCACCCCCTCACGCGAAGGAAGCCGACCTCATGCTGCGCATCGCCGTCCCCAACAAGGGTTCACTCTCCGGCCCTGCGGCGGACATGCTGCATGAGGCCGGCTACCAGCAGCGCCGGGAGTCCAAGGAACTGCGGATCGTCGACCCGGGCAACGAGGTGGAGTTCTTCTACCTCCGCCCCCGCGACATCGCGATCTACGTCTCCTCCGGCCGCCTCGACATCGGCATCACCGGCCGCGACCTGCTCGTGGACTCCGGCGCCAACGCGGAGGAGATCCTCCCGCTCGGCTTCGCCCGCTCCACCTTCCGCTTCGCCTCCAAGCCCGGCACGGCGAGCGGCGTGGGCGACCTGAGCGGCAAGACGGTCGCCACCTCCTACGAGGGCATCGTCGCCAAGCACCTCGCCGACAGCGGCGTCGACGCCTCCGTCGTCCACCTCGACGGCGCGGTGGAGACCGCGATCGAGCTGGGCGTCGCCGAGGTCATCGCCGACGTCGTGGAGACCGGCACCAGCCTGCGCAACGCGGGCCTGGAGGTCTTCGGCGAGCCCATCATGAAGTCCGAGGCGATCGTGATCCGGCGCACCGGGGCCGACGCCGAGGAGCCCAAGGTGCAGCAGTTCCTGCGCCGCCTCCAGGGCGTCCTGGTCGCCCGGACGTACGTGATGATGGACTACGACTGCCGGGTCGAGCAGCTGGAGAAGGCCGTCGCGCTGACCCCCGGCCTGGAGTCCCCGACCGTCTCCCCGCTGCACAACGAGGGCTGGGTCGCCGTCCGCGCGATGGTCCCCGCCAAGGACGCGCAGCGGATCATGGACGACCTGTACGCGATCGGCGCCCGCGCGATCCTGACCACGGCCATCCACGCCTGCCGCCTCTGAGGACGAACGAGCGATGTCCGACCTCCCTCCCGCCCTCCCCGTCACCTTCCGGCCCGGGCACACCCGCGCGGTGCTGCTCACCGCCGGCGTCGCGATCTTCGTCGTGATCGCGGCCGTGGCGGTCCTCCTGGAACCGCTCACCCCCGGCGAACGCGTCAGCTTCGTCTTCACCGGCGCCCTCCTCTTCGGCGTGCTCGCGCTGCTGGCGCGCCCGAAGGTGGTCGCCGACGAATCCGGCGTCACCGTGGTGAACATCACCTCCAAGCGGCACCTGGAGTGGCCGGAGGTCCTCCAGGTGAACCTGCGCCCCGGCGACCCGTGGGTCTTCCTCAATCTGAGCGACGGCACCAGCCTGCCCGCACTGGGCATCCAGCCCGGTATCGCCAGGCAGCGCGCCGTCGCCGACGCCCGCACCCTGCGCGCGCTCGTCGAGGCCCGCGCCGTCCACGACCCGGAGCAGACCCCGGGGACGGGCCCCGGACCCGTCTCGGGGTGAACCTCCGGGACGGCTCCGGGGCGTCCGCCCTGACGCATTCGGCCCGGTCTTGATTAATCTGGTGGCGGAGACGTTTCGCTGCGTCCCCGCCCCTGAGCCCCGACCGGTGCCAGGGGTTCCTGCTACCCGAGGAGTGACTCCCCCCGGCGATGGACGGATCGTCCTGCAGTACCTGCGCCGCCCCCTGCCGACATAGCGCGCACCGCGAACAAGCGGTCCGCGCGCACTTTCAGGCGGCGGCATCATGACCATCCCCCTGCTGCTCCTCGGAGCGGCTTTCCTGCTGATTCTCGCCAACGGTTTCTTCGTCGCGGCCGAGTTCGGCCTGGTGACCGTCGAGCGCCCCGACGCCGAGAGGGCCGCGGCCGAAGGCGACCGGCGGGCCCGTACGGTCGTCGAGTCGCTGGGCGAGCTGTCCTTCCAGCTCTCCGGCACCCAGCTCGGCATCACCATCACCTCCCTCGTCGTCGGCATGCTCGCCGAACCGGCACTGGCCGAGCTGCTGCACGGCCCGCTGACCGCGACCGGTCTGCCCGCGGGCGCGGTCTCCGGTGTCGCCGTGGTCGTCGGCATGCTGCTCGCCTCCGCCCTGCAGATGGTGATCGGCGAGCTGGTCCCCAAGAACTGGGCGGTGTCCCGGCCGCTGCAGGTCGCGCGCTTCGTGGCCGGCCCGCAGCACCACTTCTCGCGCCTGTTCCACCCGGTGATCGCCGCGCTGAACACGGTCGCCAACCGCCTGGTACGGGCGCTGGGCGTCGAGCCCGCCGACGAGCTGGCCTCCGCCCGCACCCCCGGCGAGCTGGTCTCGCTGGCCCGGCACTCCGCCCAGGCCGGCGCCCTGGAACAGGACACGGCCGACCTGTTCGTCCGCACCCTCTCCCTGGGCGACCTCACCGCGCAGCACGTCATGACGCCGCGCGTGAAGGTCAGCGCCCTGCAGTTCTCCGCGACCGCCGAGGACGTCGTCAACCTCACCCGGGCCACCGGCCTGTCGCGCTTCCCCGTCTACCAGGAGAAGATCGACGAGGTGGTCGGCATGGCCCATCTCAAGGACGCCCTCGCCGTCCCCGCGCACGAACGGCTGCGCACCCCCGTCGGCCGCATCGCCCGGCCCGCGCTGCTGGTCCCCGAGACCCTGCCGGTGCAGCCGCTGCTCGCTCAGTTGCGCAGCGAGCAGCCCATCGCGGTCGTCGTCGACGAGTACGGCGGCACGGCGGGCGTCGTCACCCTGGAGGACATCGTCGAGGAACTCGTCGGCGAGGTCCGCGACGAGCACGACGCCAAGGACGTGCCCGAACTCGCCCCCGCCCCGCCGGAGGACGGCCGGCCCGCCTGGGACGCCGACGGCGGCTGCCGGGTCGACCTGCTGCGGCGCATCGGCCTCGACGCGCCGGAAGGCCCCTACGAGACCGTCGCCGGACTCGTCGCCGACCTGCTGGGCCGTATCCCGGCCCCCGGCGACAGGGCCGAACTGCCCGGCTGGCGGCTGTCCGTGCGCCAGGTCGGCCACTACCGCGCGGAGCGGGTCCGGCTGGTCCGCACGGGGACCGCGGCACCCACCGCCGAGGCCGTGACGGAGGCCGCCCGATGAGCGTGCTCCAACTGGTCCTCGCCGCGCTGCTCGTGCTCGCCAACGGCTTCTTCGTCGGCGCCGAGTTCGCGCTCGTCTCCGTCCGCCGCAGCCAGATCGAACCGCTCGGCACCGCCCGAGCCCGCCAGGTGCTGCACGGCCTGGAACGGCTGCCGCAGATGATGGCCGCCGCCCAGTTCGGCATCACCGTCTGCTCGCTGACCCTGGGCGCCGTCGCCGAACCGACGGTGGCGCGGCTGCTGGAACCGGTCTTCACCCGGATGCACCTGCCCGACGGCGTGGTGCACCCGCTGGGCTACGTCATCGCGCTGGCGGCCGTGGTCTTCTTCCACCTGGTCATCGGCGAGATGGTGCCGAAGAACCTGGCGATGGCCGCACCGGAGAAGGCCGCGCTCTGGCTCGGCCCCGGCCTGGTCGCCTTCGCCCGTGTCTGCAAGCCCGTCACCGTGGCGCTCGGCGCCTGCGCCCAGGGCATCCTGCGGCTCTTCCGTGTCGAACCCAAGGACGAGGTCGAGGCCGTCTTCACCAGCGAGCAGCTCAACCGGCTCGTCGAGGACGCCGGACAGGCCGGTCTCCTCGGCCCCGAGGAGCAGGAGCGCCTGGAGGACGCCCTGGAACTGGGCTCGCGGCCCGTCCTCGACGTGCTGCTGCGCCGTGACGCGCTGGTGACCGTCCGCCCGTCGGTCACCCCCGGCGAGATCGTCGCCCTCACCGCCCGCACCGGCTACTCCCGTTTCCCGGTCGCCGCGGAGAACGGCGCCTTCATGGGCTACCTGCACGTCAAGGACGTCCTCGACCTGGAGGACTCCGACCGTGCCGTGCCGCAGCGGATATGGCGCCCGATGGCCACGCTCAGGTCCGAGCTGCCGCTGGACGACGCCCTGACGGTCATGCGCCGCGCCGCCACCCATCTGGCCCAGGTCGCGGACGCCTCCGGCAAGGTGCTCGGCGTGGTGGCCCTGGAGGACGTACTGGAACTCCTCGTCGGCGAGGTCCGCGACCCCGCCCACCGGACGGCCCCGGAGATCCGGCTCACGGAACCCCGGGTCAGCGGAGAACCGGAACAGGCCCTGGCGACCTGAGCCGCCGTCGCCACGTGAGCCCACGGCCGCCCGGCGGCCGTGGGCTCACGTGTGCGCCGGGCCGCGTGTGCGCCGGGCCGCGTGTGCGCCGGGCCGCGTGTGCGCCGGGCCGCGTGTGCGCCGGGCCGCGTGTGCGCCGGGCCGCGAGGGCGGCCGGTCCGGCGCAGGAGACGTCGCGAGCGCGGAAGTGCCGGGTGGCTCCCGGCGGTGCCGTCACAGGGCCGACGGGTCCTGGGGGCCCCGGCCCGACAGCACCTCCCCGTACGCCTGCATCAGGTCCGGCAGGCGCAGGGTCGCCAGGTCGTCCCGGGTCAGGGTGCCCGGGTAGCCGGACAGGCGCAGATCCCGGTACGCGCAGCTCTTCTCGTACAGGGTGCGCAGGAAGCGGCCGTTGCCCAGTTCGTCGATCCACCCCTGGTCGACCACGTGCCCGGCGATGGAGCGCAGCTCGTCCAGGGCCTCGTCGTCCCAGCGGTCGCCGTTCTCCGCGGCGAGCACCTTGCCGATCTCGGTGAGTTCCTGGGGGCGGTACGACGGGAAGTCCACCCGGGTGGTGAAACGGGAGGACAGGCCGGGGTTGGCGGCGAGGAGACGGTCCATGCCCTCGGGGTAGCCGGCCAGGATGACCACCAGGTGGTCGCGGTTGTCCTCGGCCCGCTTCAGCAGCACCTGGAGTGCTTCGTCGCCGTACGCGTCGCCCTTGCCGTACCCCGAGTTGGACAGGGAGTACGCCTCGTCGACGAAGAGGACCCCGCCGATGGCGGAGTCGATCAGCTCGTTGGCCTTGACCGCGGTCTGGCCCAGGTACTCGCCGACCAGGTCGGCCCGCTGCGCCTCCACCAGGTGGTCGCCGCCGAGCAGCCCGAGCGCGTAGAAGACCCGGCCGAGGATCCGGGCCACCGTGGTCTTGCCGGTGCCCGAGGGGCCGGAGAAGACGAAGTGGCGTTTCGGCGGCTGGACGGGCAGCCCCTGCCCGGCGCGCAACCGGGCCATGTTCAACTGGGCCGACAAGGCCTTCACCTGGCGCTTGACCGGTTCCAGCCCCACCATGCGCTCCAGTTCGGCGAGCGCCTGTTCGAGTAAGGCGGGGTCCGTCGGCCCGCTGGGCAGCGGGCCGACGGCGACCGCGCCCCGCTGACGCACCGCCGGACCGGCGGGGGAGGGGAAGGGGCCGGCGGCGGGCGGTTCCGCATCGTCGAGTCTGAGGTCCCGGCCCTCCGCACCGAAGAGCGGATCAAGGACGTCCGGGCCGTCCACGCTGTCCTGGCCGGCCCCGGCGAGCGTGATCGCCGCGAAATCGGCGGCCTCGTCGTCGTAGCCGTCGCCCTCGGCGATCGCCGCGAGCCGTGCCGAGGTGTCCATGAAGGCGGGGTCGACCCGGTGCACCGCCCGGTACAGGGGCAGCGCGGCGGCGCTGCGGCCGGTGCCCTCGTGCGCCCTGGCCAGCCAGTACCGCAGCTCCTTGCGCTGCGGCTGCTCGCTGCGGCACCGCATCAGCGCGGCCGACAGCAGCGGCTCGGCCTGCCCGTACATCTCCAGCCGGACCCGGGCCATGCCGCCGAACAGACCGGCCTCGATGCCGAGCATCGGATCGTCGACGAGCGGGTCGGTGTGCCGTACCAGCTGCTCCCAGTCCTTGATCAGGTAGGCGCGGCAGGCGTGCAGGAAACGGACGTGGGCGTCGGCGTCCACCGGCGGCAGACCGGCCAGCGCCCGGTCCAGCTCGGGCACGTGGCGTCCGTCCAGCCAGTGCGAGGCGTGCGCGAGCAGCAGATCGCGGGGACTCTCCAGCACGGGCTGCACCCACCAGCCCAGCCAGTACCAGGAGTTGAGGGTGCGCCGGTGCCGGGTGCGCTGTTCGCCGAAGCGGTCCCGGTGCCGGAACATCCTGAGCAGCGCGGTGGTCGTGTCGACGCGCAGCGCGTGCAGCCCGAGCCACCCGTCCGCCATCCCCGGGTCCATCTCCACCGCGGCCCGGAACTCCTCCTCGGCCTGCGGGTAGGCGCCCATCGCGTAGGCGTCCACACCGCGCAGCCAGGCCAGGTCGGCCGGGGCCTCGGGGCCCTGCGTGCCGAAGTCCATCACGTCCCCCACAGACCGTGCCCCCGTAGGTTCGCCGCCGGACCGCCGCCCGGTGGCTGCCTTGGTCGAACCGCTGCTGCGCGGACCGGAGTTGCAGGTGCGCGAAGCAGTCGTTCGAAGGTCGCACCGAGGGCATGGTACCTGCGGGATCGCCGCCCGCCGAAGGGTGCGGCACACGCTGTTCGGCGGGACGGAAGCGGAAGCGGTTCGCCCGGATCGGTGACCGAGGGTGATCGAATGGAGCCGCGCGGCGTCCGGATAGCGGTGCGCGGGCAGAACGAAGCCCCCGGTCACGGGGGAACAACCGGGGGCTTCGTGTTTGCGGGCGGTCCGCGATGACCGCACATTGAGAACGTAAGACCTGTACGGGCCCCGGGTCAAGCGAAGTTGGGACACTTGGCCAAGTTCCCTCACGGCGGTCTTCACAAGTTCAGCACATTGCCGACGACCCCTCACCCTCCGTAGCGATCTGGTCCGGTCCAACCCGTCCGGAAGGCCCCGGCAGCACCTCGTAGCCGTGCCCGGACTGCCGCACCAGGAGGTCCGCGAAGGGCCGGGAGGGGTCCTCGGCGAAGTGCCGGCGCTCCGCCTCGACCCAGTCCGCCCAGAACTCCCGCTGCTCCGCCCCGTCCCGCGCCCGTCCGCGCCTCCAGGACTCCTCGCGCGGCAGCTCCATCCACAGCAGCCGGGCCAGGTGGGGGCGCAGGGCCCGGCGGCCCGCCCCCACGCCCTCGACGAGGACGACGGGCGCCGGCGCCAGCGCGCGCGTGGCCGGGCCGAAGCGCCGGGCCCGCCAGTCGTAGGGGGCGTAGTGCGCCGTCAGGCCCCGGGCGAGCGGGGCGACGACCTCGGTCAGCAGCCGCCCGTCCCACGCGAACAGTTCCTCGTGGCCGGAGACGTCGTCCAGGTGCAGGACGGGAGCACCGCCCAGCGCCACGGACAGCCGGGCGGTGAAGGTGGACTTCCCGGAACCGGCGTGTCCGTCGACGCCGACCAGGCGGACGGGCCCGCAGGACGGCGGGAGGCGGCGCAGACGGTCGGCGAGGGTGTGAATGGCTCTTCCCGGGGCTGGAGTGAGGGGGGCGGGCGAAGGGCGGGGTGAGAGGCGGGCCGGGGCGGGGACGGGTCCTGGCGGGGTGCGGATGTGGTGGCATATTTCCCGGGAACATTCTAGTGACCGGTCGGACCGGACGTCCGTGTCACCGCCCGAGTCAACACCGTGAACACCAGCCGCAATGCCCTTCGGTACACCCGCCGCGGTGCCCTTCGGAACACCCGTGGCGGTGCCCCCGAGTACCGCTGAATACCCGGCTAATCCCGGGGTGAACATGTCGAAAATCGCGTTCCGGTTGTGCTCCGTGATGAGTAAAGTGCCGGAAGCGCACTGTGAGGTGCCGTGCGGTGACCGACAGGGGGAAGATGGCCGCTGGGTTATTCGACGGGCAGTACGTCTGGCACCCCGCGGCGGACGACCGCGTCCTGGCCGGCGTGTGCGTCGACATCCGGGCCGGCCGCTGGGCGAGCGCCCGCGCCGCCCTCGCCGAGACACGTGACGACTTCGCGCTGCGGGCCCACCGCTCCCTGGTGCTGGCCTCGGAGGCCGCCGACTCCGACCTCGCCGAACGCTGGCTGGCCGAGGAGCCCGGGCCCGAGTCGGCCCTGGTGTGGGCGCGGGTGGCGGTGCACCGGGCGCTGCGCGCGGCCGACGCCGGCGACGAGCGGGCCGCCGCGCTGGAGCGGATAGCGCTCTCGGCCTGCGAACGGGCCTCGGCGGTGGACCCCGCCGACCCCACGCCCTGGGCGGCCAAACTGGCCATGGCCCGGCTGCACCGGCTGCGCGACCCGGCGCCGCAGGGGCTGCTGACCGCCCCGCCCGGCCCCTGGCGACTGTTCGCGCACGTCCTGTCCCTGGACCCCTGGCACCGCGAGGCCCACCACCGATTTCTGGCCTTCTTCTTCACCCGGCACGGCGGCTCGGTCAACGCGGCCTGGGACGTCGCCGCCTTCCTGAGCCAGCGCGCGCCCGCCGACTCCGCGCTGCGGCTGCTGCCGCTGGTCGCCCTCGTGGAGAGCTACGACGCCTCGCAGTCGCTCGCGGACCGGGTCTGGGAGCAGCCCCAGTGGCGCTCCGCCGCCCTCGCGGTCTACCGCAACTGGCTTCCCACGGTGTCCGGTTACCGGTTCACGCCGGTGCTCGACCTGGCCTACCTGGCCCATGCGCTGGTGCTGGCCGGGTGCGAGTTCGAGGCCCGCGCGGTCCTGACCGCCATGGGCCCCTACGCCTCACGGATGCCCTGGTGCGTCTTCGGCGACCCCGTGGAGCAGTTGTCCCGGGCACGGCGGGCCTGCGGCCTCCCGGTGCCCTCGTCCCCCTGACCCTCGCACCACCCCCCCCACGAGAGGAAGGCCGACCGTGTCGGAACGGATACAACTCCCGCGCGCCAGAACCCGCGGCATGGCTGACCCGAGGGCGCTCGACGACGACGCGACCCTGCACGCGATGGGTTATCCGAGGAAACTCACCCGGCGTTTCAAGGCGTTCGACAATTTCGCGATCTCCTTCACCATCATCAACATCATCTCCGGGATCTTCTCCTCCTTCGGATTCGGTATGAACGCGGGCGGCCCCCGTATTCTCGTGTTCGGCTGGATCGGTGTCTCCGTCATGGTGCTGTTCGTCGGCGCGGCGATGGGAGAGGTCGCCTCCGCCTATCCCACGAGCGGCGCGCTGTATTTCTCCGCTGGGAAACTCGCCAAGCGGCACAAAGGGGCCTGGTCCTGGTTCACCGGCTGGCTGAACTTCGTCGGCCAGGTCGGCGGTACCGCGGCCACCGGGTACGCGGCGGCCACCTTCATCCAGGCCTTCGTCGCCCTCCAGTGGACCTCCTACCGGCCGACCGCGCACCAGACGGTGCTGATCACCGCGCTCGTCATCGTGCTCCAGGGGCTGGCCAACACGTACACGGTCCAACTGGTCGCGGTCCTGAACCGGATCTCGGTGTGGTGGCTGCTGATCGGGATGGTGGTCATCGTGACCGCGCTGGTCGCCGTTCCCGGCGATCACCGTCCGGTGTCCTTCGTCACGCATTTCGCGAACAACACCGGTTTCACGAGCGGGCTTTACGGAGGGCTGCTCGGGCTGCTGGTCACCAGCTGGACCTTCACCGGCTTCGACGGCAGCTTCCACATGTCCGAGGAAACGGTCCAGGCGACCGTCAACGCACCCCGGGGCATCGTCCGCGCCATCGGCTATTCGGCGGTCACCGGCCTGATCCTCATGCTCGCGCTCGTCTACAGCATTCGTGACTACGCGCGCGTGGCGGGCGCGGACGCACCGCCCGTCCAGATCCTCATCGACGCGCTCGGCCTGGGCGCGGCGAAAGCCATGCTGCTGATCGTCATCGGGGCCATGCTCTTCTGCGGCCTGGCCAACCTCACCAGCAACACCCGGCAGATCTTCGCCTTCTCACGGGACGGCGCCATGCCCGGCTCCCGCTGGTGGCACTCGGTCTCCCCGCGCACCCGCACGCCCGTCAAGGCCGTCTGGCTCGCGGTCGTCTGCTCCCTGGCGCTGGTCCTGCCCGGCTGGTGGTCGCACACGGCCTTCACCGCCATCGTCAGCGTCAACGTCGTCGGGCTCTTCCTCGCCTACGCCGTCCCGATCCTGCTGAGGCTGCGGCTGGGCGACGAGTTCCAGCCGGGTCCCTGGCACCTGGGCCGCTGGGGCCGCCCGGTCGGTGTCGTGGCGGTCACCTGGATCGTGCTGAGCAGCGTGCTGTTCATGCTGCCGCAGGCCTCGCCGATCACCGCCGATTCGTTCAACTACGCCCCCATCGCCCTGGCCGCCGTCCTGCTCGTCGCCACGGTCTGGTGGTTCGCCACCGCCCGCCGCCGCTTCCAGGGCCCGGTCAGCTACGGCCGCCCCGACGAGGTCGCCGCGATGGACCTGATCTGACGGGGCGCCGGAACCGTTCAGGGCGGTGCCGGAACCGCTGCGGTGGTGCGTAAGGCGCCGGGCGCCGGTGCCGGTCCGGGCGCCGTGACGGGTCCGGGCCGGGGCGGTCGGGGTGCCGCCCGGCGGTGGCCGCCGTCCCCGTCCGGGCCCCCGGCAGAGCGTGCGCCGGGCTCCCGCGGGGCAGCCGGAGAGGCGGGCGGGCCGGGGACGGCGTGCCAGTGGTGGAGACCAATATTGCTGGGCGCGGCGCGTGGTGAAGTGCTGGCAGGAGACGGTCGCCGCCGCCATAGTGGGGGCGCATCGCCGTGCACGGACCGGCCATCCGCCCCGACTCGGACACCTGGGGGTCTTCCACCCATGAGCGGACCCGATCAGCCCACCCGCAGATCCGTTCTGGCCGCCGCGGTCGTCGCCGCCGTCGCAGGTGGCGCGGCCCCGGCCGCCGCCCAAGCGGCCGGAGGGACCACCGCCCCCGCCGCCGGACGCCGTCCGCCCGGCGCCGTGGGCGGCTCCGCCCGCCCGGCCGACTACCGTGCCTGGACCACGTACACCGACTGGCGCGCGGGCGCCCGCGACGGCACCCGCGCGGTGGCCGGCGCCCGCCCGGGCCTGGAGATCGCCGCCCCCCGCGGCACCACCGACTACACCGACCCGCACACCGGCACCACCGCCACGTGGGAGTACGCCACCTGGACCGGTCCGCTCCACCGGCTCCCCGTCCCCGCGACGGAGGCCGTCGCCTCCTGGAACGCGCACACCCCGGCCGGCACCTGGCTCCAGGTGGAGCTGCGGGGCACGTACTCGGACGGCACCGACACCCCCTGGTACGTGATGGGCCGCTGGGCCGCCGGCGACCAGGACATCAGGCGCACCTCCGTCGACGGACAGAGCGACGGCCGCAGCACGGTCTGGACGGACACCTTCTCCGTCGACGACCCCTCCTCCGGCCTGCGGCTGGCCGCCTACCGGCTGCGCCTCACCCTCTACCGCAGGCCCGGCACCCAGCTCACCCCGACCGTCTGGCGCGTCGGTGCCATGGGCTCCGACATCCCCGACCGCTTCACCGTGCCCGCCTCGGCCCCCGGACGCGTGGGTGCGGAACTCACCGTCCCGCGGTACTCGCAGGAGATCCACGCGGGCCAGTACCCGCAGTACGACAACGGCGGCGAGGCCTGGTGCAGCCCCACCTCCTCGCAGATGATCGTCGAGTACTGGGGCGGCCGGCTCACCCCCGCCCAACTGTCATGGGTGGACCCCTCCTACGCCGACCCGCAGGTCTGCCACGCGGCGCGCTCCACCTACGACTACCAGTACGCGGGCTGCGGCAACTGGCCCTTCAACGCGGCCTACGCGGCGACGTTCAAGGACCTGCAGGGCGTCGTCACCCGGCTCGGCTCCCTCACCGACCTGGAGACGCTGATCGCGGCCGGCGTCCCGGCCATCACCTCGCAGTCCTTCCTCAAGAGCGAACTGACCGGAGCGGGATACGGCACCTCCGGCCACCTGATGACGGTCATCGGCTTCACCGCCGACGGGGACGTGATCGCCAACGACCCCGCCTCGCCGAGCGACGAGGCGGTCCGGCGCGTCTACCGGCGCCGGGAGTTCGAGAACATCTGGCTGAGGACCAAGCGGTACAACGCCTCCGGCAAGGTCGTCTCCGGCAGTGGTGGCGTCTGCTACCTGTACTTCCCGGCGCACCCCACGCCCCGCCAGCGCGCGGCGCTCGAGGCGGTGGGCGTGCGCTGACCGGACCGGCGTCGGCCGGCAGGCGGGGCCCCGGGCGCCCGGGACCCCGCCTGCGGGGACCGGACCGCCGGTGAGCGCCGGTCCCCGCCTGTGAGCAAGGTCTCCGCCGCACGAGGTGTCGCCGGTGGCAAGGTGGAGACGAGGCGGGCGCCGAGCCCGCGGGGGATTCCACACCGCACGTCCGACCCTGCGAGAGACCATGACCGCTCCTTCGGCCACCGCCACACCCGCCCGCGTCCGCACCGGTGGCCCCCGGGACGACGGCGACGGGCCCAAGGTCCTCGAGCACGTCCTCGGCTGGACCCTCGTCGTGGTGATCGCCATGCTCGTCGCCCAGCTCGGACTGCTGTGACCCCTCGATCGCCCGGCAGGACCGGACCGCCGAAGACCTGATCCACCCCACGCCGGGCACGACCCCGCCGCCTGCCGCACGACCGTCCCCGGCTCTCCCGCGACACCGCGCGCACCCCGAGCGAAGACCCTGGGCGGCACGCTCCGCGATCGAGGAGACCGCCCCCGTCCGTCCGGTCCCCGCGGCCGCCCGTCGACACCCCACGACCGCCTACGGGAACCGCTGATCACCGCTCCCGGCACACCGCTTCACCCTTTCTTGAAGTAAGCGGTCGTTAACCGGTGACTCCCTGCCTCCGATCGGGCATACTCACAGCGCACAGCCGCTGGTCAGCCGCTTCCGTGACCCGGGAGGACGAACATCGGCCGGCCCGAGGAAGACCCCGGCGGAGCCGCCCCACAGGGTGCCTGTCCGCCAGTGCCCGACAGGGAGGAGAGCGTCGCCATGCCCGACCGCGCCCCGCAGCCGGTGGACCGGCAACTGCCCACGGACGAGGCCCGGGACCTGATCTCGCTCGTCCGCGACATCGCGCAGCACGAGATCGCCCCGAAGGCGGCCGAGGAGGAGGACGCCGGGCGCTTCCCGCGCGACGTCTTCACCCTGCTGTCCCGCTCCGGACTGCTCGGCCTGCCCTTCGAATCCGAGTACGGCGGCGGCGACCAGCCCTACGAGGTGTACCTCCAGGTCCTGGAGGAGCTGGCGGCGGCCCGCCTCACCGTCGGACTCGGCCTGAGCGTGCACTCCCTGGCCGCCTACGGGCTCGCCGCGTACGGCACCAAGGAACAGCGGACCGAGCATCTGCCCGCGATCCTCGGCGGCGGACTGCTCGGCGCCTACGCCCTGTCCGAACCGGCCTCCGGCTCCGACGCCGCCTCGCTGCGCACCAAGGCCGTCCGCGAGGGCGACGCATGGGTGATCACCGGCACCAAGTCCTGGATCACCCATGGCGGCATCGCCGACTTCTACACCGTCATGGCCCGCACGGGCGAAGAGGGCCCGCGCGGGATCACGGCCTTCCTGGTGCCGGGCGACGCGGAGGGTCTGAGCGCCGCGGCACCGGAGAAGAAGATGGGCCTGAAGGGCTCGCCGACCGCACAGATCCACCTCGACGGGGTGCGGGTCCCCGACACCCGCCGGCTCGGCGAGGAGGGCCAGGGCTTCACCATCGCGCTGGCGGCCCTCGACTCGGGACGGCTCGGCATCGCGGCCTGCGCCATAGGCCTCGCCCAGGCGGCACTCGACGAGGCGGTCGCCTACGCCACCGACCGGCGGCAGTTCGGACGGCCGATCGCCGACTTCCAGGGGCTGCGCTTCATGCTCGCCGACATGGCGACGCAGATCGAGGCGGGCCGGTCGCTGTACCTGACGGCGGCGCGGCTGCGCGACGCGGGACGGCCGTTCGCGCGGCAGGCGGCCATGGCCAAGATGTTCTGCACGGACGCGGCCATGAAGGTGACGACCGACGCCGTCCAGGTGCTCGGCGGGTACGGCTACACCGCGGACTTCCCGGTCGAACGCTACCTGCGGGAGGCCAAGGTGCTGCAGATCGTCGAGGGGACCAACCAGATCCAGCGGATGGTCATCGCCCGTCACGTCGCGGGTCCCGAGACCCGCTGAACTGCCCGAGGCCGAGCAGGGGCGCCGCCAGCCGGACCCATTCCGGGTCGTGGCGCCCCGGCAGAGTACGGCCCCGGTCGGCCCAGGTGCGCATCAGGTCGCGGTAGATCGGCGGGTCCGGGAGCTGCGGGGGCGCGGGCGGAACCAGTTCCGCGGGCGGCGGCACGAAGATGCGACGCCGACGTCCGGCTGCCGGAGGAATGGCGGTCATACCCGGGCAACGCGCCGCACGGCGGACAGGTCACCGCCGGGGGGAATCGAGCGTGAGTCCAGCGGCGTCCGGTCCGAGGTCCCCGGCTGCGAGAAGACCCGGGCCGCGCCTCTTCCGGTACGCCGCCGGCTCTTCGGCGTCGCGTGCCGTCGGCGCCCACCGGCACGTCCGCGCCGATCGGTGCGCCCGTGGTCAGCGATGCCCCCGTGCTCACCGATGTGTCCGTGCGTATGGGCACGTCCGTGTCCATCGGTGCGCCGTGGTCAGCCACTCAGCCGTGCCTCACCCATGCGCCCTGTCCACCGGCACGTCCGCGCCGATCGGTGCGCCCGTGGTCAGCGACGCACCCGTGCCCACCGGGCCGCCCACGCCGATCGCGGCACGCCCGTGCACGCCGGTTCCGCACCACGGCGCCGGTGCGCCATGGTGCGGACGGAGTGGCTGGGGCGGGCGGCCGGGCGGGTGGTCAGGCGGCCTGGCGGCGCATCGCCGGTACCCGCATCGGGCGCGAACCGGGGCCGCCCACGTGCGAGAAGGGCTGCATCCGCCAGTCGAGTCCCTGGGGGAGCGTCAGCAGCAGGGCCGTCTGCTGCTCCTGCGGGCCGTCGAACTCGTCCGCCGGCCGCGCCTCGTCGGCCTTGCGCCCGGTACCGGCGCAGACGGTGAGTCCGAACGGGTTCCACGGCGAGGCGCACAGCGCGTGCTCCGGCAGGATCTCCTCGTCCGCCAGCAGCGCGATGGGCTGCGCGCACTCCGGGCAGATCACCCGGAACATCTCGAAGGTGTCGTAGGCGTCGGTGCCCTCGCCGAACTCGTCGGGTTCGACGCCCTCCGGCTGCGGCTCGACGGCCGGCTGCTGCCGCTTGGGCACAGATCGACCAGGGCGCTTGAGACTCTGCATGGGATGCTCCCCCTAAAGGCTGGGCCGTGAAGGCGCTGCGGCCTGGACCACAGCAAGCACTTCCCGCCCGCTCTCGGCGGTAATCACGAGAACATCACGAAGAGCGACCGGTTGTTGTGGCGTTGGTCACATGCCGGTCGTGGATGCCCCGCGCGACCGGTTTGTCCCCCGGGTGGCCGACCGGCCGCCGCCGGACTGCGCGCGAAGGGGCATGACCTGGGCCGCCGAGGTATCCGAGGAGATCAAGCGCACTGTAGGTTCTTGCGCCATGGAGGAGCTGGACCGACAGATCGTGCAGCTGCTCGTCAAGGACGGGCGGATGAGCTACACCGACCTGGGCAAGGCCACGGGCCTGTCCACGTCGGCCGTGCACCAGAGGGTGCGGCGGCTGGAGCAGCGTGGCGTCATCCGCGGGTACGCGGCGGTCGTCGACGCCGAGGCCGTCGGGCTGCCCATGACCGCCTTCATCTCGGTCAAACCCTTCGACCCCAGCGCACCGGACGACATCGCGGACCGGCTCGCGGGCGTGCCGGAGATCGAGGCCTGCCACAGCGTGGCCGGTGACGAGAACTACATCCTCAAGGTGCGCGTCGCCACGCCGCACGAACTGGAGGAACTGCTGGCCCGGGTGCGGACCCTGGCCGGGGTGTCGACCCGGACCACGGTGGTCCTGTCGACCCCGTACGAGGCGCGCCCCCCGCGCATCTGACCGGCCCCGCCAGCGGCGGCCGGCCGTTACCTGCCGCTTCGGCCGGCCCGGGGCGGTTCCGGCGCCGTTCCGGCCGGTCCGCTGCCGTTCGGGTCGCCGGGCCCGGTTCCGGCGTCGTCCGGACCCCTCCCGTCGGGCTCCGGCCCCGCTCCGGCGGTTCCGGTGCCGCTCCGGGGCGGTCGGGCGCGCCGCGCGGGTACCGCCCTGCGTGCCGGGCGGCCCGGGGGAGGGGCGAGACTGGTGCCCATGAGTGAGCGCACCGCCGAACCGCAGACCGTCCTTCTCCGCCGCGGCGAGGTCCACAGTCCCGCCGACCCGTTCGCCACCGCGATGGTCGTCGAGGCGGGACACGTCGCCTGGGTCGGCTCCGAGGGCGCGGCCGACGCCTTCGCGGACGGGGTCGACGAGGTCGTCGACCTGGACGGGGCCCTGGTCACCCCGGCGTTCACCGACGCCCACGTGCACACCACGGCCACCGGCCTCGCGCTCACCGGACTCGACCTGTCCGCCGCCCCCTCCCTGGAGGGGGCCCTGGCCCGGGTGCGGGACTTCGCCGCCGCCCGGCCGGACGACCGGGTCCTGCTCGGCCACGGCTGGGACGCGGCCCGCTGGCCCGGCGGCCGTCCCCCGACGCGCGCGGAACTCGACGAGGCCACCGGGGGCCGCCCGCTCTACCTCAGCCGGATCGACGTCCACTCCGCGGTCGTCACCACCGCCCTGCTCGACCTCGTCCCGTCGGTCCGCGGACCGGTGGACGGCCCGCTGACCGCCGACGCCCACCACGCCGTGCGGGCCGCCGCGTTCGCCGCCGTCACGCCCGCCCAGCGCGCCGAGGCGCAGCGTGCGGCGCTGGCCCGGGCCGCCTCCCTGGGCATCGGCTCCGTGCACGAGTGCGGCGGCCCTGACATCTCCTCCGAGGACGACTTCACGGGTCTGCTGCGCACGGCCGCCGAGGAACCGGGCCCGCGGGTCGTCGGCTACTGGGCCGAGGCGGACGCCGACAAGGCGCGGCAGCTCGGGGCGCTGGGCGCGGCCGGGGACCTGTTCGTCGACGGCTCCATCGGCTCCCACACCGCCTGCCTGCACGCCCCGTACGCCGACGCGGCCCACACCGGCAGCGCCTACCTCGACGCGGACGCCGTCGCCTCCCACGTCACCGCGTGCACCGAGGCGGGCCTGCAGGCCGGGTTCCACGCCATCGGGGACGCCGCGGTCGGCACGGTCGTCGAGGGGGTGCGGGCCGCCGCCGACAAGCTCGGCCTGGCTCGCGTCCGCGCCGCCCGGCACCGCGTCGAACACGCCGAGATGCTCACCCCGGAGACCGTCGCGGCCTTCGCCGAGCTGGGACTGACCGCGTCCGTCCAGCCCGCCTTCGACGCGCTGTGGGGCGGTGAGGACGGCATGTACGCCCAGCGCCTGGGCGTCGAGCGGGCCCGGACCCTCAACCCGTTCGCCGCGCTGCTGCGGGCCGGTGTCCCGCTCGCCCTCGGCTCCGACAGTCCCGTCACCCCGCTCGACCCGTGGGGCACGGTCCGCGCGGCCGCCTTCCACCGCACCCCCGAGCACCGGGTCTCCGTGCGGGCCGCCTTCACCGCCCACACCCGCGGCGGCTGGCGGGCCGTCGGCCGCGACGACGCCGGGGTCCTGGTGCCGGGCGCCGTGGCGGACTACGCGGTGTGGCGCACCGGCGAGCTGGTCGTCCAGGCCCCGGACGACCGCGTCGCCCGCTGGTCGACGGACCCCCGCTCCGGCACCCCCGGCCTGCCCGACCTCGGCGAGGGCCGTGACCTGCCCGTCTGCCTGCGGACCGTGGTGGGGGGCCGGACCGTCTTCGTACGGCCGGGCGAGTGATCTCCCGGTGCGGCGCGGCGGCGAGGATCCCCCGCCGCCCGCTCGCGCGACCTGCGCATCCTCGGCACCGGCCGGGCGGCGCCGGGCTCCCCGGCGGGCCGGGCCGCTGTTTGACAGGCGACGGCAGGGGGCCGGTAGGTTCTGCCGGGTCCACCACCGGACGCCCGACCGGGGAACTTCCGTACCCGCGTCGCAGTGCCGCTGGGTCAGGGACGGTGTGCCGCACCGGGTCACCGTCACTGGGAGCCAGGCTCAGCGTCCGCGTCGGCGGGGGAAGGTTCCGGACGGTCGGCAAGGTGTGACCCGGGTGGGGCCCGGTCGCTCAGTAGACAACGGCTTTCGGTCGATCCGCAGCCAGCGGGTACCAGGTCGGCCCGAAGGGCACCGGGCCCCCATTCCGAAAAAGAGAGTTCTTACCCAGCTCTGGTCGAATCGACACCACCGAACGGACGTGGTGTCACATCCTCGCAGGCCCTGGCCACTATGGTGGTCCCCTGCGTACGGACATGAAGGGGCAGTAGTGAACCACGGCGACGGCACCCCCGCGGCTGGGTCCCAGGAGAGGCGGTTCGGTCCGCTAGGCACCGCGTTGGTGATCATTCCGACCTACAACGAGGCGGAGAACATCACCACGATCGTGGGCCGGGTCCGCAAGGCCGTCCCCGACGCGCACGTCCTGGTGGCCGACGACAACAGCCCCGACGGCACGGGCAAGCTCGCCGACGAGCTGGCCGCGGAGGACGGGCACGTCCACGTACTGCACCGCAAGGGCAAGGAAGGCCTCGGCGCCGCCTACCTCGCTGGCTTCCGCTGGGGGCTCGAGCGCGACTACGGCGTCCTCGTCGAGATGGACGCCGACGGCTCCCACCAGCCCGAGGAGCTTCCCCGGCTGCTGACCGCCCTCAAGGGCGCCGACCTGGTCCTCGGCTCCCGCTGGGTGCCGGGCGGCCGCGTGGTCAACTGGCCGAAGTCCCGCGAGTTCCTCTCCCGCGGCGGCAGCACCTACTCGCGCCTCATGCTCGACGTGCCGATCCGCGACGTGACCGGCGGTTACCGGGCGTTCCGGCGGGAGACCCTGGAGGGGCTGGGCCTCGACGAGGTGGCCTCGCAGGGGTACTGCTTCCAGGTCGACCTGGCCAGGCGCGCGATCAAGGCCGGCTTCCACGTCGTCGAGGTGCCGATCACGTTCGTGGAGCGGGAACTGGGCGACTCCAAGATGAGCCGGGACATCGTCGCGGAGGCGCTGTGGCGGGTCACCTCCTGGGGCGTGGGCGAGCGCGTGACCAGGCTCACCGGCCGGGGCGGCGGCTCACAGGCGTAGCCGCCCGCGCCGGCGCTGCCCTCTTAGAGCTGCGAACAATAGGGGCGCCCGGCTCGCGACGCCCGGCACGCACGCTCGCGGCGTTGCCGAAAGGCCCTGGTAGCTCCGCTACAAGGACCTTCCGGCGCCTTGCGA